>CAZYLK010000119.1:0-8334 GCA_964648365.1 uncultured Phycisphaeraceae bacterium
CCCTTACTCCCTTACTCCCTTACTCCCTTACTCCCTTACTCCCTTACTCCCTGATTCCCTGATTCCCTTCCGCCCCCGCAAAGGACTGCTCAATGAACCGCTCACAAAGATGCACGCTTGCCTTCGCCGTCGGTCTCTGCCCTCTGCTTCACGGGTGCCTGCCGAACAGCCTGCTGATTACGCCGGTGGCCGCGAACCGCGGGCTGGAAGAAAAGGTGCTGCAGCGCGACGCCTGGTACGCACTCGATAAAATCGCCCTGCTCGACGTGGACGGCCTCATCATGTCCGGCGGTGCGCCGACGCTCTTCGGCGAAAGCGAGGATCCCGTCAGCCGGCTGCTCGAGCAACTGGACAAGGCCCGCAAGGACAAGCTGGTCAAGGCGGTGATCATCCGCATCAACTCGCCCGGGGGCGCGGTGACGGCCAGCGGACTGATGTATGACGAAATCCGTCACTTCCGCGAAAAAACCGGTAAGCCGGTGGTGGCCGTGATGATGGACGTCGCGGCCAGCGGCGGCTACTACCTCGCCTGCGCCTGCGACGAGATCGTCGCCCAGCCCACCACGGTCACCGGCAGCATTGGCGTCATCATGCAGACCTTCGACGCCTCGGGCACCATGCACAAGATCGGCCTGGCGGCGGATGCGATCACGTCCGGCGCCCACAAAGATTCCGGCTCGCCCTTCCGCCAGATGCGAGCCGAGGAGCGCGAACTGTTCCAGACCATCGTCAACGACATGTACGAGAAGTTCATCGCGGTCGTCGTTGCAGGTCGGCCGAAGCTCGACGAAGCGACGATCCGCCGGTTGGCGGACGGCCGGGTCTATACCGCGACGCAGGCCGTCGACAACGGCCTGGTCGACCGCATCGCCACGCTGCGCGAGACGGTCAAGACGCTGAAAGACCGCGTTGGCGCCGACAAGGTACAGCTCGTAACGTATCGCAAGACGTACGAGTACGCAGCGAACTATTACGCCGGCCCGGTTCCGGCGTCGCCCGGCGGGGCACAGGCGGCCCAGTTCAGCGTAACGCTCCCGCTGCCCCCGGCCGCGGGGACGCCGCAGTTTCTTTATCTATGGGCGCCGGGGCTTTGACGAAGAAAAAGGTGTCAGGATGATTTTTCAGTAGAACGAGTTCGCGTTCGTATCGTCTTCCGCAGGGGACGGCATTTGCATAGTGAAGGCCGGTGTCAGAAAAATCATCCTGACACCTTTTTCTTGGCTGCGAACTGGTGCCACAGGACATACAGGCTGCGCCTCACGCATCCAGATACAGCTCATACTCATACGGATGCGGCCGGCTGGCGATGTCGGCCGTTTCTTCGCGCTGACGGGCGGCGACCCAGTTCTGGATGAACGACTCGGGGAAGACCTCGCCGCGCGTCAGGAAGGCGTGATCCGCCTCCAGCGCCAGCGCCGCGTCATAGAGCGTGCGCGGCAGCGGCGTGATCTTGGATCGAAGCTCGGCGGGCTGTCTGGCCATGTCCAGGTCGTACGGGCCGAAGTCGTGCTGTCGCAGGTCGATGCGGCTGACGATGCCGTCCAGCCCCGCCATCAGCATTGCCGCCAGGGACAGGTAGACGTTGCCGGTGAAATCCGGAGGGCGATACTCGATGCGCTTCTGATCCGGCGCCACGGCGTATTTCGGCACGCGGATGGCGGCCGAGCGGTTCGCCAGCGAGAAAAACAAGTTTACCGGCGCCTCGAACCCGGGCACCAGCCGCTTGAACGAGTTGGTTGACGGATTCGTCAGCGCGGTCATCGCCCGCCCGTGCGAGAGCAACCCGCCGACGTATTGCAGCGCCAGGTCGCTCAGCGAGGCGTAGTTCCGCCCCGACTTGTCAAAAAACAGCGGTGCGCCCTGATGATCCAGCTTCTGGTGGACGTGCATGCCGTTGCCGGCTTCGCTGTAGATCGGCTTGGGCATGAACGTCGCGAGCTTGCCGTGCTTGCGGGCGACGTTTTTGACGACGTACTTGATGAGCATCGCCCGGTCCGCGGCGGTCACCAGCGGCGCCAGTTCCGTCTCGATCTCGCACTGGCCCGGCGCGCCCACCTCGTGATGATGGTACTTCACCGGTACCCGCATCGCCGACAGCAGCATCGCCATTTCGGAGCGCATGTTGTGAAGCTGGTCCGACGGCGGCAGACGCAGGTAGCCCCGGCGGGGGCCGATGCGGGCGACCGTTCCATCCGGCTCCGTCTCGTGCGACTCGATCACCACGGACGTGTCGTACTGCGTGTTGCGCACGCTGACGCGGTCGAACACGTGGAACTCGAACTCCGGTGCCATCAGCGCGGTGTCGGCGATTCCCGCCTCCTTCATGTACTCGACGGCGCGCCGGGCGATGGTGCGCGGGTCGTGGGCGAAGGCCGTGCGCGTATCGGCCGCCACCGTCTCGCAGATGAAACTTAAGGTCGGCTCGCGCCAGAACGGGTCGATAAAGGCCGTTCGCGGCTCCGGCCGGGCGACGACGTCGCCGCTTTCCACGGTCGTGAAGCCCGATCCGGACGACCCGTCATACCCGACGCCTTCCTCGAAGTGTTTTTCGGTGAACTGCGCCGCCGGGACGGTCACGTGCAGCCACTGTCCCGCGATGCCCACGACCTTCAGATCGACCATCGCCACGTCGTGACCGGAAATGTACTTGAGCGCTTCGCGGGCGTCGTGGAACATGCGTCAACTCCTGGCTGCGTGCCGGCCGCAGGGGTCTGCTTTCGCTGCCAGAGGGGGTTACACGTTCCGTGCCAGCCGGATCCGTCGTACCAGTATGGGCGGCGGATATCGGCGGATGGCCGCACTGGCCCGCTACAACCATCAACGCTACAAGTCCTGCGGACGCTGGTCCTTCACGCCGGGCGCCTCGGATGGCCCGTGCCGCGCCCGAAGGAACCCACCGGCGATCCCACGAGAGGCGCCCGACCGATGCCTGACACGCAGCCGACCACCGCCACCGACGTACTGCTGGAGCCCTATGTGCTCAGCGACGCTCTGACGCTGCCGAACCGCATCCTCATGGCGCCGATGACACGCTGCATGGCCGACGACGACCTCGTGCCGACGGCCGCGATGGCGGCCTATTATGCCCGCCGCGCCGCGGCCGGGCTGATCATCTCCGAGGCGACGATCGTCCGTCCGGACGGGCAGGGCTACCCAAATACGCCCGGCATCTTCACACCGGCCCAGGTCGCAGGCTGGCGCGTGGTGACGGACGCGGTTCACGCCGCCGGGGGACGGATGTTCCTGCAACTGTGGCACGTGGGTCGGGTATCGCACTCGATCTACCACGAGGGCCGCCCGCCCGTTGCGCCCTCGGCCGTGGCGCCGTCCGGTCGCGTGCCGCGGACCGAACTGACGTTCGAGACGCCGCGGGCGCTTGAGACGTATGAAGTCCTCGACATCGTGGGCGCCTACGCCGACGGCGCCTCCAACGCCATGAAGGCGGGTTTCGACGGCGTTGAGATTCATGGGGCGAACGGCTATCTGATCGACCAGTTTCTCCACCACCATACGAACCGCCGCACCGACGACTACGGCGGCTCGATCCGCAACATGGCCCGCTTCGCGCTGGAGGTGGTGGAGGCGGTGCGCGAGCGCGTCGGACCCGCGCGGGTGGGGCTGCGGCTTTCGCCGGGGGCATACTTCAACATGGAGCCCCATCCCGGCGATCCGCCGATCTTCGAGTACCTGTTGCGCCAGCTCGGCGGCCGCGACGATCTCGCCTACGTCCACGTCGGAATCTTCGACGATTCGATGGTCTTCGAAAACCTCGGCGGCCGCGCGACGGAGTTTCTGCGCCGCCACTACAACGGCAATCTGGTCGGCTGCGGGAGCTACACGCCGGCCTCCGCCGCGGCCGCGATCGCCGAAGGCCGTTTCGACGTGATCGCCATCGGACGGCCGTTCATCGCGAATCACGATCTTGTCGAGAAGATTCGGACCGGCGCGGAGCTGACCGCGTACGATCCGGAAATGCTCAAGACACTGGCGTAGACTCCACGGATCTTCTTCCTATCCGCGTTCATCCGCGTTCATCTGCGGTTCCTTCCTCTTCGCAAACGCAGATCACGCGGCCGGCGGATATCGACCGCAGATGAACGCGGATGAACGCGGATGCAGAGCGGAGGGAAGCGCGGATGAAGTTGCCTGTTTCATCGGTGCGTGGTCGCGGCCGAGCGCTGCCTTGGACTGCGCGGATCGCCCGAACCGAATCGCACTGCCCCAGTGGCGGTCCATGCCCACCGGGCACGTTCGCGCGGGCTTCAAGCCACGCGGCTCGCTGCTGCCTCGGGAAGTCGTCCCAGCAGTCCGAACCGGCGTTCCTCCCCGGCTGTGAAACGAATGTCGCGTCTTTTGTTGGCCGCGACGTAAGCTCCGCTGGGACCGATCGGTTAGGCGCTGATGACAAACACTTCACAAGCCGCGCGGCCCCCTTCAGGTCCATGACGGATTGCGTCCGATCCGGCGGGGCGTATGCTCCGCGGCCGTCCGTCGGGATGAGCGACGAGTTTCACACCTCATCGCACCGACGACGATCGCAGAGCGCAAACGACCGACCGGCGGACGCCGGCCCGTCCCCCAACCGCGAGGGAGCAACGTGGGATTCACATCCGGAACCGTGACGTTTCGCCGGTTCTTTCTGGCCGGTGATCATCCGGCGGAAGCCACGACCGAGTGGTTGGAGCCGATCAGGCTGCACGCCTTCGGGCGCAACGGCGTGGCCGGCATCGACGGCGTCGAAACCGGCTGGATCCGTCCGACGCATCTGTTCGATGTGAAGTTCGACGACCTGGAGTCGCTTCGCGTCGGCCGGTTCGTGCATCTGGCCATGCGGCTCGACCGCACGGCGCCGCCTGCTGCGATCGTGAAGAGTTATCGTCTACAGGAGGAAGCCGCCGCCCTGGAGGCAAGCGGGCGGGAATTCCTCTCCAAGGCCGAGCGGCGTCAGGCCCGCGAAGCTGCCGAAGCGCGCGCCGAGGAAGAAGCGCGTGACGGAGCCTTTCGCCGCACGGCTGCTTTTTCCGCCCTTTTCGATCTCGGCGACGGCGTGTGCTACCTCGGCAACACGTCGACGAAAGTCGCCGAGAAGTTCATGGAACTGGTCAGCGACACGTTCAAGCTGACGCTCGCGCCCGCGACGCCGGGCGAACTGGGCCTGCGCCTCGCCGAACACGCGCGGCTGGCCGAAGCGTGGGATCAGGTCGAGCCGTCCTATCTGTGCGACCCGCCGCAGGCGGACGTGGAACTCGACTTCGACCCCAGCCGGGACTACCTGGGTCGCGAGTTCCTGCTCTGGCTGTGGCATCGCAGCGTCGATGACGACGGCGAGGTCGCCGTCACCGGCGGGAAGCGCGTGCAACTTGCCATTCACAAGTCGATCCAACTGGCATGCCCCTGGGACGTCACCGGCAAGACGAGCGTGCGCCGTGACGACCCGGCCGCATCTCCGGAGGCGCGATCGGGATTGGCGATCGGCAAGTTTCCCACCCGTCTGGGTCTGCTGCTGGCAGCCAACGCAGACGAGTGGCCGCTGACGATCGACGGCAAGACCGGCAACATCTCCAGCGCCGTCCTGCCTGCTTCCGACGAGAAGGACAAGGCGGCGTTTCTTGAGGAGCGCTTCATGCGCCTGCGGGAATTGTCCGGCGTCCTCGACGGGCTGTACGGTGAGTTCGTACGCCGGCGGCTGGCGTCCACGTGGTCGAAAGACCTGGACGCGCTGTCGCGCTGGGCAATGCTCCGCAACGGCCCGGCGCCGACGGCGGTACCTAAGCTGGCGACGGCGTAGCTGCTCGCGCTGAAAATGCACGCCCCTTGGTTGTGTGGCGCCGGCGTCCAGCAGCTTCCAGCCGCGGACTTGCAGACTGCACGCCGCACCTCGAATGGCCCACCGGCGGGCTCGACTTCACCGCGCTGACAGAACTGCCTCGACGATCATCGGGACACCCCGCATGCGCCGTTCGTCGCGCACCCACGCGCGGATCTCAAGGTCGGTGCTTGCGGGCGAAGCGATGATCAGCACGACCTGCCCAGGCGCCGCCAACTCCGCGTCGCGTGTGCTGGGAACCGCGCGGCCAGTAGGGTGCGAATGGTACGATCCCAGCACGGCCGCTCCACCTCTGCGGGTATCGCGGTACGCCTGAATCAGCGTCCGCCAATCCACTTGATACCGGGTCCGACGATCACCCTCGGCGATATTGACCGCCGGCAGGACGCGCTCGACGCGGGCGACGCCGTCGTCAAGCACCCCGAGCAGCAGTCCGCAGCATTCGTTCGGGGCGTCGCGGCGGGCGTGATCGATCAGTTGCTCCGCGTCCGCCGCTGCGAGATGGATCGTTGAAACGTGCATTGCGCCGAGGCGGAGTCCTTTTCTCCAATACCACCCGGCCGGAGCCTGACGGTCCCAGGCCCGCGCCGGACATGTCAGGCAGCCGGTTCGCGCCCGCCGCGTTTGTATGCTAGGCAACCGCCACTAGAATCGCCACGACGCTCAGCAACATGGAAGGACAGACGTTGAAATCCACTCTGCGAGAACTCTCCGACCGCGTCGCCGCGGCCATGGCCGAACTGGACCTGGAAGGTGACCCGCTCGTGCGCCCGTCCGCCGACGGCCGCTTTGGCGACTACCAGTCGAACTGCGCCATGGGCGTCGCGAAGCGCCTCGGCCGCAGCCCGCGCGACGTCGCGGCCGCGATCATCGAAAAGCTCGACGTGTCCGACTGCTGCGAAGCGCCTGACATCGCCGGGCCGGGGTTCATCAACTTTCGACTGACGCCCGCGTACCTGTCGCGAGCGCTCGGGAGCGTCCCGTCGGCCGGTCAGTCCGGCGCCGAACGCCTCGGGATCGACCCCGTGGCGACCCCGACGGTCGTCGTGGTCGACCTGTCCAGCCCGAATCTGGCCAAGGAGATGCACGTCGGGCACCTGCGCAGTACCGTCATCGGCGACTGCGTGGCCCGTATTCTCGAGTTTCAGGGTCACCACGTCATCCGCGAGAATCACGTCGGCGATTGGGGTACGCAGTTCGGCATGTTGGTGGCGTTCTTGCGCCGCACCCGGCCGGACGTGCTCGCCGACCCGGACAAGCTCATCATCGCGAACCTGGAGATGTTCTACGTCGAGGCAAAGTCGCTGTTTGACCGCGACGAATCGTTCAAGAAGCAGTCGCAGGAGACGGTGGTTCAGCTTCAGGGTGGGGACGCCGAGACGCTGCGGGTCTGGAAGGCGTTTTGTGATGAGTCGCTACGGCATTGCCACGAGATCTACCGGCGGCTGGACGTTTCGCTGATCGATCGCGGCGAGAGTTTCTACAACGATTTGATGCCTCAGGTGATCGACCGGCTGGTGCGCGAGGGACAGGCCCGCGAGAGCGAAGGCGCGTTGTGCGTCTTCTGCGACGGCTTCACCACGCGCGACGGTGAGCCGCTGCCGCTGATCGTCCGCAAGACGGACGGCGGCTACAACTACGCCACGTCCGACCTGGCCACGATCGTTCATCGCATCGAAACGCTGGGTGCGAAGCGGATCATTTACGTCGTCGGCATCGCGCAGAAGCTGCATTTCGAGATGGTCTTCGCGGCCGTGCGCAAGGCGGGCTGGGCGGGCGATGACCTTGCGCTCGAACATCTGGGCTTCGGCAACATGCTGTCCGCCAGCGGCGCGCCCTTCAAGACACGCGAAGGCGGCACCGTGAAGCTCAAGAACCTGATGGACGAAGCGGTGGCCCGGGCGCGAAGCGTGCTGGAATCGGGCGGCAGCGCGGCCGCGGGCGTGACGGATGATGCGGACGACGCGGAGGGCGCCGACGCCGATACCGCTGGGGATGCCGGGCTTTCAGGCACGGACGCCGCCCGCCACGGCATGTCATCGGATGAGATGGACGCCATCGCGGAAACGGTCGGCCTGGCGGCGATCAAGTACTTCGACTTGCAGCACAACCTGATCAAGGACTACAAGTTCGACCTCGACACGATGCTCGCGCTCGACGGCAACACAGCGCCCTACATGCTGTACGCGTACGCCCGCGTGCGTGCCATTGGCCGCAAGGCCGGCATCGACTTCGACACTTTCCGCCCGGACGGCGCGATCGCCCTGGAACATCCGACGGAGATCGCGCTGGCCAAGTGCCTGCTGCGTTTCGCCGAGACGATCGAACAGGTCGCCGCCGACCTGCGGCCGAACGTCCTGACCGACTATCTCTATGACTTGAGCAAGCACTTCAGCCGGTTCTACGACCGCAAGCAGGGCGTGCGCGTCATCAACGCCGAGCCGGACAGCGTCCGCCTGTCACGCCTGCGCCTGTGCGACCTGACGGCGCGAACCCTGAAGCTGGGA
>CAZYLK010000119.1:8434-18903 GCA_964648365.1 uncultured Phycisphaeraceae bacterium
CCGCCTGTCACGCCTGCGCCTGTGCGACCTGACGGCGCGAACCCTGAAGCTGGGATTGTCGCTGCTGGGGATCAGGACGTTGGAAAGAATGTGAGTCATCCGTCATTCGTCATTCGTCATTCGACGATCCGACATTCGATATTCGACATTCATCATTCAGCCTTTGCGATCCCCCCCTCCCACTGCCGCACGATCTGGGCAAGCACGTCTTTGCCCTTGTCGAGTTGCGGATCCGCGCCGGCGCAGTAGCGGATGTCGCGCTCGACGCGGATGTCGGGATGGATCGGATGGCCTTCCAGGTCGAACTTGAAGCCGGGCAGCATGAGCATGGCGTCTTCGCCGATCGTCGGAATGCCGCCGACGGCCGTCACGTGGCCCGGCGTTTCCGTCCCGACCAATAGCGCTCGACCCTTCTTGCGGATCTCGTTGACGACGATCTCCTTCGCGCTGCGCGTCCCGTCCGCGGTCAGCACGATGTAAGGCTTGTACCAGTGCGACGGCGCCGCTCCCCCCTCCGAACGACCGCCCTCCGTCAGCAGGAACCGCGAGGCCGCAAACCACGTGCCGCCGTGCCCGTCGCGATAATCGACGATCAGTCCGTCGACCTCCGGCTGGAGTTTCGCCGCCTCCTTATACTCCTGCCCCGGACCGAGCGTGCTCCATGCGTGCAGATAGGCGAACTTCAGGCCGTCGTGCTCGATGACGCGAACGCTCTCCACCATGGCCCGCTGCGACGCCTCGTAGAGCGACCCCTTCACCGGCGTCAGTTGAACCGCAAACTCGACGTCCGGCTTACGTCGCAGGCGCAGCTCCACCGGGCGGCCTTCGCGACCGCGAAACGCCTCGATTTCCGAGTAGGGCTTGCCGGCCACGGAGAGAAGCTCATCGCCGACGCTGATCTTCGACCCGTCCGCGGGTGAACCCTCGAGGATGCCGCTGACGAACCAGCGTCCGTCGATCTGCTTCGAGACGATGCCCACGTGCGTCACGTGTGTTTCCGGCTGTCCGCGGCCGAAAGCGCTGCGCAGATCCCAGTAGGAACGCTCGGTATCCGTGTAGTAGTGAAAATGTGATACGCCCGCTTCGTCGATCAGGACGTTCACCGCGGCCGCGAACGCTTCGTGCGTGGTGGTCGCCTCGATCGCGTCCCGATGCTTCGCGGCCAGTTCGGCCCACCGACCAGCCCCCACCAGTGCGGGGGCGTTGCTGCTTTCGATGCGTTTGGACACGTCCGCCCACCGCGCCACCGCTCCGATGACCTCGAAGCGGTCGATGCGTTCCCGCACCGGCGCGGCCGCGACGCCAATCGCAGACGGCAGGAACAAATGCAGCAGGGCAAGCGTGACGAGCGAACTCTGTCGCCCCCTCCGCTCACCGGCCGTCAAACCGAGTACGTGGCTTCTGGACATGCTCCCAATTCAAACAAGTCGGGCCGGGCGATTCAATCCTGATCGCCCGGCCCGACAATAAACGACGCGGACAGGTGATCCGCAGGTTGTCGCAGGTTTTCGCAGACAGAGAGAGGGTGGGAGGACCGCGTCCGGGCTGTCGCGTTCTTCCGGCGCCCACACCCGTCCCCGAGCGGGATGGCGCTGGCCGCAGCACGCCGCGATGTCGGAACCGCGTCCCTGCATCTCTGTGAATCTGCCAAATCTGCGAAATCTGCGGATCGCTCCGCTTCTTCGGATTATCGCACGATCAGCCCGTTCGTCCCCGCGGGCAGGCCGTCGGTGCGTTCGAGGTTGGTCAGCGAGCCGTCCTTCTCGTTGACTTCGAACGAGACGATCTCGCCCGTACGGCCGCTGAGCACGTACATGAACCGCCCGTCGCGGGAGACAGCCGCGTCGATCGGGCCGGTGCCCTCGCCGACCATGCCGGTGACGCCGTTTTCGTCCAGCAGTTCGAGCACGCCGCTGCGGCGATTGATGCCATAGCCGCTGACCGAGCCGCTGCCGGTGTTGGTGGTGTAGGTGAAGCGGTCGCTCTTTGCGCTGACGATCCAGCACGCGGCCGTCTCGGTGGTTGCGACGGAGCCGGCGCTGAGCTTGAGCGAGCCGTCCTGCGAAATCTTGTACGTAGAAACGGCGGAGGCGTCCGGAGCGCCGCCGAACGCTTCGGAGACGATCAGCACGTTCTTGCGGTTGATGTCGAAACCGAACGGGGTTGCGCCGTTCGACTCGTGGACCATCGCCGCGCCGGCGAGGCCGTTGTCGTCGACGAGGAACGTATCGATCAGGTTGGTCGCCTTCTCCGTCACGACCAGCACCCGGCCGTCGGCGCTGAACTGAATCTGAGCCGGACCGGTGACGTCCGCGCCGCTGAGCGTCTGCATCGAGTTCTCGATGGCGGAGAGGTTGCCGGCGTCGTCCACGCGGAATCCGCTGATGTGCCCGCCGCCGGCGCCGTCCAGCACATACACCGTGCCGTCGTATTCGGTCACGCTGACGGGCGTCTGACCGCCGGTCGAGATGATGTCCGTCAATGAG
This sequence comes from uncultured Phycisphaeraceae bacterium, assembly GCA_964648365.1. Classification (GTDB taxonomy): domain Bacteria; phylum Planctomycetota; class Phycisphaerae; order UBA1845; family UBA1845; genus SURF-32. Next base: position 10,921 of record CAZYLK010000119.1, read on the forward strand.
AGGTGGTCACGGCGCACGCGGAAGGCGGACAGTTCGCCGCTGCCGGCGTTGACCGCGAACAGCCACTTGTTGTTACTGCTGAGCAACAGGCCGCCCTGGTTGCCGAGGCCGCCGCCGGTGCCCTTGCCGCCCGTCGGAAAGTCGTCGGCGAACGTCAGCCGCCCATCGGTGTCGCGGAGGTACATCAGCACGTCGTTGCCGTCCACGCCGTTGGTCGCGGTAAAGACCGCGCCAGTGGTCTGCGCGGACGCCGAAGCCGCCGCCAGCATCGACGCGGCCGCGACGACGCATCCAAGGCGACGAGTCCACAGGGCCGAAACTTGTGTTGCACGCATGTTCAATTCCTCGATCCTTCTGCTAAGACAGTGTTAAGAACCCTTCAAGCGGGCTCAGGTCGCAACCGGTGCACCGTGGTCGTCCCAAGCTCTTCGTCACGTTGGTCGCCGCGGCGCTGCGAACCTGACAGACGAAAGTGAATGGCGCTCAACGGACAAATTCTTGCCGCGACGCACGGGGGCGCCGGCGCGCGGCCGCGATCGCGGTGGGGCGGGGGTGAAGAGAGGTGAGGGCGTCACGGCGGGGTCCGCCTGTGTCCGCGCGCCGTCGTCGTTGCTGCTGTGCGTGCTTCCCCCGCGACGATCCGGTATGGTACGCCAGCAGTGCGTGAGTTCGTCGCCGCGGCAGGACGCCGTCAGCGCGGCCCGCACCGTATCCGGAACGTCGAACGCATGGATCTGGCCGTCACCGAAATGACCAATTGGGCCGTCGATATGATCGACGTGCGCAAGACTTACGGGCGCAGAATCCAGGCGCTCGGCGGGGTCAGCATTCAGGTCGGTCGCGGCGAGATTTTCGGCCTGCTGGGGCCGAACGGGGCGGGTAAGACGACGCTGGTGAAGATCATGATGTCCGTCGTGCGGCCCGACAGCGCCTACGGAACGGTGCTGGGCCGGCCGATCGGCCATCGCGGCAAGCTCGCCCGCATTGGCTACCTGCCGGAAAGCCACCGCTTCCCCGGGTACCTCACCGGCGCGCAGGTGCTCGATTTCTACGCGGCGCTCGCCAAAGTGCCGAAGCAGACGCGGGCGGCGAACGTCGAGAAATGGCTGCACCGGGTCGGCATGACGCAGTGGGCGTCCACGCGCATCCGCAAGTACTCGAAGGGCATGATGCAGCGGCTGGGCCTGGCCCAGGCGCTGATGAACGACCCGGAGATGGTCGTGCTCGACGAGCCGACCGACGGCGTGGACCCCGTCGGCCGCCGGGCGATCCGCGAACTGCTGGTCGAGTTGAAGCGTGCGGGTACGACGGTGTTCCTCAACTCGCACATGCTCAGCGAACTGGAGATGGTGTGCGACCGCGTCGCGATTCTCGTCGGCGGCATGGTCGCCCGCCAGGGAACGCTGAAGGAACTGACCGACCACACGCTTGAGTACCAGATCCGCTGCGCCAGTGGATTTGAAGCGCTGACGGACAAAATCACCAGCATGGGCGGGCGGTGTGAAGACGGCGCCATCATCCTGCCGGGCCACGATCCGAAGCGCGTCAATGCGCTGATCGACGTGCTCCGAGGGGGCGGCGTACTGATCGACTCGGTCGAGCCGCGGCGGTTCAGCCTGGAGGACATCCTGGTGGAGGCGATGGGCGCGGACACGGCGCCGGGGGCGCGGCCGGAGACGGTGGGCGTGGCCCGGAAGGCGACGTGAGGCCGATGTAGAATGTCGAATGGCGAATAGCGAATAACGAATGAAGAAACTCCGCACGCGTGGCTTCCACGTGCGGTGCGTGAAGTTTCAGTTGCACACGGCTGCGGAACGAACCTGCGACAGGGAGTCAAGGATCCATGCAACTTTGGGCGCTCATCGTCGACGGGTTTCGTCAGGCTATTGACAGCAAGATTTTCTGGGTGCTGGTCTGCGGCACGGTGGTGATCATGCTCGCCCTGCTGTCCGTCGGGTTCGAGGATGGCAAGGCCGTTTTTCTCTTCGGCGCCGCTTCCACCGAGAGCGGCGACTACAACCCGATGTCGGAATTGGGCAGAAACCGCCTCGTTGGCGTCATCATCTACTATGTCATGAGCCTTTTTCTCGGCTGGATCGGCGTGCTGCTGATGATCGTCGCCACGGCCGAGCTGATTCCGGGGATGCTGCAATCTGGATCGGTCGAAGTGCTGGCCGCCAAGCCGATCAGCCGCTGGCGGCTGTTTCTGTATCGGTATCTCTCCGGGCTGGTGTTCGTCTTCCTGCAGGCGACGCTGTTCATCGGTCTGACCGTCCTGGTGATGGGCTTCCGCTGGGGCGTCTGGCGGCCGGGGCTGCTGATCTCGATTCCATTGCTCGTGCTGATGTTCAGTTACCTCTATTGCGTCAGCGCCGTGGTCGCGGTCAAGGCACGCAGCGCTCTGGCGTGCGTACTGGTGACGGTAGGCGCATGGGTCATGTTCGCGCTGGTCTCCCAGGCGCCGCTTCTGATGGAAGCCTTCCGGATGGACAAGACATCGTGGACCTATCGCACGGTTTATGTCCTCAGTTGGATTCCCCCGAAGACCGGCGACCTTCCGATTCTGGCCGCACGGTTCGCCAACGCCGGAACCAGCAGCGAACTTCTTCCGGGTTCCATGACGGAAGGCGTTCCGCCGCAGCAGCGCGAAGATCTCGAACTGGCCCGCGAGATCGAGGAGCGACAACTCAAGCAGCCGCCGATCTACTCCATCGGCTCGTCGCTGCTGTTCGAGGCGGTGGTCCTGGCGTTCGCGATGTGGAGTTTCGCGCGGACCGATTTCTAGCGTCAGAGGAATCGTCCGCGGGTTGCGCCGATTTGGCAGGCGCAAGGCCGATGGTGGGACGGCCCGTTGCCGGGACGCGCAACCGGCAAGGTCGCAGTCCGCGATTTGGCGCATAGAATCTCCTTGCCGCTCGACCTGTCGCCGAGCCGAGCCGTGAATCTCGCAATCGGCGGACGTGGACGGGCGATGCTTCCTTGAGAATCGCCGGAGACTCGATGTTCGCCCGACTGCTGCTGCTCTTCACCGTCGTCCCCTTCGTCGAACTGATGCTGCTGCTTCGGCTCAGCGACTGGATGGGATGGGAGTCCACCCTGGGCCTGGTGCTGCTGACCGGCGTGATCGGCGCGGCCCTGGCCCGGCGCGAGGGGTTCCGCACGCTCTCGCGGATTCAGACGGAACTCTCGAACGGCGCCGCACCGGCGGGCGAACTGGTGGATGCGGCCATGATCTTCGTGGCCGGGGCATTGCTGGTGACGCCGGGGATTCTGACCGACGCCGTTGGCTTCGCGCTGCTGATCCGCCCATGCCGGCGGGCGCTGCGGGCGTACCTGGCACGGCGATTCTCCGAGCGCATCAAGATCTTCCATCAGACCGACCGCGGATACGTCGTGCATGAAGCCAGCGCTGCCCCGACGGACCGCGGGCCGGCCCGGCACGTCGAGGTCATCGACGTCCAGGCGACGTCCGCAGAATCCGAGCCCCGACCGTAAGGGAGGGGGTTCTTACGCTGGGGAGACGCACGTGACCTGGCTTCGCATTGCCGCCGTCAACGGGTTTCTGGCCGTCGCGGCCGGCGCGTTCGCCGCGCACGGACTGAAGAACATCATCACACCGGAGATGCTGACGATCTTCGAGACCGGCGCCCGCTACCACATGTACCACGCCCTCGCCCTGCTGGCGGTATCGTGGCTGAGTTCGATCCGCCCCGGCGCCGCGGCCGCCTGGTCGGGACGACTGTTCCTGGTCGGCATCGTGCTTTTCAGCGGGAGCCTCTACGCCTACGCCCTCACCGGCGCCCGCGTCCTGGCGATGATCACGCCCATCGGCGGCACGGCGTTCCTGGCGGGCTGGGCCTGCCTGCTGGTCGCCGCGGGACGCGTGACGGATTCGCATGGCGGGGAGGAGCCCCGTTGAGACGCCGCCCGACCGTTGAAGCCCGGCGGCCTACGCTTGCCCGCCGTCCCCTGTCACGGCCAGCGCCGCGTCCGCCAGCGCGTCTGCCGACGTGTCATCCTCCGCATCGAGCCACTGCGTTGACCGGAACCGTCGAAACCATGTGCGCTGATTCTTGCCGAACTGCCGCGTATTGATCTTGATCCGCTCCACGGCCTCGTCGAGGGGGACGCCGCCCTCCAGGTGTTCGATCACCTCGGCATATCCCAGCGCCCGCCGCGCGGTCCCGCTGAGCGGACGCTCCATCGACAGCAGCGCCCGCACTTCTTCAACCAGCCCCCGCTCGATCATCCGGCGTACGCGGGCGTTGATCCGGCGGTTGAGCGCATCGGTCGCGCGGCGGATACCGATGAACCGGCAGTCGTATCGCTGCCGCTGCCGGTCCCACTGCTGCTGCAAGTCGGTGATCGGCGTGCCTGTCAGTTCGTACACCTCCAGCGCCCGGACAATGCGGCGGGCGTCGTTGACGTGGATGCGGCCGGCGGCCGCGGGATCGACCCGGCGCAGCCGCTCATGCAGCGCCGGCCACCCGGCCGCCGTCGCCTCGTCGTGCAGCCGCGCACGCACGGCCGGGTCGGCGCTCGGCCCCTCGAACAGCCCTTCGCTGAGCGCTTTGACGTAGAGCGCCGTGCCGCCCACGGCGATGACCGGCTTCCCGCGCGCTGACACGTCAGCGATGGCGGCGTCTGCGGCCGCGACGAACCGCGCCACCGAGAACTCTTCCCACGGCTCGACCAGATCGAGCAGGTGATGCACCACGCGCGCCCGCGCGGCGGCATCGGGCTTGTCGGTGCCGATGTCCATGCGTCGATACACCGTCATCGAATCGACGCAGAGAATCTCCCCGCCGAGGCGCTCGGCCAGCGCCAGGCCCAGCCCGCTCTTGCCGGCGCCGGTGCAGCCGAGGATGAAAGTGACGGCGGGTTCGGACACGTGACGCAGGCTATCCGCGGCCGCGTCGCGCCGAAACCCGGCGCAGCATCGCGCGGGCTGAAGCCACGCGGCTCGCGACGGGAGGCCGCCCTGGGACCGCCAGGCGCTGGCCTGGCACGGACGGGTACGGCGCTCCCAAACCGAATGCGACGTCAAAAACGCAGCATCGCGCGGGCTGAAGCCACGCGGCTCGGGAAGAGGGGGAACGCCCGCGCCGTCAACTGCAACGCGGCGGATGCCTGCCACCCCTGCCACCCCCGCAGGCATCCGCCAATATCTCGCTCCCCGGGCGCGTCAACCACAGTTGACCGATTTCTCCTTTGCGCACCGCTGCGGGTCGATCAGCGCGATGGTGTGCCCGCCTTCGTAGCAGCAGAGCTTCGCCTTCGCCTTGTTTCGCTTGATGGCCAGTTCCATCAGCTCGCCGTCGTCGAGGTCGACGATGACCGTTCGGCCGTCGTAGGCGTCATTGGCGAAGACCGCCTTGATGATGAGGTTGCCGCCCTGTTTGCAGCGCGATTTGAACTTCGTCAACGCCTCGCAGCGCGTATCCAGACCGAGCAGGCCGCCCGATTCCGCCAGCAGGCCGGCCGTGCCGCGCGTGATCTCGACCGCGTACTCGTAGTCGATGTAGTCGGGCGTATCGACGGAGTCGCAGGCGCGGTGATAGCACGGGTTGCCCCAGTCCTCGATGATCAGCGCCGCCTGTTTGCCGATCGACTCGAACGGCGCATGGTCGCTGCCGTTGAGCTGCCCGCCGACGACGGCGGTGAGGTTGCTGTAGCGATTCACGGCGGATGCGAGCGCGTTCTTCCACGGGTCGGAGGCCGTGCGGCCGTAGACGTCGCACGTGCCCATGCCCGTGTTGTAGGCGATCATGTCCATCGAGATCATGCCGCGGATGTTGTCGTTGCGGAACTGGTTGGCATAGGCGCTGCTGCCGACGAGGCCCTGCTCCTCGCGGTCGAAGGCGATGAAGATCAGCGTGTCCTCGAAGTCGTACTGGGTGAAGATGCGGGCCAGCTCGATGACCCCGGCCGTGCCCGAGCCGTTGTCATCTGCGCCGGGCGTGTTCGCGGAGTCGAAATGTGCCCCGACGATGTACTGCTCGCCCGGCGTGACGAGCCCCTTCCGCACGCCCACCACGTTGTAGTACGTGTTGCCCTGATAGGTGAACGGGTGCAGATAGGTCCACAGCCCGAAGCTCAGAAACGCGTCGCGGATGTTGTCGCGGGCCATGTCGTGCTGGGCGCCATAGCCGCGGTTGTCGCCGTCGTGCGTGTAGAGCATTTCGGCGAGGCAGTACTGATACTCGTCGAAGCTGACCTGATCGACGAGTTCCTGCGGTTCGACCTGCGCCGCGGCGGGCGCGACGCTGAGGCAGACTACGGCGAACGACGCCGACAGTACGATTGCGATTCGTCTGAACTTCACGACTGATCCCTTTCCGTCTAAGGACGACCAACAGACCACGCATCTCTCCCGGCGGCACTCCGGCACGGCTCCATGTGCCGCGGCCGGGCGCCGCGGGAGATCCGCACACCAGACACACGCGTGCCACGACCCGTGGCCGCTCGGCGCGAACTCGGCCTGAGCCCGGAAGCGACGTGACTGCCGTTCCGGTAGCCGGGCGCGCGTCAAGGGCGCACGGACATTCGGTCGGTCTGGAGATTCCGGAGTGGTGCAGCGGTTACGGCCCGGCGCGGTGCGCCCATCATCCCCCAGCGCACCGCACGTCCCTTGTGGCCGTCACATCCGCCGAAAGCCGCCGGATCGACTGTCGCCCATTATAGCACGACGCGTGCCGAGGATACAGCACGCCGCGGGTGGAAAAACGGCCGCCAGGAGCCCGTGCGACGGCGTGGCGCGGTGGCTGGCGGACGACCCGACCGGTATGCTTCGCCTCGATGAGCAGGTCCGATCAACTGATGGGAGCTTTGCGCGCGTTCGCCGATGCCGTCCATGACGGCGCACGGGCGACCTCCACGGGCGAACCCGAGAGCCAGCTTGTCGCGCCGGTCCAGCGGCTCTTGCGCTCGGCCGGTGAGGCTTTTTCCCGTTCGTTGACGGTCGTTCACGAGACTCCCGTTTCCCACATCGGTCGGCCGGACTGCTGCGTGGAACAGGACGGGTTACTGATCGGTCACGTGGAGCTGAAGGCAGCAGGAAAGGGTGCGGACCCCGATCGTTATCGCGGGCACGACCGGAAGCAGTGGGATCGATTTCGGCAGCTTCCAAACCTTCTGTACACGGACGGGCAGGAGTTCGGCCTCTACCGCACCGGCACACGGGTGGGTGAAGTCGTGCGGTTTTCCGGATCTATCGAACGGGGCGGCGGACGCGCCGTGTCCGAACACGATGCCGCGCTGTTCGCGGATCAGTTCGCGAGCTTCCTGTCCTGGGAGCCGGCCGCGCTCCCCGCGAATGCGACCGCCAGCGACATAGCCAACCTTCTCGCACCGCTCTGCCGGCTGCTGCGACAGGAGGTCGAGGATGCGGCCGGGCGATCGGGTGCGGCCCTGGCCAGGGTGGCGGACGATTGGCGGGATCTGCTCTTTCCCGAAGCCGATGCGCGCCGTTTTGCAGATGCCTACGCCCAGACGGTGACGTTTGCCCTCCTCCTGGCCCGGGCGGAGGGCGCCAGCATCGCGAACCTCGGTGCGGCGATCCATTCGCTCGCGGTGGGCCACGGTCTGCTCTCGCGTGCGCTGGAGGTTCTGACCGCCGATGACGCCCGACAGGAGGCGCAAATGTCGTTGCGCGTCCTTCAGCGCGTGATCGATCGGCTCCCCACCGATGCACTGTCACGCGCCAACGGCAAGGGCGATCCGCTGCTCTACTTCTATGAAGACTTCCTGGCTGCCTACGATCCGGAGCTTCGCAAGAACGCCGGCGTCTACTACACGCCGCCGCAGGTGGTCCACGCGCAAGTCCGCCTGGTGGAGCATCTGCTTGTCGAGCGGCTGGGGCGGCCGCTCGGTTTCGCGGATCCGTCCGTCGTCACGCTTGATCCGGCCGTCGGGACCGGAACGTATCTGCTCGGCGTGATCGAGCGGGCGCATACGACCGTGGAGAATGAAGAGGGGGCGGGC
>CAZYLK010000120.1:0-18768 GCA_964648365.1 uncultured Phycisphaeraceae bacterium
TGTTCACCCGCGTCTCGATCGGCTCGCCGGGCGGGTCGGTGGGGGTGCATTCGACGGTCACCCGACCGCCGGGGACTTTCGCGTAGACCTCGCCGAGAATCGTGCTGCCCTTTTTTGCCGTCAGCTTGTGACCTTCAACGGCCGCGCACGTGCCGCGGTAGTACTTGGTGATGAAGAAGTCGGACTCGCCGTTGGTGGAATGGAGGTCTTCCCCAGGCGTGGGGTCGAAGTCTGCGTTCTGAGAAAAGAACCGTCCGCACGCTACGACGCTGCCATCCGGACTGATGTCCAGGTCGTCGACGCCCTCGCCGCCGTCAGCGCCACCGAAGACGTCGGTGAAGAGGTACTCTCCGTCCGTGGTCATCCAGGTCAGAAACCCGTCGCGTCCGCCCCTGGTGGTCTTCTGGTCCACGCCGTCGGTGAAGTCGAAATCGACGGTGTCGGAGAAGTTCCCGCCGACAACCAGCACGCCGGTTTCGTCGACGTCAATGGCGATGCCGCCCTCGATGCCTGTCCCGCCGAAGGTCCGTGTCCACCGGTAGCCGCCGTCCGGCCCGCGACTGGTAACGAAGACGTCGGAGAAGCCCTTGCTCACGCGCGCGTCGCCATCGCCGCGCCGATCGAAGTCCACTGTGAAGGTGAATGAACCGACGACGTAGACGTTCCCTGCGACGTCCACGGCCACATCGTACGCCCGGTCAAGGTCTTCGCTGCCACCGGTGTGCGTCCACTCGTAGTCGCCATTCTTTGAAAACTTGGTGACGAAGAAATCAGCCCGATCGTCGGCCGGGCCATGCAGATCTTCACGGGGACCGGGGTCAAAATCGACGATACCACGGAACTCCCCGACGACGTACACGCTGTCGTCCGGACCGGTCGCGACACGCCAGCCCACGTCAGACGTCGGGCCTCCGAAAGTCCGTGTCCATACATAGGTGCCGTCTTCGCGCAGCTTCGTCACGAAAACATCGCGCGAGCGGCCGTTCGATATGTGCTTGTCCTTGCCCGAGCCGGGGTCAAAATCCACCGTTTGTTCGAATTGGCCAGCGAGAATCAGGTTCCCTCTGGAATCGACGGCGACGGCCCAACCGATATCGCTTGCAGTGCCCCCAATCGACTCACTGCCGACATACATGCCGCTTGGATCCAACCGGCTCAGAAAGACATCGGAAAAACCCTGAGATCGCCGCCGGTCGGTTCCATTTCGCCCTGGATCGAAGTCTACCTTTTCGTAGAAACCCCCTGCGATGGCGACTCCGCCCTGCGTCAAGTGAATCCCATGACCGATGTCGAAACTCCGCCCGCCCAACGTTGATGTCCACCGATATCCACCGTCTGATGTGTAGCTCGTAACAAGGATGTCGTCCTGCCCTCGCGGTTTGCGAAGATCCTTCTCGTCCGACGGATCGAAATCCATACGGCCCCGGAACGCCCCTGCGACGTAGAGGTTTCCGTCGAAACCTACCGTGAGACCATTCGCCTGATCGAAGTCCGCTGAGCCCGCAGTTCGCGTCCAGCCGTACTCCCGGCAGCGACAGTCCGCCCGCGCGCTTCGGCTTATCAGTCCCGGCGTTAAGAATAGTGCCGATAGTAACCCAAGTAGTCGCATCCTGCGTACTCCGCGTTGTCTCTGGTCCCGACCGTCCCCCGACCCGCGTCAGTCGCCCCAACCGGTTCCTAGCGCAGGCCGCACGGGTCCGGCAGCACCACCGCCGGACCCGTGGGCAACCATGATAGCCGTGTTGAACTACCGAGTCAATCCCGACTATGGATCATCACGCATCTGATGCCGATCGGGGCTTCACCACCGAACCGCGCCTACTCCTCTTCCGCAACAGGGCAGCCTTCCGCCGCGAAAACGCCGACGTCGAACATGATGTTCGTATCGACGTCGATGACAGCGCCGACACCCTGGGTCAGGCTCCCGTAAAGGGAAAAGTGGCGATGGACGTTAAGCGTACCGTCCACGACGAGGTTGCCGGTACCCGCAACGGGCGCCCACACGTTCATTATCCCGCCGTCCACGACCCACAACCCAGGCCCGATCTTCGGCTCACACCAAAGGTTGATCGTACCGCCATCGGTGTCCACGATGCCGTGATTGACCAGCGGGGCGGTGATGGTCACGTCCCCGTAAATGCCGTTGTCGGGGCCAAGCACGAGAACGGTTGTGTCGGGGGCCGTGATCCATCCGGCCGCGTCGCCGACGATAGCGCCATTGCCGGACGTCACGTAGGTATTGTCGATGCCGGACAACTCAAGCTGCGAGCCGGCGCCCGCGAACTCCAGAGTGCCGCCGAGGGCGATGTTCCCGCCGCCATAGAGCTGAACCTCCGCGTTCGGGTAGGTTCCACCACCGCCGATGGTGAGCGTGCATCCGGTCTCCACGGTGAGCCCGTCCCGGTCCGTCACGTAAATGACGTGGTTCTCCGAACTGCTGCCGGGAAGAGTGGCGCTCGCGGGGTGCTGCGGAACATTTCGAACGTGCAGTTCCGCGATGATAATGTCGCCCGCGCCCTTGACGGGCCAGCGATCGTTCAGGTTGGTAGCGATCCACTCCACGATGACGATGTCGTCAAGGATGGGGTTCTCGCCCTGTGATTCCTCGCCTGGCCAACGGGGCGTACTCGGAGTCGGATTCGCATCCCAGTTATCGACGTTCTCCCAAACGTCGTTGTTCTGTGATCCGTTCCACGTAAACGTCGTCTGGTCCGCCATGGCCGCCGGAGGTGGAACCACCGCCCCGAAGGCGACCAGGAACAGGACCAGGAACACAATGATCCTAAACATCTGCAATTCTCCTGATGCGCGGCTCCAGCCGGAGCCACGGGTTGAGTCAAAATCCATGGCGATGCCGTCGATCAGCCGCTTGTTTCGAGGCTGACCACGTACTCGTCGCCGTCCGTCTTCTCGAGAACCAGGTCCGTCTGTTGATCGAAGTTGATCGAGATATAGTCGCAGGTGACGATCCCGCCGGCGCCAGCCTCCTTGATGATCACGTCCCCCTGCACCTGGAGTCCGCCGTCCTCGTCGCCGCCGTAGTCATCCATGCTCACGTCGGCGTCCATCTCCAGCGTGTGGCCGTCGCCCAGCAGCATGTGACCGAAGGTCACCGAGAGATTGGCGAAGACGACGTCGCGCACGTTGACGAAGTTGATCAGAGCGACGTGGTCCGCAGGAGACTGGCCGTCCTGTCCTGGATACCACGGCGCCCCCGTCGTTCCCCAGTTATTGGGGACGGCGGTAATGGCCCAGTCGGCCGTGTTGCCGCCGCCCGTCCAGGTGAACGTCACCGTGGCGAAGGCGGGGGCAGCCGCCAGGAGGCTGACCAGAGCGGCGCGCTGGATTCTCTTGCCCTTCGATTGCTTCTTGCGATTCATAGCGAGTCTCCACTGAATTGACGGAACGGATTATTCTTGAGGAACGGTCACGCACAGCGTGGGCCAACGGTTCGCGTCGAACACGCGATCCTGACGCACAATCAGGTGGCTGGGCTCCTCCAGCCGAAGCCGATGATCCGTAGGGAAGCCCGGCCGCTGGCTGATCGTCGTCGGACGGCGGACGCGCATCCGTCCATACGGGTGGACGTAGACGGCCGCCGACGTGACCAGCCCGGCTTCGATCGTCAGGGTGGACTGCGTCTGGTCGTCGCCGCCATCGACGTCCCAGTAACCCGAGCCCGACTTCGGGTGACAAAGCAGATTGATGTCGCCCGGGTCGTCGTCAAAGCTCGTGTAGACGTGACCGTTGTTCACGAGGATCGTGTCGATGTCGTAGTTGCCGTACATGCGCCCGGAGAACCCGAGGACGAGCGTTTCGGCCAGATCATCCTGCGCCGCTACCTCGCCCGTGATGAGTGTCTTAGTGACGGCGATGAACTCCGGCGATCCCGACCCGCTCTGCAGATCGGATCGGATGGTCAGCGTGCTGCCGTCGCCGAGAACGAATCTGGGAGGGTTGTCCTGCGGGTCGCCGGCGCTGGCGTCGAAGATGATCTCGCCGTCGGGGCCAAGCACGCCGCCACCGCTTACCCACAACTCCGCTTTTTCGCCGAGGCGTATCGTCGCGTCGTTGCTCGAGGCGCCGGCGAGGTAGATGCCGTCGCGGGTGAGCACCTTCAGCACGCGGGCATTCGTGGAGTGACCCGCGATGATCAGTTCATCGACGCCCGCGTACTGAGCCTGGATGACGAGTTGTCCGATTTCCTGCGCGGCGGCCGTGTCGAGGATGGGATACTCGTTCTGGTCGTTGGGCAGCGTGTTCGGGATCAGCGCGATGTTGCTCTCGTCCGGTACGCCGTTCGACCAGTTGTTTCCGTTCATCCAAGCCCGGTCGTTGTCACCGTTTGTCCACTCGGTGACGGTCAGGTTGGCCATCGCCGGCGCGTCCATCATCAGGACGGGCGGTCCGGCCAGGACCAGCGCCAGCAATAGAAGAATCTTGACGTAGTGATCCATGTCTCAGTCCTTTCTGTTCGCGTCAGCTTCGCGCCGGCCGAATCGCACGGGCCGGAGCGTGGCTTACGCGATGGGGTTAATTTGTTACGATGGTTGCGTAACCCTCGGTCGCGATTCGCGTGGCCCGCGTCTTGGAGTTCACCAGGACGCCCTTGGCGCGGATTGCGCCACTGCCGGAAATCGTTACGTCGCCTTCGAAGCGAACGACGCCGGATTCCTCCTCCTCGCTGGTGACGACGATGTCGTTGTCCAGCACCAGTTCGTGGTCGTGGCCGACGAACATGTACTCGAGCGTCACGGACGGGTTGTCCACGACCTGCGTGCGGGGCGAGTTGTGATCGATGATCACCCGGTCGTTGGTCGCCTCGTCGCCGGGGTAGTCGCGCTGGACGTCGAGACGGTTCCAGTTGGCGATGTTTGACCAGCCGCCGCTTTGCCCGGCGCCACTCCAGTTGAACGTCGTCCCCGCCAGGGCCGGTGCAACGACGGTAGCACCGGCCGGGACAAGACCCAGCGCGGCGAACTTGGCCAGTTGTTTGCGATTCACTGCATCTCTCCTGCATCCCGGATAAATGGGTACTTATGGACGCCTGCGTTGCGGCCTGGGGCGCGCGTCCGGGGGCGCGCGGCCGCGAGGCGCGGGCGTACGTCAATCTGTCAGGATGAAGTCGTGCGACGTGCGTCAACGATGCGGGAGTGGCCAACAGAAAGCGTGAGTCGATGTCATCGGCGAACCGGCCGCGTGCCGGAATGCCGGGATGCCGCGGGTGGCTACGGTCGGCCGGGTGAGAACCGGCGCCGCGTGGGATCGCCGGTCAGAAACAGGCGCGCCGATCGCGTTGACCCTTGACTTTCTATGAAGCTCCCGTTAAGAATGAGCATACGTTGACTGGTTACCCGCGCCGGTTGCTAGGCCTTACGCGGGATGCCGAACGTCGCACTCGGGCGGGGGTTCGCCCCCGTCCGGGTGTTCCTTTTTTCCGCTGATTCGTGCGGAAACACGTGCGGCGTTGCCGCTCAGCGGCGGACCGCGGGCCTGGCTTGCACTTCTACGGCGCAGATTCATTTTGGTCTTCCACGGGGAAGGGTTGAGGCGCGCAGGCCGACGGTTGTAAGTGGAAGACGCGCCCGTGGCCGACCTGCGCCACCTCAGACCACCGGTTGGAAACTCGAATATCCGCCCGTGGCGGACCGCTGCGACAATGCGTAGCTCGAAGCATCGAAGCGTGAAGCGTGAAGCGTGAAGCGTGAAGCGTTCGAATCCCCCGTGGCGAGTGCGCAATGTCCCGTCCCGGAAGCGCTTACCGCTTGGAGAGCCGCGCCTGCCATAACGCACCCCGCAGGCCGTAACCCGGACGCCAAGCGTCCGGCCGGCCATTATGCGTCATGTCCCTCGGGTCGTGCTGACCCCAACGCCCCAGCCCGGAAGTTATGAGTATACCAGACGATTAACCGCCCGTCAAGCCGTCTCAACCGTTTTTTTACCGGTCCGGGAAAAAACTCGTAGTTTTCCCTATACACCGCTCTGCACACGTCGGGGCCAGGCAAAAGAGGTTCTGCCGTGTCATCGCCCCTTCCGAGCCCCATTGCCGGCGGGAGCGATAACGAAAGCCGGCCGCGTCGAATGCCGATAAGACGGGCGACTGAAGAGAGTCTCAGGAGTCAACCATGACCCGTGGGTTCATCCGCACCGTACTGATCGTCGCCCTGGCGGCCCTTGTGATCGGCCTGTCGTCCGGCTGCGTGAGCAACTACGTCACCGTCAGCGCCCGCAACAGCCTGACCGGCTTCGTCAGCAACGTCTTCACCGAAGCGGTGCGGCGATCCCTGTTCCCGGGCGGCGATTAGCCACGCTGCATACGCCCCATCGCGGCGCGCGGCCGCTCGCGCACGCGCTGTATTCATCAACCGGCCGCACTCCGGGCACGTGCCCGAGACGTTCCCGCGCAGATCGTACCCGCAGTCCGGGCAGCACCCGCCGGCGCGCCGATCATCCGCCCGCGCCAGCCGCCTGACGATCACCAGCCAGATCACCGCGAGCGCCTCCACCGGCGACATCGCCAGCGCCACCAGCGACCAGTAGCCGTCGCGCGTGTAGAACTGCGCCAGGGACAGCAGCGCGCCGATCGCCCAGATCAGCGCGAAAAAGACACCGAACGTCGGCCAGACCCACCGGCGCATCCGCCGCGGCACGGCCGCCGGACCGTCGGGATCGGCAGGCGCCCGGCTCGCCGCCGCGGGACGCTGGGTCGTCGCGCCGCGGCAACCGTCCCGGCGGATTCGAATGGCGGCGGCTTCAGTCATCAATCTGGCATCGACACAGCGTACGGCAAGCCACGCCCGACGCACGCACCCCGTCAGCGCGGCCGATCGGATTGTATCCCTGTCGACACAACAAGACCGCACGGATCGGGGGGCGGCGTCGGCGGCGTCGGCTTTCGTCGGCGGCGTCGGCTTTCATCGGCGGCGCTTACGGCGCGGCATCCGGGCGCACGCGCACAGACGCCTTTGCCGAAGCACGACGTTTCCGTCGCCCTGACGTGTGGGGCCTCGTTCGGAATGTACCGTCAGCGGCGCGTCAGCCTTTGCACTTGGCGCCGTTGCAGTCCGCGACGGTGCAGGCGAAGTCCGGGCACTCGACGATGGACATCTCGTGCGGCTCGTTGCCCTGGCCGCGCACTTTCACCTTGGCCTTGCCCTTGCTGTTGACGACGCCGCGCGACGTGTCCCCGTTGTTGGAAACCGTCAGGATGGTTCCCTCGGCGAGGCGCGACTTGATCTTCGACGTCATGCGGCCGGCCTTGCACACGTTGGTGAACTTGCGGATGGCGTCGCACTCGATGCCGCCGGCCACCCAGTGAAAAATGTTCTCCCAGACGATGCCGTTGCCGTTGCCAGGCTGCGGCACGGGCACGCCCAAGTCGAACCCGGCCGCATCCGTCAGGCACACGATTCGCCCGGCGCCGAACTCTTTGACGGCGATGCCCGGGCGGCCGGGGTTGGTGCTGTGATCGCCGATGCCCGTTGCCCCGTCTACCGCGGACGAGAAGATCTCATCGAATGAGGTCGTCGATCCCGCGGGGCCGTCCCAGATGGGGTGATCGAGCGTCTTCACCACCGGCGAGGGGCGACCGGCCGGTCCGTGCGAGCGGGTGTCGTAGGTAACGCCGAACCGCGTGGCCAGCGGATCACATGCCGGGTAGTAGTTGCCCCAGTCGCGCATCATCACCAGCCCGCCACCGGCGCGGACGAAGTTCTCAATGTCATCGAGTTCATCCGGCGTGAAATCCACGTCGACCAGCCCGGTGAACAGCGCTCGCGTACCGGCGATGTTGCCGGCCGTGAAGCGATCGGTGATGCCGACGGAGAAGCCCGCGTCGAGCAGCATCTGCGTGGCCTCGGCCATGGCCGGGCCGGTCAGGTAGCGGTCGCCCCCGCCCACCAGCGCATCGCCGGTGCGCGTCTCATCCAGCGACAGCACGTCCACCGGTCCCGAAGTTCGCGGGGCGGCGGGAGGCGACGGCTGAAACGACGGCGCGGCGATCAGGCCATCGCCGTTACGCGGCGCGGCATCTTCCGCCATGGCAGACGCCGGCCCGCCGGAAGCACACAGGACGCTGACCAGGACGACGGAATGGAACAGATTTCGCACAGGACTTCCCCCTGAAAATGAAGGTCTGCATGTCGCGCGGGCGCCCGCGGCCGATGGGGACGATTCTACCCAACGCGGTGCCGGGAATTCAAACGGTAGACGAGCCTCGCGAGCCTCACACCGGCCGCAGTGCTGCCGACGTGCTGCCCGGGTGCGCGCCGGGGTGGATGCCTGGCTGCGCTCCGCCTGGGCGCTGGCCCGCAACGAGACCGTGCCGATCCGGCCTGACGAGACCCGACAAAAAAAATTCCAGATTCCTCTTGACGGCCTACTATGCGTCTAGTAACATTCCGATACAGTCAGTAAACGGAGATTCGGCATGGGCAAGTCTGCCCCTCACATCACGGCCGCGGAACTGAAGATCCTGAAGGTCCTCTGGCGGATAGGGCCGGCGACGGTCCGGGACGTTCTGGACGCCCTGGCCCAGGAAGGCGAGTCGCCTGCCTACACCACGGTTATGACGCTTATGAACCAGTTGGCCGACAAGGACGCGCTGAGCGTGGACCGGCGTCGCCAGCCCTTCGTTTATGAGCCGGCCGTTCGGCGGGAGCAGGTGCTGGGCGACCGCATCGCTCAGTTCGTGCAGACGGTCTTCGACGGCCAGGCGGGTGAACTGGTGCTGCGGCTGGTCGAGCAGGCCAACCTGAGCCCGGACGACCTGAAGCGCATCGAAGCGAAAATCGAGGCGCGTGAAAGGGACGAGGCCGCCGGCGACGTCTCCGCTTCCGACCGGAAGAAAGGAGGCAAGTCGTGAAATCTCTGACCCAGCTTGCCGTCCCCGTCGCCGCCGTCGAATCGTCGGGCTTTTCTACCGCGCTGCTTCACTGGGTCGGCGCGGGTGTCCTGTATGGCACGCTGCTGGCCCTGTGTACGTGGATCATCGTGCGCGTCGCCGGTCGCCGTATCGGCCCTGCCCTGCATGGGGCGCTGTGGCTGGTCGTGCTGCTCAAGTTTGTCTTACCCGCCGGTCCCGGTTGGACGTGGTCGCTCTCATCGCTGACCCGCAACGCGGCGGAACGGCTTCACGTCGACGGCGCGGAAGACGTGGCCGCGCCGATGCAGGCCGCGACGGCAGCGGACGCACAGGTTGAATTGCTGTTACTCGAGGAGGATCCGCGCGTCGCCTCTGCGGCAGCTTACAACGGTTCGTTGGAACTGCTGTCGCCTGCCGGGCGCGACGTCGCGACGGCCTTGGCCTGGCTCGCCTGGGCATACATCGTCGGCGTGGCCGTGGCTGCCGCGGTACGGCTGACGCAATTCGCGCGGTTCGCGCGGCACAGCCGCAACCTCCCGCCGGCCGACATCGAAACGTGCATCTTCGTCCGCGACGTGTGCCGCCGCATCGGCGTGCGCCAAATCCCGGACGTACGTGTCAGCGGCGACGCGCCGGCGCCCTACATCCTGGGCGTGATGCGTCCGTTGCTGGTGCTGTCGCGGCGGCAGATGTCGGACGGGCAACAGCTTGAGGCCGTGGTGCTGCACGAACTGGCGCACCTGCGCCGCGGCGATCTGTTCATTCGTTACGTTCAGTGGTTCGTTGGAACCGCTTTGTTTTTCTGGCCGGTGGTCGCGTGGGTGAACCGCCGGATCGACCTGATGCGCGAGCATGCCTGTGACGTTTGGGCCCTTCGTTACGGGACGCTCCGCCCCAGCGAGTACGCGCGCTGCCTGCTGGAGGCTCTGGAGCCGGTTCGATCCGATCGTTTGCGTTACTGCCCCGCTGCCATGGCGGCCAATGTCAAATCCGTCGAGAGGAGAATCGACATGATCCTGGAGTCCCCTCGCAGAACCCCTTCGCGCCGGTGGCTGGGCGTGCCCGTGGTGGCACTGCTGGCCGCGTGGTGCGGTTTCGCGCTGACCGGCGCCGCGTCGCCGGTCGCCCCCGCTGCTGAAGAAGTCAAAGATGACGCTCAGAAGGCCGTGAAGATCGTCGTCCAGCAGGCCGACGGCAACGTCTTCGTCGATGAGACCGAAGAGGACGTCGAGTTCCAGACCGACGACGGCCAGCACGTCATCGTGCGCCGTCGCGTCGCCGGTCCGGACGGCGCGGCCAAGGCCATGTTCATCGGCAAGGACGGCAACATGCCGTTCGGCGCACTGCACGGCGTGAGCTTTGTCACGCCGAAGCAACTGGCGCAGTTTTACCAGGACCACCCCACGGCCGACGTCGACGCGGACGGCAAGATCTCGCGCATCGAGCACGACGCCTACCTGACCGCCCGCGCCATGCTGGCGCCGGGGCAGGTGCTGGGCCAGTTCCCGAAGGCCGACCGTGACGAGAACGGCGTGCTGGACGGGATGGAGGCCGCTCGCCTCGTGGCCGGACCGGGCATGTTCATGCAGCGGTTCAACTTCGATACCGACGGCGCGCCGGGTGAAGTCGGTGCGATCGTCAAGGTCGAAGCGCACGTCGGCGCCGATGGCCACGAGATTCATCCGCAGGTGGTCGTGACCGGTCCGGACGGCGACATCAACGTGGACGAAGCCAACGTGATCGTCGAACTCGAAGTCGAGGATACCGTCGGCGACGCCACGGAAGAAGCCGTGTTCCAGTCCGACGACGGCCAGACGCATCGCGTGATGGTTCGCCGAATGGCCGGCCCGCACGGCGCCCACGGCGTGTTCGCCCCCCGCCAGTCGCCCGCCCGCTGGGTGCTGGACAACGTCCAGGGCGAACCCACGACGTATGACGTCTCCGTGTACCTGGACGTCGCGCGCCGCGCTCCGCACGCGGCCATCCTGGAGCGGCATCCCGACGCCGACCTGGACGGCGACGGCGCCCTCTCCAAGGAGGAGATGGACGGCTTCGTGAAGTCGCTGCACGAGAACATCAACACATGGATCGGTGAGCACGGCGAAGGCGCCGCCGGTTTCCACGTCATGCACGGGGAGAACGTCAGGTTCGACCCGGCCACCGCCGAACCCGGCGAGTGGACCGAAGAATACACCGACGAAAACGGCAACCTGGTGAAGGTGGTCCGCACCGTGACCGTCAAGGACGGCAAGGTGGAAGTGTCGGTGAACAAGACGGTCGGCCAGGGCGAGAAGAACTGAGCCAGCCCGCCGACGCGCCAAGTCTACAATCGCCCCCGGCCGGACACCGTTCGGTCGGGGGCTTTTTTGCTTTGTGGCCGGCGCTCCGTCGCGACGGCTCGCGCAGACCGCGCGGCCGAGCGACCGTAGACTGCCGCCATGAGTCGCAGACGCTCCAAAGAAACGCCCCACGTGGCGGCGCGGTTCGTGGCGACGGCCGAGGCGCCGTCGGCGGCCGGGACACTGCACCGGTCGCGGCCGGCCTTCGTGCTGGTTGCCGCGGCGGTCGTGGCGGCAGCGGTCCTCGGCGTCTTCTGGCCGCTGCTGTCGGCGCAGGCGCTGTCGTACGACGACGACCTTTACCTGCTCAACAATCGATACGTCCAGAACCCGAGCTGGTCGTCGCTGGCGTTTTTCTTTTCGGAACTCACCGAAACGACGACGCTGACCGGTTACACGCACCCGATCGCGCTGACGTCGCTGATGCTCGACTGCGCCCTGGGCGGCACGGCGAACGACCTGACGGCGTT
Organism: uncultured Phycisphaeraceae bacterium; assembly: GCA_964648365.1. Lineage (GTDB taxonomy): Bacteria > Planctomycetota > Phycisphaerae > UBA1845 > UBA1845 > SURF-32. Next base: position 11,673 of record CAZYLK010000120.1, read on the forward strand.
TCATCGCACCAACCTGGCGTTGCACGTGGTGACGTGCCTGTGCCTGATGGGCGTTTGCGTGCTGCTGTTCGGCCGGGTGTGGCCGGCGGCGCTGGCGGCGCTGCTGTTCGGGCTGCATCCGCTCATGGTCGAACCGCTGGCGTGGCTGGGACAGCGCAAGGCGCTGCTGGCGGGGACGTTTTCGGCCATCTGCCTGCTGTGCTATGTGTTGTCGGTCCGCACGAGCGGGCGGCGGCGATGGGCGCTGATCGGCGTGTCGCTGGCGGCGTATGCGGCGGGCCTGCTGTCCAAGCCGTCGGCGGTGCCGGTCGTCGCGCTGATCGTACTGCTGGACGTGTGGCCGTTGCGGCGGATCAGCCGGCAGGCCCTGGTGGAAAAGCTCCCCTACCTCGCGCTCGCCATCGCGGGGGCCGCGCTGGCGCTGGTCTCCCACGCCGCCACGGCCGAGGTGCGGCTCACAGAGACCGGGCCGGGCACGAAGCTTCTTACCCTGCTGCACAAGGTCGGCTTCTATGCGGGCAAGATCATCTGGCCGTCGTCGCTGTCGTCGTTCTACCCCACGCCGGCGCCGCTGGCCTGGTCCAATGCGGATGTGCTCATCGTGGCGGCGTTCGGCGCGGCGCTGCTCGGGGCCGCGGCCGTGTCGCTGCGATGGACGAAGGCTGCGGCGGTCTGCACGCTGATGTTCCTGGCGGCGCTGTCGCCGGTGCTGGGCGGCGTGGGATACAGTTGGATCTATGCGTTTGATAATTACCTTTACATCCCGCTCTTCGGTGCGGCGATCGGAGCAGCCTGGGCACTTCAGCGGGTGAGCCGGCGCAGCGTCGACAGGAACCCGACACCGATCGGCAGCGCTGCGAATGCACACCCACCGTCGGCGAAGTCCTATGTGCCGTACGTCGGCGTCGCGATCGCCATCGCGCTGCTGGCGGCCGAGGCTGTGGCCACCCGGCGGTATCTGTCCCGCTGGCAGGATACGGACGGCCTCCACGCCTACATGGTCAGCCTGAACCCGGATCACGCCCGACCGCACTTCGTGCGTGCGTATTACCTCGCCCATGAGGGCGATTCCGCGGAGGCCATCGAGGCGTACAAAGCGGCAGCAAAACTCGATCCGACGCTGCCGGGCGTGCAGGCCAATCTGGGACAACTGCTGCTTGACGCGGGGCGCGCCGAAGAGGCGATCGCTCCACTAGCCGCAGCCGCGGAGCAGATGCCGGATGTTCCCGCGCGGCACTTTGCGCTCGGGCTGGCCTGCGCGCAGACGGATCGCATGGCGCTGGCGGCGGCGGCGTTCGAAAATGCGCTGGCGCTCGATCCGCATCACATGGCCGCGATGGAGAACCTGGGGCGAGCGTGCTTCATGCTGGATCGGTTCGCCGACGCCGCGGCCGCGTGGCAACGCCGCCTGGCAGAAGGCCCGGCCGGCGCCGACGTACACGAGATGCTGGGCGAGGCGCTGATCCGGCTCGATCGACCGGCGGAAGGGGTCGCGCAACTGGTTCTGGCGCTGCGCGCCGGCCGCGCCCGGGTCGAGTTGGCGCTTCGGGTCGTGTGGCTGCTCGCCACGCATGAACAGGCCGCGGTTCGCAACGGCGCCGAAGCGCTGAGTATTGCCGCGGGCCTGAACCGCGCGACGGGCGGCCGCGATCCACGCGTACTGGACGCGCTGGCCGCGGCTCTGGCAGAGACGGGAGATTTCGATGAGGCCGCGCGCGCGGCGGAATCGGCGGTAGCCATCGCCCGCGGGCGCGGCGACGACGCGACGGCCGATGCAATCGAGGCGCGGTTGGCCGCATATCGCGAGGGACGGGCATGGCGGGATGAAGAAGGGAGTAAGGGAGTAAGGGAGTAAGGGAGTAAGGGAGTAAGGGAGTAAGGGAGTACGGGAGTACGGGAGTACGGGAGCGAGACGGCTGCGGAGCAGACTTTACGCAACAGGCACGCCTTCTTCTTATCCGCGTTCATCCGCGTTCATCTGCGGTTGGATCCTCTTCGCAGATGCCGGTGGATCGACCGCCGTATATCGACCGCAGATGAACGCGGATAAACGCGGATAAGACCGGAGGGAGACGACAAGGGGCGAGCACGGCGGTGGTGACCGCCATGCCCGCCCGATGGTTCGTCGTTGCTGCACATCGTCAGCCGCGCCGTTTGGCGCGAGGACGATCAGCCGCAGCTCGCGCGCTTGCCCTTGATCTTCTTGCAGATGCCCGGTCCGCCGCCGGGGCAACTGATCGTCGTCGAGTACTTCTTGGCGCAGTCCTTCTTGTTCTCGCACTCCTCGCCGGACGAAATCGTGTCGCCCTGCACCGGGCACGTATCGCAGCCGCCCTTGGACTTGGCGTTCTTCTTGAGGGTGTACTGGCAACCGGCGCTGCCGGCGAACAGGACGTTGTCGAAGCCGAGCGCGTCGCCGGCGCCGCCGGTGATGTTCACCCGGATGGAGCGGATGTTGTTATCCGTGCTGACGACGCCCATGAAGTAGAGCTTGTTGCGCTGGAAGTTGAAGCCGGCGGCGTTGAACGAGCCGAGCAGATTGCCGCCGCCCTCGGGGCCGTCATACGCATCGAGCGTGATCGGGTGTACGCCGTTCGGATTGAACACGTCCAGCAGGAACACGCCGGCGCCCAGGGAAGGCTCGTCGAAAGAGATCGTCAGCGAACCCGCCTGCGCCGGCCCGGCGACGTAGTTCGACGCGGCGTGCAGCCCTTCCCCATCGGAAAGAGGCGGCGACGACGTGTTGCCCTGGCCGGGCCCTTCGCCCGTGGCGACCGATGTGACCGAGCCGGCGCCGAGAACGCGGACGCCTTCGCCCGCGTAGTGATCGGGGAGAATCCCCCCGACCGGATGCGAGTCGAAGTCCACCGCTTCGTTCACGTCACCGCCGAGGTCCGCGATCTTGTTGCGGAAGTCGACCGAATTGCCGGTGGGGTTGTCCACGAAGCCGATGACCTCGCCGTAGGCCGCCGTCGACAACATGGCAGCGGCCAGCAGCGCAAATCTCGTCAAACCTGTTCTCATTTCCTGCGTCCTCCCTGAATTAGACGTGGTACGATCATGTCGCGCACATGCGCGGCACCTATCATCGAACGAGAGTCGAGTCGTTGACCGCCGTCAGTCTACCGAAATACGCCCCGGCGATTCAAGCCGGCACGGCGGCGGCAGGCCGGAATGGGTGCGGAATATAATCGGCGGGGAGCATGAAGAGCCGGGCGGCGCGCGTGGCACGGGCATCCTGCCCGTGATGACCCCTTGCACGGCTTTGCCCACAGCCTGGAAGGCCGTGCCACGAAGGCCGCCGGCACGGCGGCGGCAGGCCGGAATGGGTGCGGAATATAATCGGCGGGGAGCATGAAGAGCCGGGCGGCGCGCGTGGCACGGGCATCCTGCCCGTGATGACCCCTTGCACGGCTTTGCCCACGGCCTGGAAGGCCGTGCCACGAAGGCCGCCGGCGCGGCGGCGGCAGGCCGAAATCACCTCGACGAGCCCGACGGCTTTGCACCGGCCACCCGAACGGCCTACACTCGACTGAAGCGGGGAGGGTCTGACGGGGGTCGGCGTTTTTGCGGGAGCCTGCGAAGGGAGCCGGGACATGCGAATGACATGGATGCGGACGCCGCGCCTGCGGGTGGGCAGCTTCGACTGCGGCGACGCGGAACTTTCGACGGACTCCCGACGGCTTACGCGCCTGCTCGGTGCGATCGTCAATCAGGCCATGACCGACGGCATGACGCGGGTCCGATTCGGCATCGACGCCCCGACGGGCGAGCCGCGGATGCAGTACTTCGGACCCGTGTTCCACATGGCGTCTCAACGAACCTGGTGGGACATGACCCCGGCGCCGCCGGAGTGTTACCCGGCGTTGCTGCAAGTATGCATGGGACTGGCCGTACTGGACTCGCGACTGCCACTGCGTGGTACGATCGCGGCGGTGCGCAACGGTGAACGCCTCTCGCTGAGTTTTGCCGCGGATTCGCTCGACGCATTCGAGCTGACGTGGAGCGAACTACTGGCGTCAGAGTCGGTTCGCGCGGCCGGCGCTCGCGTACAACTTGATCCTCCGGGTTGGGAACGCGATACCGAAGACGGCGTATGCCCGGTGCCCTGACGGGAGCGTTCGTAGCGGCTGACCGCGCCGGCGTAGATTCGAAGCGTCGCTGAGCCAGAAGCCACCTCGCACCAACCCGCCATGAAGAACTTCGGCCTCATCTTGCTGCTCGCCGCTTCGCTGCTGGCGCTGGCTGCAGGACTGGCGGGCCTTCGCAAGGATGGAATCCTGCTCTACGCACCGCCTGATGTAGCGATTGCCCATCTATCTGCCGCGGATATCGCGCGAGACTATTCCACGGCCTACGCCGAACTTTCAAACGAGGGTCTGCATGGCATCACACTCACGCTTGACGCCAAAGGACCGAAGACGGCGGAGTTCATGGGGCCGGGTACGCACCCGATGGTGTTCCTCTTGCGAGGCAGCCTGCTGCTGAGCAAGGCCGAGGTCTCGACGCCGACCCGCCCGGCCGCCGCGGACGACAGGACGGCGCGCAGACTGCGGCATCAGAACATGACGCTGACCAGCCAGCTCTCGATTCCGCTCATCCCCATCGGATTGCTCGGTACGCTGCTGTTTGCGGGCATCTGTATGCTGCGGTGGCAGCGGCGCGAGCGCCGCCGTGAGGAGGGACGCTGCCTGCACTGCGCTTACGATCTGCGCGTGCTGGCCGACGGACGCTGCCCCGAGTGCGGCCGCGAGCCGCCGTCGAAGGCAAGCCCATGACGTGGAACGACTATCTCGCGATGGCGTTGGGCATTGCTGCGATAACAGCGCCCATCATCCTCGTCGCTAAACGAAAGTCACTGCTGCGCAAGGTGCTCTCCCAACCCATCCGGCGACGGCGTACGGCGGAATACCTCCTGCGTTTCGCGCCGCGCGAGATCATGCTGCTCGATAGCGTAGACGACCAACTGCGTGCCAATGCGTTTGCGACGATCGACTGCATCACACGCGGGCGCACATGGCTTGCATGGGTCGGGTTGGCCGCGGTGGGGATCGTTGCGGCTTCCTCGCTCGGCGTTCTCCTAATGAATTCACCGACCGCGTGGCATCGCTGGATGGCCTTGTGCATCCTCATTGTGTTTCCTGTCGCCTATTCGGTCGCCTGGGCCGTCTATTGCCGCCGCGTGACTCGGCGATGCCTGATCGATTATCTCTGCGATCAAGGCATCGCCATCTGCCGGAGTTGCCGCTACGACCTGCGCGGACAGATCGAGCCGCGCTGCCCCGAGTGCGGCCGGGCGGTGGCGGTGCACCCGGCGTCGCCCGGCTCAGCCGTGGCCAGCGACGCAGATGCCGCCCGTTGATGCTGCCCTCGACCGGGGCGACGCGGCGCCCCGCCCTTGTGTCCAACCCATTTCGCAGACGTGCGGCGCCGCGGTCGCGTGTGAAGATTTCGTTAACCCGCCGCTGACACTCATGCCCGCGCCGCCGCTGAGCCGATGGCTCTGGCGGGCCTGCCCGGGCGCATGTCCAGACCCGGCGGGCGGCCGCGGTGCGAGGGGGGTTCCCTCGCGCGCCGCAGAATCGGCGTATCGCGGCCACCAGGCGTCTTTTCGAGGAGCAAGCACATGACCAGGGTATCATTGATCTGCGCGCTGGGACTGATCACGGCCGCGCCGGCCGGCGCCGAGACCATCCGCGTGCCGCGCGACCAGCCGACGATCCAGGCCGGCATCGACGCGGCCGGCGACGGCGACCTCGTGCTGGTCGCACCGGGGGTCTACAAGGAAACGATCGACTTTGTCGGCAAGGCCATCACGGTGCGCGGCAAGGCGGGGCGCGAATGGACGGTCCTCGACGGCAACGGCCTGCCGGGCACGGTCGTCTCGATCCGTCAGGGCGAAGGCCCGGACAGCGTTCTGGAGGGATTCACCATCACCGGCGGAACAGGTGAAGGCTACCGGGACGACGCGTACGCAGGCGGCATGTACATCGTGGGGGCCAGTCCGACGATCGTGGACTGTGCGTTTGTAGAAAACACGCTGGTGGCAGGCGGAGACGGCGTCGCCGCGGGCGCCGCGATTGACTGTTCCGGTGGCAGCCCCCGGTTGATTCGATGCCTTTTCGCGCGCAATTCCGCGGTTGGAGACGAAGGTGACTGGAGCTTCGGCGGCGCCATCTTCAACGAATACTACACACATATGACGTTGATCGACTGTGAGTTCGAAGAGAACAGCGCCATCCAGGGCGGCGCCGTCTGCAACTACTACGGATCTACGACGCAATTCAGTCGATGCACGTTTCGCGAGAACACAGCAAGTTACTCGGGAGGCGGGCTCTTCGGATTCACTAACAGTTTCAGCGTCCTGCAAAACTGTCTGATCGTCGGCAGCGTCGCTCACACGGGCGCCGCGGTCAACGGCGAATCGAACGCGACCATCGAGATGAGCAACTGCACGCTCGCGAATAACGTCGCAAGCTACGTGGCCGGCGCGATCGCGGGACGCAACAGCGCCACGACCCTGCTGAACTGCGTCCTCTGGGGCAACGGGGTCAACGCCATCGACGGCGACGTGGCCATTTCCTACAGCAACGTCGAAGGCGGCTGGCCGGGCGAGGGAAACATCGACGCGGACCCGCTATTTGTGAGCGGCCCGGACGGCGATTACTACCTCAGCCACCTCGCCGCCGGCCAGGACGCCGACAGCCCCTGCATCGACGCCGGGTTTGGACGAGCGCGGGATCACGGCCTCCGGGCGCTTACCACGCGCACGGATGGCGTCAAGGATCGGCGGGCGGTGGATATGGGGTATCATTTTCCGCGGCGTTGACGCGCCGGCGTCGGCTGATCATGTGGCACGGGCTTCCAGCCCGTGATTTACACCGGCCGTATCACCGTGCGCGATACGCAGCCGCTCCACTTTCGGCAGAATCGCGCAGACTGAAGCCTGCGGCTCGGCGCCGGCGCGTGATCGTGCAATCTGGAAGCCGGTGCCGCACACTGCCTCACGCCGGAAACCTCATATCCACAATCTGCATCTCCACCGACCGCCGCCCGTTGAACGTGTTGACGATCGGCTCGAAGGCCACCTCGCAGG
>CAZYLK010000121.1:0-18731 GCA_964648365.1 uncultured Phycisphaeraceae bacterium
GCGTGCATCTTCTGTGAGAGGTCGGGCGGGGTGATGGCGTCGTGCTCGCCGACGATGACCAGCGTGTGAACTTCGATGTTCTGGAGAGTGGGGCGGGAATCGGGCCGCTCGGCCATGCCGCGCAGGGCGGCGGCGACGGCGCGGCGGTCGGTGCCGGCCATGATGCGGTGCCATTCGTCTTTGAGCGCGGCCGGTGCGTCCGGGGCGAACAACTTGTCGCGCATGCCGGCGGCGACGACCTCGCTGCCCTCGGCCATGACCTTATCGGCCGTCTCGCGTCGCGTTTTCGCTGCGTCCGGAGCGTCCGGCTCGGCCCGCGTGTCCGCCAGCACCAGCGCCCGGACGGCCGCGCCGTGGCGGCGGTAGAACTCGAACGCGACGTAGCCGCCCATCGACAGGCCGACCACGACGACGGGCCGCGTCTCGCCGACCGCGTCCAGCAGGGCGCGCAGGTCATCGGCAAAGTCGGACATGCGAGCGGTCTCGGCGACCGCGCTGCGGCCGAAGCCTCGCAGGTCGGGGATGATGAGCTTATGCGTGGCCGACAGCGGCTCGATCATGTGCGCCCAGAGCCTGCTCGAGAGCGGGAAGCCGTGAACGAAGAGGATCGGGTCGCCGTCGCCGTGGGTTTCGTAGTAGAAGTCGAGGCCGTTGATGGGGGCGTTCATGGGGGGAGTCTCCAGAAAATAACGAATGTCGAATAGCGCCAGAATAGCGAATGTCGAATAGCAACAGAATAGCGAAGGTCGAATAGCGAATAACGAATGAAGAGAGTATCCCGTCAACAGCGGCTCCGAAATGCCCCGAAGGGGCGATACACGCCAGCCCGGGGCAGAGCGAAGCGCCGCCCCGGGTTGCGTGCGGAAACTGCCAGCAGCCCTGAAAGGGCGGCACAGGCGGTCGAGGATTAGTCGTCACGCGAGGTTGTGTCGCCCTTTCAGGGCTCCGCTTCGATCGGCGCACCGTACCCAGGGCGTTGCCCTGGGCTGGTATGTTGCGGCCCCGTTGGGGCGGGTCGGGAACCTGTCGTCCCGGTTCGGATTGTGTCACTGCGTGTCGTGTCACGTCCGCTCCCTGACGGTCGCGGTTCTGATTGCGGCGTGCCGTGCTCTGCCGCGGCCCGCTCCCTGACGGTCGCGGTTCTGATTGCAGCGTGCCGTGCTCTGCCGCGGCCCGCTCCTGACGGTCGCGGTTCTGATTGCAGCGTGCCGTGCTCTGCCGCGGCCCGCTCCCTGACGGTCGCGGTTCTGATTGCGGCGTGCCGTGCTCTGCCGCGGCCGGCTCCTGACGGTCGCGGTTCTGATTGCGGCGTGCCGTGCTCTGCCGCGGCCCGCTCCCTGACGGTCGCAGCTCTGATTGCGGGCGCTCTCTTATCCACCTTCGGCGGACGGTTCGGATCGGGGCGACCTTCGTCATCTTCATTCGTTATTCTTAATTCGCTATTCGCTATTCGGTTCCTACCGCTTTATCGTTCGCAGAAACTCCTGCACCTCCGGGATCGCGCCCTGGAAGACGAGATACCCGTTATAGGGTTCGCGCGACGTGATTTCATCGCCGACCGGGGTCAGCATCAGGTCGCGGACTTTGTCGCGGTCGTCGGTCTGGCCCAATGCCCAGCAAAGCTTCATGTAGGCGACTTCGGGCAGCATGTTGGACGCCGGCACCACGCCCAGGCCCATGATTTCGCGGCCGGTCTCGTAGACGTACATCTGCACGTAGCCCCACAGCGTCTGTACGGTCATGTAGATGTGGACGCCGGCGTCGGTGGCGCGTTTGATGGCCGGGTAGAGCGGCTTGTTGATGTGGCCCAGGCCGGTGCCCGCGATGACGATGCCGCGGTAGCCTTTCTCCACGATGGCGTCGACGAGGTCGGGCTTCATGCCGGGGTAGTAATAGAGAATCGTAACGCGGTCCTCGAAGGTCGGCGTGATCGTGACTTCGCGGTCGTCGCGGCGGCGGCGGTAGTCGGTGCGGAGGTGTCTTAGGCCGTCGGCGTCGCACATGGCGACCGGAATGTCGCCCAGCGTGCGGAAGGTCGAGCGGTAGGACGAGTGCATCTTGCGGACACGCGTTCCGCGGTGGAGCAGGCCGTACTGGTCGGAGGTCGGGCCGAACATGCAGACGAGCACTTCGGCGATGTCGCCCTCGGCCGCGGCCTTGACGGAGTTGATCAGGTTAATGGCGGCGTCGGACGAAGGGCGGTCCGACGAACGCTGCGAGCCGACCATCACGATCGGCACCGGCGGGTTTTGCACCATGAAGGTCAGCACGGCCGCGGTGTGGTGCATGGTGTCGGTGCCGTGGCCGATGACGATGCCGTCGACGCCGGCGCGGATTTCCTCGCCGATGCGGTTGGCCAGCACCACGTACTGCTCCTTCGACATGTTCTCGCTGAAGACGCCGAAGAGCTTGTCCGTGCGGAGATTGCAGATGTCGGCCAGTTCGGGCACGGAGCCGTAGAGCTCGCCGGGTGAGAACGCCGGAATGACCGCCCCGGTTCGGTAGTCGAGCCGGCTGGCGATGGTGCCGCCGGTGCCGAGCAGCACGACGTTGGGTTTCTTCGGATCGGTGGGAAATTCCTTCTCGGGGATCTTGTAATGAGCCTCGCGCCGGCCGGTCTCCGTCATCGAGGTGACGGTTTCGGCGGCGAGGCCGATGTTGTAGCCGGTAACGAGCTTGAGCACGATGTGCAGGTCGTCGGCGGTCTCGCTGCGCGGCAGGATCAGGCCCTCGAAGCGGCCGTTGGTCGTGTCCACGGTGACCTCGGACCAGACGCCGACGTTGTGCTTTGACAGCGTGTCGGCGGCGCGGCCGCGGTAGCCCTTGAGTTTGTCGGAGGCGGGAGCGGTAGTCGTCATGGCGGAACTGTAGCGGCGGGTGGAGCGCGAGCCAATCGTCCGGCCGCATGGGGCGCCTGTGACACATGTGGCACCGGTTGGCAACCGGTGATCCGTCTGGCATCGGGTTGCAACCGGCGATCCCGTGTGGCACCAGTTTGCAGCCGGTGTCTTGAGCGACCGAGCTGTGGGCGGTTACGGCGGCAGTCGCTGCGCCGGCCAACTCCCGCCTTGAAAGACGGGGCTCTGAGGGTGGTGCGGGTCACAAGCGGCTTGCGCCGGTTACAAACCGGCTTACACCGGTTACAAACCGGTGCCCCATGGTGCCACATGCCAATACACCGCCCCGAACCTGACCGCACCGTCTTCCTTGCTGACTCCCGGCATGAGTGCGCCGAGCATGCGCTGGTGCTGCAAACCGCGGGGATTCCGTCGAGGGTCGTGCAGACGCCCGACGGATTCGCCCTCGTGGTTGCGGCGGCGCACGTTGACCACGCGCTTGCCGAACTGGAGGCGTATGCCGACGAAAACGTGCCCGATCCACCCGCTGATGAGGCTGAGCCGGATCGCGGGAGCGGCTGGCCGGGGGTGATTGCGTACGCGGCGGTGCTCGTCGTCGTCGCGGTTCTGCGCGAGTGGACTTCGTTCCCGATTAACTGGTCGCAGTGGGGATACACCGATGCCGGCCTGATCCGCGCCGGGCAGTGGTGGCGGACCATCACGGCGCTGACGCTACATGCCGACGGTGGACACCTCATCGGTAACCTCTTCTTCGGCGCCCTGTTCGGCGTGTTCGTGGGCCGACGTCTTGGATCCGGGCTGGCGTGGCTGAGCATCCTCGCCGCGGGAGCGTTGGGCAACCTCCTGAATGCGTGGATGCAGCCGCCGGAGCATACGTCCATCGGCGCATCCACGGCCGTGTTCGGCGCGCTGGGGATGCTTACCGCCGATGCCCTCGCCCAGCGCCGCCGGGCCGGCCGCGGAGGGGCGCAGCGCTGGCTGCCGATCGTCGGCGGGGTCGTGCTGCTCGGATACACCGGCACGGGCGGCATCCGTACGGATGTGATCGCTCATATCACGGGCTTCCTCTCCGGCATCTTGCTCGGCGCCCTCTACAGCCGCCTGGGCGGACGCCTGCTGCCGTCGAGCCGGGGGCAGGCACTGGCCGGGGCTGCGGCGGTCGCGATCGTCGCGGGTTCTTGGTTGCTGGCGCTGCGCGCCGGCGCGTAACCGTTCGAAAGCCGGGTGTCTGCGCGCCATTTCGCTGAGGCCGGCGCGGCATCGCCCCCGTGAGCGCCGTATTGACGGTGGTGGCACCGCTTCCTCAGGCCGCCAGGCCGGCGCCGGGCGGTCCTCGGGCCGCGCCGGCGTGCCTCGCGGACCCGCTTCCGGGGGGCGCTGCCATCGACCTTGTGCGCGGCGTCCCCGCCAGGCGCTCCACCCGCTACAATCCGCTCTGCGGCGCCGCGGTGATGGCTGGCGCGCGACGCCGCGTCGTCGATGCCGCCGCGCCGAAGGCCCGATCGCATGTCTGAGTCAACCAGGCACCCACCCGCGACCGACCGCGGTCACCGCCGCTGGCTCGCGGCCATACTCATCGGGGCAGCGCTCATTCGCGCGCTCTACCTGGTCGAGATTCGTCCGAGGCCGGACTTCGCCCATCCGACCGTTGATGCCGAGTTTCATGACTATTGGGCGCGGGCGATGGTCACGGGCGACTGGACGCCACCGGCGGGATTGGCGGACCCGCAAGTTCGTACGACGCCCTATCTGCGGCCGCCCGGTTATCCGTGGTTCCTGGCCGCCGTGTATTACGCGGGGGGGATGAGTCCCGTCGTTCCGAGGTTGGCGCAATTCGGCCTGGGATTGCTGAATGTATGGCTCGCGTGGTGGATTGGACGGCGCTGGTTCAGTCGGACCGTCGGGCTGATCTGGGCCGCGCTGATGGGCAGCTACTGGGCGTTCGTGTACTTCGAAGGCGAGCTTCACGCCACGACACTCCTGGATACGCTGCTGCTGCTGGGGTTTCATGGTGTGATGCGCTGGAGCAGCGAGGGGGGGCAATTGCGGCATGCGGCGGCGGCAGGCGCCTGTCTGGGTCTGGCGGCGATTGTGCGGCCGAATGCCCTGCTTGTGCTGGCCGCGGTTGCGATCTGGATGCTGTTTTCCCGCGCATGGGCCGACCGACGATGGCGAGCGATGTCAGCGGGGGTGATGGCGGCGGTGGCAGGGCTGGTCATCGCACCGGTCACGATCCGCAACTACATCGTCTCGGGCGAGTTTGTGCTGATTACAGCAAATGGCGGCGTAAACCTCTTCATCGGCAACCACGCTGAGGCGGACGGCCGATGCGTGGCCGATCTGCCGGGCGCCGGGCGCTTCCGGACGTGCTTCGACTACCCGGCCCTGGTCAGTAACCTCGAGCGTCGAACCGGACAGGAGATGTCGCACGGCGACGTGTCACGCTGGTTCACACAACGGGCCTTGGAACATATTCGCGAGAATCCCGGGCGGACGCTGAAGTTACTCGGGCGAAAGTTTCTACTTTTCTGGGGGCCGGTGGAGATCGCGCACAACAAGGAGGTGCAATGCGAGCATGACTACTCCGCGGTGCTGTCGAGCCTGCCCGTGAAGTTCCCGCTGGCGCTGGGACTGGCGCTGGCCGGCGCGGGTCTCTTGCTCCGGCGCGGCCGCGGGCCGGTGATTCCCGGCGCATTCGTGGACGGGCCGCGCCAAGGTGCGGTATCTGCAAAAGCGTGCGGGGACGAGGCGGGGGGCGAACAACCCGAAACGATGCAAGGCGTCACATCCATCGACGTGGAGCGTCAGGCGGCGACCCTTGCGCTGACGTTTATGGCCGCCTGGTGCCTCTCCGTGATTCCGTTTTTCGTCGCGGCGCGATACCGGGTGCAGGTGATACCTTTCGTGCTGATGTTTGCCGCCGTGGCGATTCAGTACATTGCGACGGCGGTCCTCGCCCAGCGATGGCGACAGGCCATTCCCGTCGCCGCGGCGGCGGGCGTTGCATTCCTGCTTCTACGTATCCCCATCATCGACGTGCGCGCCGAGCCGGCGTGGTGGCATTTTCAGCAAGGGACCGACTACCTGCTGGCGGATCGGCCGGACGTGGCGTTGACGCACCTCGAACAGGCAATCGAGATGGCACCGGACAACCCCCACGCCCGCCTGGCCATCAGCGATGCGCTGAACGCGCTGGGTCGCCCCGACGAAGCGGCCGCGCACCTCATAGAATCGCTGACGTGGGTGCATCCGTTTCATGCCGAGGTTCATCTGGAGCTGGCGAGGCTGTATACCGGCGCCCGCCGAACGGACGATGCCGTGTTTCAGTATTCGGAAGCGGTCCGGCTCGATCCGGGCAATGGCGATGTTCGGATCGAGTATGCCGGCTTTCTTCAGTCCATCGGCCGCACCGAACCCTCGATCGTCGAGTATGAGCGTGCGCTCGCCATCGAGCCGTCGAACGTCGAGGCCAACGTAAAGCTCGGTCTTCTCCTGCGCGAGGCGGGGCGGCACGAGGACGCCGCGAAGTACCTCGCCACGGCCGCGACGCTGGACCAACGTGCCGCGGCTGACCTCCGCCGCATGGGGATCGGCCTGCCGCACACGGCCGCCGGCGCAGCCGCCGGGACGGACGCGGGGACAGATACAACGCAACCGGGGGGGGGTGGCGACGATCCCCACAAACAACTGGCGGAAGCCGACCGGCTGGCATCCGTCGGCCGTTACGCAGAGGCGATCGCCGCGTATCGAGAGTTCCTCCGCGATCATCCGCAGGAGCCGCTGGTTCATTACAACCTGGGCCAGGCGCTCTCCAGCGCCGGGGATGCCCGCGGCGCGGCGGCGGCCTACGCCGAAGCTACCCGGATCGATCCCACCTTCGCACCCGCCTGGCTCGGCCTGGGACTGGCAACCGGCGAACTCGGCAACGCGGCCGCGGCCGTGGAACACTATCGAAAGGCGATTGAGCTTGATTCGACGCTTCTATCGGCGCACTACAACCTGGGCATGACGCTCGGCGACGGGCTGGGGCGCTATGACGAAGCCGTCGTGGCGCTGCGGTCAGCGCTCGAGTTGGCCCGGAGGGCCGGCCGCGAGGATCTCGTGGCCCGGATCGACGCGAGAATCGAGCGTTTCAGGGCGGGGGGGTAGCCGCGAGTCCGAACTGGTGCGTGGTGTGGGATCGGGGGAGGGGCACGACTGCGTCGCGCAGATCATGGGTCGAGACGGTCCAATCGCTCGATCATCAGCCTGGCGGCGCGCGTCCTGCCGCCGTGCTGCCATTCATGCAGTTCGGAGATGATCTTCTCCCGTTCACCTGATTGCAGCGACTTGAACTCCGCCAACGCGCCGAGCACATCGGTTTCAAGCGATTCGCCCAGCTTGCTGCGCAGCGCGATGATGTCCTGCTCCAGCGTGGCAAGTTCCCGTGTCTCAGGGGATCCGAAGTGATCGGTCGGGAAGGGCGCCCGCGGGCCGAATAATGCTACGCAGGAACGCCGACCGGCATCAATCTTGATGAACTCGGCTCGCAGCAACCGGCGGAACTCCTGCTCCATAGCCGCCAGCGATCGGTAGAGCTTTTCAGTCCGTGCCATCACGATGCCCGCGCTGCTGCCGCGTCCCCCTTACGGCTCAATCACCACGTTGTTGTACTCCAAAAGCGTTCCCTTCGCCCGCTCCAGGTCGATAATGGCCATGTTGTAGTCGATGATCGCCTGGAGAAGGGCGCGGCGGTTGGCGGCCAGGCTGCGGCGGGCGCTGAGTTCGGCGTTGAGCTGGGTGAAGTCTTTGCGCTCGGCGCGGGCCAGGATCGACTCGACCTGCCGCTCGTTGGCCTCGACTGACTCGAAGCGCGGGCCGATCTGCTCATAGGTTGTGGAAAGCTGCCGGATCGAGACGTTGACGTCGACGATGACCTCTTCGATCTGCCGCTTGAGCGCCGCCTGGGCCTGGGCCTCGATCAGTCGGGCGCGCTTCTCGACGGCGCGGGCGGCGCGGTTGCCGATCGGGATCTCCAATTCGATGCCGACCGTGTACTCCGTGTAGTCGTGCATCGTTACCTCGTCGAAGGCGTCGTCGGCGCTGGGGCCCAGGCCGTCCACCGTGTACGTGAACGACAGATCCAGACGCGGCAGCGCCTGGTTGATCGCCTGCCCCACGCCGATACGGGCGTTGGCGACGTTCAGCTTGGACTCGCGGATTTCGCTGCGCTCGTCCAGCGCCGTCTGGAGTTCGCTGAGCCGGTCCACCTCGAAGTGGCCGATCGTCGGCAGATCCTCGGGGAAGAGCTCGACATCCTCCATCAGGTTCAACTCGGGATCGTTCATCAAAAAGAGCAGTCGCTCTTCGGCGTTGAACACGATGTTCCGCTTGGCCAGCAGTTCGACTTTCGAGTTTTCCAGGTTCGCCCGCGTGTCTTCGAGTTGAATCTTGGTCACGTCGAACTCCTGCCGGGCGAGCAGGTACTGGTACACGTCCTCGAACTCGCCCAGCAGGTGGGCGGTGATGGCCAGGTCGCGGCGGGCGATCATCAGTTGCCAGTACGCTTCCTCCGTCTCGCGCAACCGGGTGCGCAACTGCTGCTGAAACTGCAACTCGCTGATGCGCTGATTGTTGCGCGTAATCCGGATGGCGGAGAGGTTGTAGTCCAGTCCGAAGCCGCGGAGCAGCGGCTGCCGGAAGGCCATTTCGAAATCGCTGAAGTACTCGGGGTTAAGCTGCTGAAACGACAGGCTCGTCGACGTCCGCCGCATCGACCACGCGGCCGACACGGTCATACCGGTCGGCAGCAACTGCTGCACGCCGGAAGTCAGGTTGAACAGGTCGAAGTCGCTGGCGCTTAACTGCGACGCGGAGGGCCGGTCCTGAATCTGCTTGGTGAGGTTTGCGAAGAAGACGGCGTCGAATGCCGCCTGCGCCTCCACGACGCGGGTTGCTTCCACGGCCGGGTTGAATCGCTGGATTTCGATGGCGAAGCTGTAGGCCAGCACGCGGCGGATCACATCTTCCAGACGCAGCCAGATGCGCGTGGGCCGGCGGATCGAATCCAGCCGCTCGACGTAGCGCCGCGCGAAGGCCTGCTCCGACGCCGTGCCGCTCTGTATGAGGGCCATCGCCGCGCGTCGGGCCCGCTCGGGGTCGGGAACGTGGTGGATGAGCCGTTCCGGCGCGATGGTCGGATGCTGGGCGGTGGCCAGCCGCTCCCGGAGGCGTGCGTCGTAGCGCTGAAACGCCTCGTCGTCGTCGACGACCGGCTCCAGGGGTGGAGGCGGCTCAACAGGCGGCGGCGGCTCTTCTTGCACGGCCACCGCGCCACCGGCGATCGGGACGAGCCACCGGGCCGACGCCGCCGCGGCGTCCGGTGCGGCGGCGGAAGCGGCGATTGCAATGCAAAGCCAGAGCGAAGCGCCCATGCGGCGCGCGTGCCAATAGACCATCGCTGTCATCCTGCGCGATTCGGTGTCAGACACTTGCGATCACTGGGGGCGGGGACAAGCCTCGCCCGGGCGACGGCCGCACCCGCGCCGGCGCCGCCGTCGCCAGCCATCCTAGCCCCGGCGGCCGCCGGCCGTCAATTGAAAATCGGCATCGCGGCACGCGGGGCACACGCACGCATTGTCGGGAAGTGTCCGTGATTGTCGGCGGCGACCTGCACGGAACGGGTGAGTGGAGAAGCGTCGCGCGGAGGAAGAACTTGATCCAAGCGGTTGCGTCGGCCGCTCCTGGGGGCATTGTTCCCGGAACGCTCCAGGGACGTTCCAGGGACGTGTTCGCTCTCTCGCGGACTCGGCGTCGGCCCCGCGCCGTAGACGTCGCGCGAATCACCCCCCGACGACGACCGGATGGCTTGGCGCTTCGGCTTCCGGGGCCACTTCCAACCATCGAAGAATCCAGAGTTCGCCCATCAGCATCGCAAATGCCGCCGGCATCATGACCAGGCCGGCGAAGTCGTGGAAGAATTTTTCCGCGGTGCCGCTGCTGGCCCAGAGGAAGAGCAGGGCGGTGGCCACCAGGCGCAGGATGTTGCAGGCGATGGCGATGGGGACGCTGGAGATGACCACGGTCGCCTTGTGCCAGCGGGGCCGGTGGACGACGAACGCAAACAGCGAAGAAACCACGACGAAGGCCGTGAGCATACGCAGCCCGCTGCACGCCTCGGCCACGGCCATGGGCGTGTCGCCGTTGAGCACCATGGTGTGGCCGGAACGCTCGACGGTAATGCCGATCAATTCCAGCGTGAACACGGCGCCATACGTCGCCATACTTTGCAGCGGATCGGCGATGGCGTTGTGAATCTTGCCCGGCAGCGGAACCATCAGAAATAGAAACGCCCACACCCAGAATGTCTTCCGCGTGAACTGAAGGCCGGCGACGGTCAGCACGAGCGCGAAGACGGTCAGAACGAAGGCGTAGCGTTCCGCGGATTCAAACAAACGGGTCAGGCCGAACCAGCGGGCGTACTCCGCCAGCGCCAGCACCGCCAGCCCCCCCCAGAACGGCGCCAGGCGGCACTTGCGCAACGATTTACGCTGTAACCACAACATGTATAGCGCGGCCGGAGGCACGAGCATCCCGACCGAGTAGTCGTCGTTGCTGGTCCACTCTTTCGCCAGCTTGGCCACGACGGGCCAGTACGACCACAGCGCCAGCGCCAGCAGGGCGACCAGCGTGAGGAACACGCCGTGCCGCAGTCCGGCGTCGGCCGTAACCTGGTCGGTGGCGGCTGATTCTGTTGAAGCGATGGTGGCGTCGCTCATGGGGTTGATCCTGCCTCGACAGAATCGGCGTCCGACGCAGCGTCATGCTGGTCGGGCATGAGGGCACGCAGGTACGGCGTACAGACGGCAGCGAACTCCCGGAGAATGCGCTCCGGCTCCTTGCCCAGGCCGCCGGGCGACGAAAGCTGAACCTGGACCGCATAGGACGGGCCGGCATCGACTTTGGTCGCCTTATCCCGCAAACATGAAACGTCCGGGCAGTAGCGGCCGTCGACGATGTAGAAGTTCAACACGGTGACGGCGTCGCTGGAAAACCCGCCGCGATGGAAGTTCAGGATTCGGCAGGCCAGAACGGATCCATCTGCCAGCGTGACTTCTTCATCCGTTGTGCCCCCGACGAGCCAGCCGTTGCCGGGATAGCAGACCTCGGGGCGGTGGGGCGCCAGATCGCGAAGCTGGATGCCGTAGCCCAGGAACATGGAGACGGCGGCCGTGCGGCTGTCGTTGATGTACACTCGATTGAGGTGGGCGTCGGTGTCCGTGGCTTCGATGATGGACTCCTCCATCGCGTCGTCTTCACCGGTCCAGCCGTCGATCTCGAGCGGCAGCGCGTCGAGCCAGCCGGCGGGCATCGTCACGCTGCTGGTCTGCCGCGCGTAGCGATCCGCCAGCACGCGGTAATAGCCGCCGCCTGCGAGAATAATGGTTGCGGCCGCGGCGGCGGCCGCGGTGACTTGGCGATTGGACTTCACCGACCTCTCCTCCCGTCGTTCGTAGACGTTTGGCCCGGACTCGCAGACCGTAACTCCGCCGGCTGGAAGCCGATGCGCGCCTTCCCGCGCGCCATCTCTTACCGGGCTGCTGACGACCGAATCGACGATCCCGGCACGACGGCATGAGCCAGCGTGCTGAGGATTATACGATTCCGGGCATCCTGGCTCCAGCCGGGATGGCTGATCGGTCAGCGGGGATCGCGCGAGTGACCTCGCGGCGTAACCCTCGACGCGCGTCCGGTAACGCGATCAAGGGGCCGGATGAGGCTCAGCGGTGCGCATCCGAATGCTGCGCGCGACCGTCGAGACCATGTCCGTCAGGCGGAAGGGTTTCGTCAGGAGGTCGGCATCATGGGACCGGAGTGTGTCCAGCGGCGCCGCCTCCGTATCGGCCATGATAATCACGGCCGCACCGATGCCGCGTCGGCGCATCTCCGTGACAAAGCGGATCGCGGTATCGCCCTGGTCGTCCAGGGCGGCCAGTATCGCGTGCCACGGATCCGTCTGCCGTTCGATTTGAGCGCGCGCGTCGTCGAAGTTAGCGACGCCGACCACTCGATACCCGGCGTGACGCAATCCTGACGTGACGACCGCCCGGATCGACGGCTCCGGCTCGATGACCAGCACGCGCTCGCCGCGTCCCGGCCGGTTGTCGGCCGATTGCGCCTCGCGTTCCCCGGCGTCGACGCATGGAAGTGCCACGACGGCCGTTGTTCCGGCGCCGTGCGTGGACCGGATCTCGACGTAGCCGCGGTGTTCCGCCACGATGCCGTGGACGACGGAGAGGCCCAGCCCCGTTCCCTGGCCGCGCGGCTTGGTGGTGAAGAACGGTTCGAACACCCGGGTGCGTACCTCCTCGGTCATCCCGCAGCCGTTGTCGCTGACCGTCAGCAGCGCCGTACCGGATCGAAAGAGCGGAACGTCGTAGGACAGATCGGGCGAACGTCTTCCCACGCGGCGCAGCGCGATCTGAAGTCTGCCGCCGGCGGGCATCGCGTCGCGCGCATTGATCACGAGATTCATCAGCACCTGCTGAATCTGGGACGCATCCGCCTCGATCCAGATGTCGTCGTCGGCGTCCACGTGCGCTTCGAGCGCAATCTTGCTGCCCATCAGGTGCTTCAGGAGGCCCGTCGCATTCTCCACCAGCCGGCTCAGCGACAACGGCGTCCGCGTGAACGCCGCTTTGCGGCTGAACGTGAGCATCGACTTGGTGATATGGGTGGCGTGTTGAGCGGCCTCGCGGATGCCGTTCAGCGCGGTCGACAGTTCCTCGTCTCCGCGTTCCGCACACGACTCGGCGACGTCGACGTAGCCGTTGATGGCCATGAGCAGATTGTTGAAGTCGTGGCTGACGCCCGCCGTGAGTGTGCCCAGGGCTTCCATTTTCTGTGAGTGGCGCAACTGCGATTCGAGGCTGACGCGTTCGACCTCGTGCCGTCGCTGTTCAGAAATGTCGATCACCCGCGCCCACATGCTGTCCGGGCGGCCCTGGTCGTCGCGGATGATCCAGGCGCGTATGGAAATAGGGATGACTCGGCCGTCCTTGCGCACGTATTCCTTCTCGTAGTCTTCTGAATAACCGCGCGTCATGACCTGGTCGCGGATGATCGCGGCCTCCATCTCGTGCCACTTCGACGGCGTCATGTCCTGGTAGCGAAGCCGGCGAAGCTCCTCCAGCGGGAAACCCGTCATGTCGACGTAGGCGGGATTGGCGTCCGTGACGCGGCCCTCCAGCGTGCAGTAGACGATGCCGTCCCGGCTGGTGTCGAACAGGCTGCGATACTTGTGCTCGGATTCTTTCAGCGCATTTTCTGAACGGAGCCGCTCGGTCACGTCTTCGGTGATGCCGAGCACGCACTGCTGTCCCTGTAGCTCGATCATCTCCATCCAGACACGGGCCGTACGCAACCGTCCCCGGCGATCGCGAAACCGGGCCGAGCAATCGCGCACCACGCCGTGAGCCGCAAGTTGCTCCATGAGCACGTCGCGGTCTCCCGGATTCTCCCACATTCCCATCGCTTTGGTCGGCCGGCCCAGCACCTCCTGCCGGTCATAACCAAACAGATCGAGGAACGCCTGGTTCGCGTCGAGCAGGATGCCGTCGTGCAGGGTTGCGATGACCAGCGAGAGCGGGCTTCCGTGAAAGGCCCTGGAGAAGCGCTCTTCGGACTTCCGCAGCGCCGCTTCCGCCTCGTACCGCTCGGTCACGTCGATACCGGTGCCGATGATCAACTGCACCCTGCCGGATGCGTCGAGCATGGCGGTGTTCGACCAGGCGATCCGTCGGCGCCGGCCGTCCTTGAGCACCCAGTCGTTTTCGAACCGGCTCGGAAACCGCCCGGCCTTGAGCGACTCAAACTCGGCGCGGACCGCGTCGCGCTCTTCTTCCGCCAGAAGGAACTCCCAGAATCTCCTGCCCGCGACCTCGCCGGCCGTGTAACCGGTCAGCGCCTCACACGCGCGATTGAAACGGACGATGCCGCCGTCGACGTCGAGGACGATCACCAGCGCCCCGGCCGTATCCAGCACGGCTGCGGCCAGCTCGTTGTCAGCCAGATGAACGTCGCGGAAGCGGATCCGTCGGGTCAGAATCCGGTTGAACCCCAGGACACTGACGAGCCCGACGACGCTGATCAGCAGCGCCAGACCGCCGTCCTCGGCCGGTTCCGGCGGCGCCGACCACGCCGTGTAGATGCCGGCCAGGAGGCAGGTGAGGCCCAGCAGGGGCCCGCGAACGTCGCCCAGACGGCGCGGAATCCAGAAGGCCGCGACGCCGGCCGCGATCCAGATACAAGCGGCCAACATGAAAAAGGTCATCCCTGCACCTGCCCTGCCTGTGCAGGGACCATCAGCCGGCGCTCCTACCGGTGCCGCTCCTGTGGACGCGCAGGCCGCGCGTCACAGGTGTCGAAGGTGCCAGCCGCCGTCTACGTGAAATACCTGCCCGGTACTGAACGGGAACTCACGCCGCGCGATCGCCGCCACCGCCGACGCCACCTCAGCCGGCCTGCCCCAGCGGTTGTTGGGCGTCAGTCCGGCCTTCAGCTTGGCGTCGTACGCGGCCCGAACCGAAGGTACGGCGCTCATGTCCGTCTCGATGATCCCCGGGCTGACCTCGTGGACGTCGATGCCGAACTCCGCCAGCCGCACCGCAAACAACGACGTGACCATGTTCAATCCCGCCTTGCTGATGCAGTACTCGCCATAGTTTACCGCGACGGTGTAGGCGCGAATCGACGAGACGTTGACGATGCAGGCCCAGTCGATGTCGCCGCGCTGCCGCAGCTGGATCATTTCGTTGGCCACGCCCTGGGTCAGAAAGTAGGGGGCGCGCAGGTTCGTGTTCAGGACTTCGTCAAAACTGTCTTCGGGCGTCTGCAAGATGTCGAACCGCGTTTTCGGCGCGATGCCGGCGTTGTTCACCAGGCAGTCGATGCGCCCGAACCGCTCCATGACGAACTGGATCATCAGCTCCCGTTCGTCGTGATTGGCGACGTCGCACTGGCACAACTCAACGGCGGCGCCGGCCTCTTCGCACAGCGCCGCGGTCTCTTGCGCCGCGGAGAGGTTCTCCAGGAAATTGATGACCACGGCGTAGCCGCTGCCTGCCAGCGCAGCACAGATGGCCCGCCCGATGCCGCGGGAGCCGCCGGTGACAAGAGCCACGCGCCTGTCGATCATTCTTGATGCCGCCACATGACAGTCATTATCGGATCACCGGGCGTTTCGTTCGAGCTTCGCGGCCTGCGACCGGTTCAGACGCGAACCCGGCCTGCAACGCAGGCAGCAGCAACGGCCCGGAACTTTCGACTGGACTCGGGGGATGGTAGCGGCGCCGTGGCGGGCGTCCAGTGGGCATGGCACAACCTGCGCCGCACCCGTACGGCCGGCGCCACGGAATCCGGGGCGATGCCCGGGGGGAGGCGGATTGCGCTCAGGAGGGAATCAGGGGCGCATTGTCGATGGGTCGGTTTGCGCGCGTCGGACGGCTTTGCGCTGCTTGCGGCGCTTGCGCTCGGACGGCTTCTCGTAGTAGCTGTGGCGCTTCACGTCGCGGGTCAGGCCCTCGCGCTGACACAACCGCTTAAAACGCTTAAGCACCTGCTGGATGGACTCGCCGCCTCTCGGTCTGATCTTGATCACACAAGCCTCCGTTTCGACATCTGTCTGCTCCGGCCGGGAAAAAACAACCGAACCCAGCACCCCACGCGCCCGGCGCGCGGAGAGGCATCCTAGCTCGATTCATCGGCGAACGCCAGTGACCCGCCGCGAATTCCGAGTGGGGGTAGCGGGACGGGCGGGGGCGGAGGGGCGGCACCGGCGCCTTGATCAGGCGGTTGGAGCCGACGTCAAGTCAAGCATAACCTTATTGCTGGAAATTGGTTAGGTGCGCTACGGGTCGCGGCGCCGGTCGTCGCTAGAGAATGAATCGGCTCAGGTTGTCGTCGCGCGACAAGTCGCCGAGCCGCCGCTGGACCATCTCGGCGTCGACGCGGATCGTTTGACCGGCCAGGTCCGGGGCGTCGAAGCTGATGTCCTCCACCAGCCGCTCCATGACCGTCGTCAGGCGGCGGGCACCGATGTTCTCGGTCGACTGGTTGAGCGAGAATGCGATTTCGGCAATCCGCTCCAGCGCCTCCGGCTGGAAGTCCAGGCGCACCGACTCGGTGCCGAGCAGGGCGATGTGCTGCTTGGTGAGGGCGTTTTCCGGTTCCGTCAGGATGCGCAGGAACTCGGCCCGGCCGAGGTCGTTGAGCTCAACGCGAATCGGCAGCCGCCCCTGCAGCTCGGGCATCAGCTCGCTCGGCTTACTGCCGCTGAAGGCGCCCGCGGTGATGAACAGGATGTGGTGCGTCCGCACCGGGCCGTGCCGGGTGCTGACGGTCGTGCCCTCGATCACGGGCAGCAGGTCGCGCTGCACTCCCTGCCGCGACACGTCCGGTCCGTGCGTCGAGCCAGGCCCGGCGAGCTTGTCGATCTCGTCGATGAAGATGATTCCCGCGTTCTCCGTGCGGGAGATCGCCATTTCGGTCGCCTTCTCCTGGTCGATCAGCCGCTCGCACTGCTGCTCGAAGATGATCCGCCGGGCTTCGCGGATGCGGACGCGGCGCGTCTTCGACTGCGATGGCAGCATGCGCTCGATGAAGCCCTGGATGTCGGGATCGATCTGATCGGTCCCCATCGCCAACATGCCGATCGGCTGCACCTTGACGTCGACCGACAGTTCGACCGATTTGTCTTCGAGTTCGCCGGCCTGGAGTTGCGTGCGCAGCTTCTCGCGGCTGCGTTGCCGGCGGGCTGCGGTTTCGCTGGCGGCGTCTGAGTCTTCCCCGTCGTGGTCGGACGCGGGCATCAGCGCGTCCAGGATCCGCTCCTCGGTGAGCCGCTCGGCTTCCTGCCGCACGACTTCCGTCTGCTCCGATTTGACCATCCGCAACGCCGAGTCAAGAAGGTCGCGGACCATGCTCTCCACGTCACGGCCGTGGTAGCCGACCTCGGTGTACTTGGTCGCCTCGACCTTGATGAAGGGCGCGTTGACCAGCGTCGCCAGTCGGCGGGCGATCTCCGTCTTGCCCACGCCGGTCGGGCCGATCATGATGATGTTGCTCGGGCAGACCTCCTCGCGCAGGCCGTCCGGAAGCTGCTGCCTCCGCCAGCGGTTGCGCACGGAGATGGCCACGGCGCGCTTCGCGTCGTCCTGCCCGATGATGTAGCGATCAAGCGCCGCCACAATCGCCTTGGGAGTCAGTTCGTTCATACTCAGAGCCCCGCCTTTCACGGCGGGGTTTATCAAGAGTTCACCGGTTACAAACCGGTGCCACATGCCGATTCACACCGGTTACAAACCGGTGCCACATGCAGTTCACACCGGTTACAAACCGGTGCCACAAGGTACCCCACTCAGAGCCCCCGCATTCATCCGGGGGGCCGACCGCTGGAAAACGGACCCGCACGTCTATTCGATTTTCTCCACTGCGATCTCGTGATTCGTGTACACGCAGATGTCCGCCGCGATGTGCAGCGCCTTGTCCACGATCGCGTCCGCCGGCAGGTCCGTCTCCGCCAGCAGGGCCTTGGCCGCCGCCGCCGCGAACATCCCGCCCGAGCCGATGCCCGCCACGCCGTCGGTCGGTTCGATGACGTCCCCGCTTCCGCTGATGATCAGCGTCGCATCCTTGCCGCAGGCGACCAGCATCGAGTCCAGCCGCCGCAGCACCCGGTCGGTCCGCCAGTCCTTTGCCAGTTCGATCGCGGAGCGCCGCAGATTGCTTTTGTACGCCGCCAGCTTGGTCTCGAACCGGTCCAGCAGCGCGAAGGCGTCCGCGGCGGAGCCGGCGAACCCGCACAACACTGCTCCCCCCGCCAGGGCACGGATCTTCCGGGCGTCGTGTTTGATCTGCGTCTGTCCGAGCGTGACCTGCCCGTCGCCGCCAATCGCGGCCTGCACCCCGCGGCGCACGGAGAGGATAGTCGTACCATGGATGGCTGGAGCGCTGGGCATGGATCGAACGGCCGGTCCGGGCGCGCGGCCGAGCGGCTCCCACGCCGCCGGATTCCACCGCGTCCCCTGACCCCGTTCGACGGTACAACGGAATGATGGACCGAGCAAACGGCTGGAGGAAGGGAGTGAGGGAGTCAGGGAACAAGGGAATCAGCGGAGAGTGGTTCCCGGTGCCACTGCTCTTGAGCAGTGCTGTATCGCTTCTACGCTTTCTACGGGTGCCACTGCTCTTGAGCAGTGCTCCTGACGGCACACCGGCGCCAGCCAAAACGTCCCCCCTGGTCAGTCTCCGCCGTCAGGCCCTCACTCCCTCGCACCCTCACTCCCTCACTCCCTTCCGCCCCCGCACCCTCACTCTCCTCGTCTTGACCCTCACCATCGTCAGCGCGGCGTCATGCCGACGGCCGGACCGGGCGGCGCCGCCCGAGAACGCCGCCACCGGCGCGCCCGAGGTCGCCCCGCCAGCCGTACCCGCCAACGACAACGTCCCGGCCACGCCCGTCGAGCCGCCGCTGCACATCCAGATCGACGGCCCCGATCCGGACGAGGAGGACCGCTGGCTGTTCGCCCAGACGGTCCGCGACGGCGCCCCCGGCGGTTGGGCGGAAGGGTCTTTTGTCCCCGAGCGTAACCGGATCGTGATCACCACCCACGACCTGACCGGCTTCTCGATTGACTTCAGCCGGCTCGCCATCGACTGGGACCGCCTGGTCGTCCTCCGCATCGACGGCTACGGCAGTGAGTTCCGCCGCCGCAGGCATCCCATCGTCCGGTTCGAAATCACCCAGACGGGCGACTGGCAGGTGATCGAGCGGGATTGACGCGAGCTATTGCCAAATTTCGTTGATGGGCTCGGCTTCAGGCGGCGTCCTTCTCG
>CAZYLK010000122.1:0-18709 GCA_964648365.1 uncultured Phycisphaeraceae bacterium
AGGCGATTCGTGAAGAAAAGACAGCCGCATAGTGAACGGCGTTGCGTGCCACGCGATTCACGCTCGGCACACGGCTACCTTGAGCCGCCCAAGGGGTCGCGCACCCAGCGTGCCGCGGCACATGTCTCGAAACTTGACCTCACCGGAACTACCCTTCGTCCTCCAACTCCGCCAGGTCGACCTTGAACCGCTTAACTGTGTCCTTGCTGATGAGGAAGACGTCCTCGCCGCCTTCAACGACGGCGTAGTACGAGCCGTCGTCGTCCTGGGCACACGTCTTTCGCGAAACGAGAACGGCCTGACGGGAGCCGTCGTCGAGCGTGACGGAAAACTCCCGCTGGCTTGCGTCCAGGCCAAAGGCGCCCAGGTCTTCGACGCCGAACTGCACGTAGCGCGGCGTGGTGATGTCCTTCATCTGCACAAGCAGATTCTGAACTTTTGTTCGCGCCAAGGGCAGGTCCGGCTCGGAGGCGAGGCGCCACAGGCCCTCCTCGGGCTTGTTGAACGTGTAGGTCGCCTCCTTGTCGCGAATCGTAAAGGCCACGACCTGGCTGTCGGAAAAGTCGAGAAGCTTGTCCGATACGAACTCGGTCCAGAGCGCATCGTACGCCTCCAGCGAAACCTCATAGATGGCGGTGTCGCCGCGGCGCATGGCGTAGTGAGCGCCGTCTTTCTCCGCGAACAGAAGTTCCACGTCTTCCTGCTTCGCGGGAACCTCGACCGCGACCATCTCCGTCGCAGGCTCGTCCGCTTCCTCGTCCTCGCCGCTCGCCTCGGAATCGGAATCCCCATCCGCATCATCGGACGCCGATTCTTCCTCCTGCGGCTTGGGTTCCAGCTTGTACGTCGGCGGCGACAGGACCGTCACGGTCACCACGGCCGCGGGCGAATCCAATCCGTACTCGGCCGGATCGGCGCCGTCAGCAACGAACCGGTCCGATTGCAGCGCCTGGAGCCCCTTGATCCACTCGGCGAGGGCATCCGCTGTCTGATGATCAGAGGGCGACGTCATCGTCCAGCCGTCCCCTTCCGGTTCGAAGACGAGCGTCTGCCGGCCGTCGTCGTATCGGTTGACGCGATCCAGCATGACCTTCTCGAACGTACCCGGGACGCGGGCGATGATGCGATCCCGATAGGCGTCGGGCGCCCGCAGCAGCGGTTCGACCGCGGCCACGCGCACCTTGGCGACGGAGTTCGACTCGTTGCGGCGGACGTAGACCATGCGCTGCGTGTCGGGGTCTGAAAAGGCCCCGATGGTGAATCGCTCGGGTTCGTCCGAGCCGGGCACGGTGAGCCGAACCACGCCGCGCGGCGCGTCCAGCCCGAACGCGGCGGCGTCCGGCCCGTCGTAATCGACGTACGCCCGGGCCTCCAGATCCTTGACGGAGTTGATCAACTTGGTGATCGCTTCGGCATCCGCCGGCCCCCCCCCGCCGTCGAAGCGCCACTGCGATCCCTCGTTGACCAGCACGGCCGCGCCGGCCTCGTTTTCGATTTCGATACGACGCGCCCGGTCGACCGCGACGGTGGTCAGTTTCATATCGCGCCACTTGGCCTCGACGGGTACCAGGCGGTCCCCGGTGGAGGACGAAATCAACCCAACGGCGCTCTGACCAGCGAGGCATACGTAGGTCCTGGCGTCATCCCCGATCGGGGAATGCTCCGAGATGTGAACCTCGATGACCTCCTCGATCTTCTCCGGGGCGGCCGCGTTGTCGTTTTCGCTCGATTCATCCTCTGACGCAAGGGCGTCGCGCTCTACGGTGACCTTCACGGTCAGGGCCGGGTTGGCCAGCCCGTAGACATTCAGCCGGTCGGCCTCGTCGCCGACCCAGTCGCTGACGCGCAGGCGGCCGAGTTGCTGCACGGCCGATTCGACTTCCGCCGAAGCCCGCCCGGTGAAGGGCGACTCAAACACCCATCCGGAGCCCTCCCGCACGAGCACGTAGTGGACGGGCTCCTGGTCGGCGACACGGTGGATTGCCTCGAATCGGACGGCGTCGATGCTGTTGAAGCTGACCAGTTGCTTGTCCCGGTATTCCAGCGCGGAGTCCTGAAACAGATCCGCCATCGACGCCTTCGCGACCACGATCTGGTCGCCGCCGGACAGGCGGACGTAGGTCTGCTGTCCGCCGGCCGACTTGCCTACGTCGACGGACTTGGTGACGCCGTTGTCGTCTGTGACCGCGATCACGGCCAGCGGCGGCGACAGACCCGCCTCGGACTCCGACAGGCCTCCTTTGGGATACGAAATCTCATAGAGCAGATTGGTCAACTGGCTGGCGATGCGATCGACCTGGTAGCCCGTGGCTTTCGCATCGAACGGCTCGCGGACGTACCACTCGGCGACGCCGCCGCCGGCCGGCTGAACCTTCTCAAACACCCAGTCCGCATCCGCGTCGCGCAGCTTGCAGACCACCTTGACCGCGTCGCCGAGTTCATCCTCGGCGATCAGGTGCTTTTCCACCGAAGACGCCGGCTGCCCGAACGTTGTCGGCGCCTCATAGGTCTTCTCGCCGCCCTTGTTGCGGAACGCAAAATAGCCCAGGGCACACACGCCCATCGCCACTGCCAGGAAGAGTGTCGTCTTGAAGTTCATCGTCCTACCTCCGCCGAACGAACCACACGGCGCAGCCGAAGGCCATCGCCACCGCCGGCCACAGGCCCAGGCTGAACAACTGCACGGCCGTCACCGAACGCTCGTTCGGGATGTTGAGCACCGCCAGGTCGATGGGCCGCCCGATGTCCATGATGTCCGTATTGTCATTGAGCCAGTGCAACGAATTGAGGAAGAGGGCCGCGTTGCCCGGGTTCCGCGAGCGCAGCTCGAAACCGCTCGCTCCCAGGGACAGATCCTGCGCGAGCGCAACGGCGTCGTCGGCGAACGCGGGCGACGATACCACGACGACCTTCGAGTCGCCCTTCTCGGCCGCGGCCGCGATGTCGAACGGCCCTTCCAGATCGCCTTCCACCTTCAGAATGAATTCGTTGCCGAGTTGCTCGCGAATCTTCTGCAAGTCCTTGACGCCCCAGAGGCCCGGCCTGGCCGCAGCGGTCAGCAGTTCATGGATCGTCACGCCCTCGACCGCGTTCGAGACATCCAGCGGCGCGCACACCGGCAAGCCGATCGGCAGCGACTTCGACCCGCTCACGATGACGTGATCGCCATACTGAAAATCACGCATGTATTCCGGGTTCTGCCGCAGCCGGTACTGGTCCGGACCGACGGGCACAAATTGCAGCAGCAGCACGTCTGACTGCACGTCGATGCCCCACGTGTCCGCGAGGTAGTCGCCGTATTCATAGGAGCCGGGGATGGGGCCGAATGGCCCGGGCGCCCAGCCGGCCACGAAGATCGCCCGGCCGGTCTCGCCCATGGCTTCCTTCAGCGCCTCAAGATGCTGATCCGAGAAGGGCGGGCTTTGGTTCTGCCGGTTGAAGGGATCCTGCTGGGATTCAGGCTTGAAGACGACGAAGATCGTCCGCGTCGGCGCCGGGTCGAAGGTGGGCGGCTCGAGCGTCGTCTTCAGATCCCACTCGTTGACCATGAAGTTTGTATCTTCCAGCAGCGACTTCATCTGCGCGAATCGCGCCGGGGGCTGATTGGGCATGAAGCCGCCGAAGAAAAACGGGCTTCCGCCGTAGCGCACGAAGACGACGGCCGTCTGCTCCTTGTGCGTCGCCCGCAGGATCGCCTGCGTCAGCTTCTCTTCGCCCTTGAAAGCTCGGTCCTCGAAGCCGGACTTCGGACCCTGCGGATTGATGGCGGGCCAGATGTCGGTGAACTCGACCACGATCGCGTCGTTGTCGGTCATCACCAGCAGCGGATTGCCCGTCGGTGTCAGGCGCGAGACGACGTCGTCAAACGGCAGCACGTCGAGTTCATCAGCCTTGGCCAGTTCCGCGTCCACCTTCTGCGTCACGGCGGCATAGCGGTCTGGCACACCGGCGAGGAACTCGTCCTCGACGCCACGATCGCGCTTGCGTCCGCCCTTTTTGGCATAGTCCACGATGGCGTTGAACTGCTTGGAGAAGTCGCGGTAAAGACCTTTCAATTCGGTCATGGCGGCGGTGTAGGCGGGGACTTCCGCGGCAAGCAGGTCGTCGATGCCTTCCGACTGGGCAGAGATGATCTCGCGCCATCTCTCGAGCACAATCTGGATCTCGCCCAGCGCGCCCTGTGCATCCTGGGCCGTCAGTCCGGTCGTCAGACCGCTGACGGTGTCCAGTTCGCCGTTGATCAGTTCGACCATCTCGGCCTTCAGCTCGTTGTCGTAGGCGTCGAACCGTTCCTGATACCGCGCGACACCATCCTTGAAACGCGGCAGTGCCGCAAGATCGGCGATCAGCTTCTTGCGCTTTTCATGATCCTTGAGCGGATTGATCCAGTCGGTCGTGATGCGTTTGCGATTGCTGCTGGCATAGAGGCCGGTCAGATCGTCAATCGCGGTGCGATAACGAGGCTGATCGGCTTCCTCCAGGTCTGCCTCAAAGTAGAGCGAGACGAGCTTCACGTCCGTCTCCAGCCCGTCGAGCAGGCGCTCGGTCGGTTCGCTGAGGCTGTTGACCGCGGACGACGTCATGTCGAGGTAGCCGCCGCGCGTGGACGCCCACTGCGCGAACGCCACGATCACCAGCGCCGCGATCACCGTGAACAGCACGTTGGCGCTGAACAGGAACCGCCGGCCGGCGCCCATCGAACTTGCAGAAGAATCCTTCAGCGCCATCGTCGAGACTCCACTACTTTGGTCGCGAGGAAGAGGAAAAAGCCGGTCGTGCTGACGAAGAACACGACGTGGCCGAGGTCAAGCCGCCCGCGGGCCAGATCGCGATAGTGCGACAGGATCGAAAGCTGCTGCAAAGTCAGCCGCAGCCACGTCCAGCTTTCGACCTGCGACGCCAGGTAATCGGCCAGGAGCGTGAAGACCAGCAGCACGACGAGGCTCGTCATCCCGGCGATAAGCTGGTTGCCGGTCGTGGCACTCAGAAACAGGCCCACCGAGAGGTAGAGCCCGCCGATGAGGATGAGGCCTATGTAGTTGCAGACCAGCAGGAGAAAATCCACCCGGCCGTACATCGCGATGATGATCGCGTACACGAGCGTGCAGGCCAGCATGACCAGGTAGAACACGCCGACGCCGAAGAACTTGCCCAGCACGACGTCGCTGTCGCGCACCGGGGCGGTCATCAGCGTCTCGATGGTGCCCATGCGGTACTCCTCGCTGATCAGTCGCATGGCCAAGAGCGGCAGCACCACCAGCAGAATCAGCGGCATCGAGTTGCCGAAGAGCACCCGCAGCGAAGATTCGCCGCCCGGCTGGAAGTTCTCGAACGAGAAGAAAAAGCCGGTAAGCACCAGGAAGATGGTCAGTACAACGTAGGCAACGGGGGATAGAAAATACGCCCCCAGTTCCCGCATCATAATCGTCTTGATATTGCTCATTACCGTCTCCGAAACCGACCCGCGCGCTGAAACGAAGGGCTGTGCGCGGCGACGCGATGCTCCCTGCCGCGCACCCTCGCCTCCGCGGCCACAGTCCGCCGCCCCTTATCCGCGCCGCGCCTGCTCCGCCGTAATCTTCACGAAGAAATCTTCCAGGCTGGCGACCTCGCGCCGCATCTCGCGCAACTTCCAGCCTTTCGAGGCCGTGAGTGCGAACAGCTTCTCGCGCACGTCCTCGCCATTGCTCGACGCAATGCTCAGCCGGTTCCAGCCGCGATCGGTCACCAGTTCCGCTTCCTTCACGCCCGACAGCGCGTTGACGCCGTTGCGAACCTCGTCGGCCGGGCCGCTGACCTCGACGATCAGCTTCGAACCGGCGCTGACGCGGTCACGCAACTCGTCCGGCGGTCCCTGGGCGACGATCCGCCCCGATGCAATGATGATGACGTGCGAGCAGATCTGCTCGACCTCCGACAGCGTGTGCGAGCTGAACAGGATCGTGTGCCGCTCGCCCAGTTCCTTGATGAGCTTGCGCGACTCGCGAATCTGGGTCGGGTCGAGGCCGACCGTCGGCTCGTCGAGGATCAGCACCTTGGGGTCGTGCAGGAGAGAATCTGCGAGGCCCACGCGCTGCTTCATACCCTTGGAGAGTTGCCCGATGGGCCGGTCGATGAACTCGCCCAGCCAGCACTTGTCCACCACGCGCTTGATGGCCGTCTCGCGGTCGCTGTGCATCAGCCCGTGCAGCTTGCCGCGGAAGTTCAGGTACTCGCGGACGCGCATCTCGGGGTACAGGGGCGCCGATTCGGGCAGATAGCCGATATGCCGCCGCACCTCCATCGACTGCGTGATCACGTCATAGCCGGCGATCGACGCGCTGCCGCTGGACGCAGGCTGATAGCAGGTCAGGATGCGGATGGTCGTGCTCTTGCCGGCGCCGTTGGGGCCCAGGAACCCCACGATCGTGCCCTCGTCCACGTCGAACGATATCTTGTCGACCGCCAGCATCGCGCCATAGCGTTTGGTCAGGTCGCGGACCTTGATCATGCCCTGATCTCCCTCGCCAAATACGAGACTCATACCTCGCCGGCCGCCGCGGAATTCCGCCGTGACAGTGCGCCCAACGGCCACACATGGCCGGCCACGTTCGCGACCTGGCGATGTAACAACCGGTGCCGACGCTGTCAAGAAAACGGCCCTGTCAGCGACCGAAGGCAGCTTGACAGATCTTTACATCGTGGCCGCCGTGGGGCGCCCCGGACGGCAGCCGGGTGAAAGCTGGTTACATGGCCGTTACACGGCGAACGCCGTGACGTGACGATGGACCGGGGACTCCTTTCCGGCCTCCAACCGCCGCCCTTTCCGAGGCCGCATACTCGTGCGCTGGTTTCTGGCCCCGCCCGCCCCTTGGACGAGCGACGCCAAGAGCGTTATGATGATCCAGATGGGACTGATCATGACAAGGATCACGCTTCGGAACCCGCGGCTTGATGGCCTGAAGCCTCTTGAGGTTGAGGCGTTGGCCGACACGGGAGCCGTCCATACTTGCATTCCGCAGCATGTCGCGGTCCAACTCCACCTCGAAGAGTCACATCGGAAAGAAATTACCATCGCGGACGGCAGCCGGCAGCTCGTGCCTTACGTTGGGCCACTGGAAATCCGCTTCAAGAACCGCGTCGGGTATGGGGGGGCGCTCGTTCTCGGCGATCAGGTGCTGCTCGGCGCGATCGCGATCGAGGACATGGACCTGGTTCTGTGCCCGAGGGATCGCCGCATTGATGTCAACCCCGAGAGCCCGAATGTCGCCTGCTCGATCGTCAAGCAGGTGCACGCGGTCGCAGGAACGCTCCGGACGAATTGCAACGTCGGGAACGCCGTCAACGCCGGGGAGTCCAGGTAGATCGAACAGCCCCCCGCTCGATGCTGGCAGATGAGTCCGCGCGATCACTGCGGATCTTGCCGGCTGAATTCCCGTGCAATCCCCCGCCCCGCTGCTATCATGCCGGGCCATGAAGCTCAAACTGCACCACCAGATCCTGATCGCCATGCTGATCGGGGCCGGGATCGGACTTCCGTTGAGCATCCTGGCCGCCAATCGTCCGCTGGGCGCGATCGGACCCGAGTGGCGGACGCAACTGGAGGCCGGGGCGCTGCCTGCGGAGCTTCGCGCCGAGCTTGCGGCGCAGGGGGCGGCCGTGGACGCGACGTCCACACTGAAGCCCGGCCGCGTCGAGTCCCGCTGGATCGTCGTCGATCCCGTGGCGGGACGACGTTACACGCTCGTCGTGCGTGAGGATCAGATCGAGGTGCTCGGCGGGCGGATCGCACAGCG
Organism: uncultured Phycisphaeraceae bacterium; assembly: GCA_964648365.1. Taxonomy (GTDB): domain Bacteria; phylum Planctomycetota; class Phycisphaerae; order UBA1845; family UBA1845; genus SURF-32. Next base: position 7,776 of record CAZYLK010000122.1, read on the forward strand.
CCTGCCCGAAACGCTCGCCCGCTACGGCAAGGGGATCGGCGATGTCTTTCTTCAACTGCTCAAGATGATTGTCGCGCCGCTGATCGCGGCCTCGCTGATTACCGGCGTGGCGGGGACCGGCAGCGTAAAGGGGCTGGGCCGCATGGGCGGCCGGACCGTCGGGCTGTACATGACGACCAGCCTGATTGCCATCGTCACCGGCATCGTCATGGTCAACCTCATCGGTCCCGGCCGCGGCGCCGACCTCGACGCCCTGCAGGCGGGCGCCGAGGAGGTGAGCTCGACGCTGATTGCGGCCGACGTCAGCGTCTGGGAGGTGCTCTGGCAGCAACTCTTTACGCTGATCCCCTCCAACCCCTTCGCTGCCCTGGCCGACCCGACAAACACGTCGATCCTGGGCGTCATCTTCTTCTCGCTGATGTTCGGGATCTTCATCACGGTCGTCGGCGGGGAGACGGGCGCGCTGCTGACGAAGTTCTTTTCCGGCGCGTTCGACGTGATGATGAGCATGACGATGTTCATCATCCGACTGGCCCCGATCGGCGTGTTCGGCTTCATGCTGTACGCCGCGGCCGGCAAGGGGGTGGACGTCTTCGTGGCGCTGGGCAAATACGCCCTCACGGTGGCATTGGCGCTGACGTTTCATGCCCTGGTGACGCTGCCGCTGATCATTCTGTTGCTGGCCCGCCGGTCGCCGTGGGAGTATTTCAAGTCCATGTCGCCGGCGCTGCTGACCGCCTTCAGCACCGCCAGCAGCAACGGCACGCTGCCGCTGACGATTACCTGTGTCGAGGAGCGCGCCGGCGTTTCCAACCGTACGAGTTCGTTCGTGCTGCCATTGGGCGCGACCATCAACATGGACGGAACGGCGCTCTATGAGGCGGTGGCCGTGCTGTTCATCGCACAAGCCTACGGCAACGATCTGGGCCTGGCCCAGCAGTGCATCGTGGCCTTGACCGCCCTGCTCGCCAGCGTCGGCGCGGCCGGCATCCCCCACGCGGGCACGGTCATGATGGTCGTCGTTCTCGGCGCGGTGGGGCTCCCGCTCGACGCCGTCGGCCTGATCCTGGCCGTCGATCGCATCCTCGACATGTATCGCACGTCGATCAACGTCTGGAGCGACTCGTCGATCTGCTCGGTGATTGATCGGATGGAAGGCACGTCAGCGGGCGCGCGGCCGGCCCCGGAGTAGATGGAACCAGCGGCGCCGGAAGGCTGTGCCGCTTCTGCCTGCGTCTCGAAATCGCGCCGATCGGCCCTGATCGGCCCCAGGCCCGCATTGACCGGTCACCTGGGGCGCGTTTAGAGTTGGGAGCGTCAAGCCCCCGGCGCGATGGGCTGAGGGGTTTCACGCGGACTGCGGCGGGTGCTGCGCGGTCTGGTGGTCGGGCCGCAGTCGAAATCCCCCGCGTTCGGGCCTCGAAGGAGCTTTCCATCATGATGCACGCTCAGTCCGAGCGGGCTTGCCGCCACGCGCGACACGCCGTTCGTCTTCTACCGTCGCTCGCGTCCGTCACAATCATGCTCGCCGCCGCCGCGATCGCGCCTGCTGAGGAGTGTTTTGAATGGCAGCGGATGGAGCCCGAGGGCCGATTCGGTCATCGGGTGGTCTGGGACACGCGCCGCGACGTGATGGTCCTGTTCGGCGGATCGTCCGACTATCGTGTGCTTGCCACCAGTGACACATGGGAGTGGAACGGCCGCCGCTGGCGCCTGGCCGCCACCGAAGGCCCGCCGCCGCGCCGTGCGTTCGATATGGCGTTTGATGAGCGTCGCGGGGTCATTGTGCTCTTCGGGGGCGAGGGCGAAGAAGGCGAACCGACGTTCGGAGATACTTGGGAGTGGGATGGGCGATCCTGGATGCAGCGCCACGTGGAAGGCCCCTCCCCACGGACGCGCCACGCCATGGCCTACGACGCCGACCGGGGCGTCACCGTGCTGTCGGGCGGCTATACGCAGGACGGGACGAGGGAGACGTGGGAGTGGGATGGAAGGGAATGGACGCTGCGCTACAACGGGCCGCAACAACCCGGCGTCTACCACAGAATGATCTACGACCAGAAGCGGCGTGTCGTCGTGTCATCCGGTTACGAGTTGTGGGAGTGGGACGGAAACGTCTGGACGCTCCGAGAAGCGCCCGGACCTGCCGAGCGGGTGGGTCACGCGTTCGTCTACGACCCGCAGCGCGGCGTCTGCATTCTTGTCGGAGGGAATCCGTGGAACGAACGTCCTCTGCAGGAAATGTGGGAGTGGGACGGCGAACGTTGGACCGAACTCGATGCGCCCCCGTTTGAGCCGCGCTGGTACCCGGACGCCGTTTTCGATCCTGTCCATGGCAGACTGGTCCTGTTCGGCGGGCGGGGCGTGCTGTACGGCGAGGTGGAGCGAAACGCGTCCGACCTCTGGCAATACTCAGATGGAGGGTGGGAGCGCCTCCGCGGCACCGCGGCGCCCGGCGGCCTTCTGGCCTATGACAGCGCCCGAGGAATCACCGTCGCCATAACCGCCATGGAAGGCAGGTACATCTGGGAGTGGAACGGTCGTCAGTGGCGGCTGCGCCAGGTCGCCAACGAGAAATCCCTGTCTATTCATGGCGTTGCCTACGATCCTCACCTCAAAGAGATCCTAGGCGTTTCATACCAATATCCCCTCCAACTGTGGAGCTGGCGCCGACCCTACTGGCGGGCCTATACCGTCACCAACGCTCAGTCGGTCGGACCGGGCGGTCCGATGACGTACGACGAAGCACGCGGTGTCGCGGTCATCGTCGGCTCCGACGGCAGAACCTGGGAGTGGCGGGACCGGCAGGACCGGCTTGAGCTGCGCAGCAGCCAGGGCCCGGCGTGGGCAACGGGCATGACGTTTGACTCCAGGCGCGGTGTCAGCGTGCTATTCAACCCTCGTTTTCAGGACGTGGGCGCGACGTGGGAGTGGGACGGCCAATCCTGGACGCTGGGTTCTCGCGAGGGACCGGGCGACGTCGACGGCTACGGCATGACCTTCGACACCCGGCGCAGCCACACCGTAATGTTCGGCGGCAAGCGACGCGGCGAGGGCGATCTCAACGAAGTCTGGCGATGGGACGGGCGGCAGTGGGCCCAGCTTGAGGTCACCGGAACCAACCGCCCGACCCCCGGTTCAAGCCGGGGCTTCGTCTACGACCAGCGGCGCGACGTTTTCGTTGCATGCCGCGGCGGCAACACGTGGGAGCTGACCCCCGTCGTCTGCTGCGACGACGTAGACACACTGGCGACGCGCTGCCGCAAGGACCGGCTCGTCGCCACGCTGCATCTGCTGACAAGCGAACTCAACGGCCACCGCGTAACGCTCATGGCCGACGGTCACTGGGCGGACACGAAAATCCACGGCACTCGCGCGCGGGTGAAGTTCCCTCGCATCGAGGGAAAAGTAGACATCGAACTGGCAACGCCGTCGGGTTGTCAGCAGCGCTGGCCGGTGGAGTGCAGGTAAAGCCGACGCTGCCGCTTGCAGCGTATCGCATTGTCTGTGGGATCGGCCGTTGGTGCGATTGCGCCAGCGGCCGGTCTTGCGTTCAGGGCGCCGACTCAGTTAGGATACCCCGGTCATCACCCCTCCGGCACGGGCCGGGAGGGTCACGTCGCCTTCCAAGAACAGCGCGCGGCCTGGTGGTCGGGCCGCGAAACGACAGCACGTCTCGTCTGTTTGTCGAAAGGGGAATCGATCATGTCTGATGTTAAAACCGTCCGAGGACAGGGTCCGGCCGTAGATAAGCTCAGGCTGCGGCCGTTGATCTTGAGTGGCAAGAAGATGATGCACCTTGCGCAAAGCTTGTTTCGATGTGAGAGGATTCCGGCGTCGCGGGGCGCTCTGGCCCTGCTCGTTGCCGCGGCCGCGCTGGCAATCATGCCGAGTTCCGCGAGCGCGCAAGACGACGAGTGCTTTGAGTGGCGCGCGGTCGAGCCGACCGCCCGGGCCGGTCACCGCCTCGCGTGGGACGCGCGGCGGAACGTGATGGTCATGTTCGGCGGCGTCAGGGAGTATCTGCGAACCTTCAGTAACACGTGGGAATGGGACGGCCGGCGATGGTCGTTGCGTGCCGTGGACGGACCGTCGTCCCGCAGGGGCATGGACATGGTGTACGACGAGCGCCGCGGCGTCGTCGTGCTCTTCGGCGGCACCGACTCGCAGCGGCGGGAATACTACGGCGATACGTGGGAGTGGGATGGCGTCACGTGGCACGAGCGGCAGGTGGAAGGCCCCTTCGCGCGGGCGTATCACGCGATGACATACGACTCCGACCGCGGCGTGGTCGTCCTGACCTCCGGAGAAACCGAGGACGGCGAAGTCTACGAAACGTGGGAGTGGGATGGCGTCGCGTGGACCCTTCGTGATGCCAACGAGCCGCGCATCCAGTTCGCTCACCGGCTGGCGTACGACAGCCAGCGCCGCGTGGCCGTCGCCGTCGGGTACTCGGCCGATCGCACGCCGCACAACGGAACGGTGTGGGAATGGGACGGAAACGCATGGACCCGTCGGGATGCGGGCGGTCCTGACACGGGCCGATGGAGCGCCGGCTTCGACTACGACGCGGCCCGCCGCGTCTGCGTGCTCGTCAGCGGATTTCCCTACAACGACGTTGGCGACATGTGGGAATGGGACGGCGAGTCCTGGACGCAGCGCCCCACACCCCCCACCGGCGGCCGCGACGCCGCTGACATGGTCTACGATCCGGTCAGTGAGCGGCTTGTTCTGGCCGGCGGCGGCGTGAAGGATCCGCAGGACCGCCTCGTGCTTACCGGCGACATCTGGGTCTACGAGAACGACGAATGGCAGGAAGTTCATGCCTCCCCGCCGTCGGCGTACAGCGAGGCCATCATGAGCTATGACGCCCGTCGGGATGTCACCCTGCTGCTCGGTGGTCGTTCGGATGAGGGAGGCGACCTTCCGGTCTGGGAGTGGAACGGCCGGGAGTGGCGCCGTCAGCGGCAGTCAGCGGCGCCGCCGCGTTACGCCCAGGAAGCCGTGTTCGACACCGCGCTGGGCGAAACGATCGTCTTTTTCGAGGTGGATCCGGACGATCCGCTGGATCTGTGGACCTGGCGGGGGCACAAGTGGACGGAGTACCCCCTCAACAATTCTCGTCGCGTCCGCAACGACACGGTGACGCTCGCCTATGATCAGTCCCGTGAAGTCGCCGTCATCGTCGCCGAAGTTCCGGGTGACAACGAGATGCACACGTGGGAGTGGCGCGGCCGTGAGAATCAACTCGAACTCGTCCAGGTCGCCGGGCTTCCGCTGCGGCGCGCCGCGGCGATGACGTACGACACGGCCCGCGGCGTCACCGTCCTGGCGGGCGGCCTGGGACCGGACCTCGGCTCGACCTGGGAATGGGACGGCGATTCGTGGCGCCGCGCGGGTGGCGATGGCCCGGTCATCGCCGATGGCACGATGACCTACGACACGCGGCGCGAGATGCCCGTGATGTTCGCCGGCATGATCGACAACGAGCGCACGAACGACGTCTGGCGCTGGAACGGCGAGGCGTGGAGCCGGCTCGAAGTCGCGGGCGATTTCGCCCCGCTGCCGCGCCGCTACGCCGGCTTCGTGTACGATCAGAAACGTGATGTCTATGTGTCGTTCGGCGGAGATGCCATTGGCGACTCGGGCGTAACTTGGGAGCTGACGCCCGTCGTGTGCTGCGACGACGCACGCAAGCTGGCCGCGCGCTGCCGCAAAAACGGCCTGGTCGCGAAACTCCGGCTGACGAGCGACGCCTACGACGGCCGCACGGTCACGCTGCTCGCCAACGGTCACTGGCTGGACGCGACGGTCCGCGGCGACCGCGCCCGGGCGAAGTTTGCCGGCCTGACCGGGTCGATTGAGATCGGCCTGGAGACGCCGTCCGGCTGCGGGCTGAGGCGGCGCGCCGAATGTAACTGACGTTTCCAAAAACACTTCCGGCCGATCCGGGCGACGTGCGCCCGGACCGGCTGAGCCGTGCGCAGCCGGCGTCTGCAAAAAAAGCGCTGATCTGGAATCCTGCACGAACACCGCGGGGCCGTGGCCGTACACATCCGAAGGACGCCGTCGTCACAAGACGCGCACGCGGGCGGCGTCCCGGTCGAGGTTTTGTTCCGAATGCGGTCGACGGTGCAACGGAACGGAATCAACCTGAGGTCGAAACGGAAGGAGTACTCGATCATGCTCAATTCGAAGCACAATTGCGGGGAGACAATCACGCGGGGCGGCAGGTGGCTCGTCCCCGTGGCCCTGTGCTTCGCGGCCACGCTCGGGACGAACCGCGCGGCTGCGGAGGACTGCATCGAGTGGACGCGCGTCGATCCGGACGCCCGCTCGGGCTACAGAGCCGTGTGGGACACGCGCCGCGACGTGCTGGTCATGTTCACCGCGCCGCGCGACGAATGGGACAAGAGCCACGACACATGGGAGTGGAATGGCCGTCGCTGGCGCTTCGCCGGCAGTGACGGCCCGTCGCCCCGCATCGGCGCGGATATGAGCTATGACGAACAACGCGGCGTGACCGTCCTGTTTGGCGGTATGACGCCCGACCGCGAGCAGCGGCTGTCGGACACATGGGAGTGGGACGGCCAGGTCTGGACGCAGCGCTTCGTCGACGGCCCGTCGCCGCGCAGTCACCACGCCATGGCCTACGATTCCGACCGCGGCGTGACCGTCCTGACCGGGGGATCGGTGGGCGGCCACCAGTACATCCCCGAAACATGGGAGTACGACGGTCAGACGTGGACGCTGCGCGATGCGGCCCAGCCCGATACGCAGTCGTCACACAGATTGGTCTATGACCGCAATCGTCGCGTGATGGTAGCGTTCGGCAACCTGTCGGACCACGGCATCGTCTGGGAATGGGACGGCCAGGTCTGGATGCGCCGGGAAACCGACGGACCCACGAGGCGCGAAGGTCATGCGTTCGCCTATGACGCCCGGCGCGGCGTCTCCGTTGTCATCGGCGGAAATTCCTGGGGCGGTGATCCGATGGACGACGTATGGGAGTGGGATGGTGCAACGTGGACGCAGCGCGATCCGCTTCCCTTCGAGGGCAGATCCGGCGCCGCAATGGTCTATGATCCGCGCGGCACGTTCGTGTTCGTCGGCGGCACGTCGTTAGCCGGCTCGGTGCTTCGTCGAAACACGGATATCTGGGAATACAGCGACCTGGCGTGGAACCGTGTCCACGGCTCAGCGCCGGGCGGCTACACCGATGCCCAACTGGTTTACGACGCGGCGCGGCACGCAATCGTTCTCGCAGGCGGACGGCCGGAGAACAGGGAACCGACGAGCTCCGTGTCGGAGTGGAACGGCCGGCAGTGGCGGGAACGCATCGCAGACAATCCGCAGTCGCTGGATGCCCGACAAGCCGCCTACGATCCCCACCTTCGCGAAACCGTCGTCCTCACCGGCCGCGATCCCATCGACTTCTGGACTTGGCGCAAGCCCTACTGGCGCGAGTACGAAGTCTCAAATGCGCCGACCATGGGAGGGCGCATCTCCATGACGTTCGATGCAGGCCGCAGCGCCGCCGTCATCTTCAACGACGACGGTGAAACGTGGGAGTGGGATCGGATGCGTGATCGGCTCGAATTGCGTGCGCGCAGCGGCCCGCCGCCAAGGACCGACGCCTCGATGGCCTTCGACGCTGACCGCGGCGTGAGCGTGCTGTTCGGAACGCCTTTGAGCGGGCCGGCAGCGACGTGGGAGTGGGACGGCCAGGCGTGGGCGCAGGTTTCGGTCGAGGGACCGGGAAGGGTCCACGAACACACCATGACCTACGACTCGCGCCGCGGCGACGCCGTGTTCTTCGGTGGACGTCGCGACGGCAGCGTACCGGAAAACTTGAACGAAGTCTGGCGGTGGGATGGCGAGCAGTGGCGACAACTCGAACCGGTCGGCACGCGCACGCCGCCGCCCTGCTGGACGCCGGGATTCGCCTACGACGCCGGTCGCGACGTCTTCGTGGCCTACGGCGGGAGATATTCCGACCAGTCGGTCTGGGAACTGGGTCCGGTGGTCTGTTGCGACGCCGTCGAAACGCTGACGACGAAATGCAGGAAGCGAGGACTCGTCGCCACGCTCAACCTGTCCACTGGGGCGTACGACGGACGGCGCATCACGCTGATCGCCGACGGCGAATGGCACGACGCGAAGGTACGCGGCAATCAGGCGCGGACAAAGTTCACCCGCGCGAGCGGATCGGTGGAGATCAGCCTCGACAAGCCGTCGGGCTGCGAAAGGTCATGGCAGGCGGAATGCCGATAGCATTCGAGCCGTGCCCCGGACGGGCTTGCCGTCCGGGGCACGTTCTTGAGCGGCGGTCGGTCCGGTCGCGCGTCGCCGGTCGGGCGGCTACGGGCAGGTCACGTTCTTGTTCAGAACGTCGCCGCAGCCGAGTTCCGCGCTGACGCCGTGCTGACCGGGTGCGCCGCCGAACCAGATCGCCTTGCCTTTCCCCTTGCTGTTCAAGACGTCCTGCATCGGCTGACCGCCGTCCAGCTCAAAGTGGACGGTCTGCCCCGGCAGCCCCTTCTTCACGATCGCGGTCACCTTGCCGCTGTTGGAGCACTTAACCGTCAGCGTCTCCAGTCCGGTACAACCGCTGCCGCAATTCCCGACGTTGACCGACGTGTAGTAGTGCGTCTGATGCGGATCTCCGCTGCAACTCACGTTGGCCTTGTCGGCCACGACGAGCCTGAGCGTGTAGGCACAGGGTCTCAAGCCGTTGGTGTTCCACAGGCCAAGCTGGCCGTTGATCACCGCGGTGTTGCCGGAACCGATCGTCACCCATCCGTGCGTATCGCCGCCGGTGTATTGCAGAGCCCAACTGGCGAGATTGGCGTCATTGGCCGTGCCACGGACGGCGACCTGCCCGGTCAGGCAGGAGCACTCGACCGGCGACGTGATGGACGCGATCGGAGCGGTGTTGTCCACGATGACGGGCTCGGTGAGCGACGCCGAGTTTCCGCATATATCGCTGCCCATGACACGAAGCTCGTACCGGCCGTCGTTGAGTCCGCTCGTGTTCCAACTGGCCAGCGGGTCGGTAATGACGGGAACGTCGTAGCGCGCGTGATTCGGATCCACCGGGATGAACTGGCCACCGCCGAACAATCGGTATTGCACCAGGTACTCATCGAAGCAGCGGTCCCACGCCGTGCCGTCGACGCACGCGGTTCCGGCCAGGATCTGGTCCCGTACCGGTGATCGCAAGAGCAGCGTGTTGAACGCGCCGCTGACGTAGACGATGGAGACGGCGGAATCGGACAGCCCGCACGCGTTTTTCGCCTTGACCCGAACGAAGTAATCGCCACTGGGCAGGCCGCCGGTATTCCAGTTGTAGAGCGTTCCGCTGCGGGCGTTGTTGTTGCTGCCGGCCTGCGTCCAGGTGTTCTGATCGATGCGGCGGTATTCGAGCACGTCGCCGCCGTAGCCCTCCGGGTCGCTGACGCTGCCGACGATGGGAACCGTCTGGCAGGCGCACGACTCGGGCGCCGGTGCCGACAGGCTGACCAGCGGCGGCGTACCATCATTGCACCCGCCGCACGTGCCGACGAACCAGGACCGCGACCAACTGGTGCCGCGGGCGGCCGAACTGACGATCGACGCCGTACCATCGGTGGTCGACCAGTTGCCGCCCAGCGGACCGTTGGCCCGGTTGAAGTCATCACAAACGAACGAGCCGCCCCAGTTGTCCATGCTGGTGAGGTTTGCGTAACCGCCCATACCGATCCCGTCGCCATCGAGCGGCGCCCAGCCGCCGCGGGCGTAGATCTGCCGCCCGGCGCCGCCATCGATGTTGGAAAAGACGACGGTTACGTCGCCGTAGCCGTTGTGAATGACGGTCATGCGGGCGGTCGCGAACTTCGCGGTCAGCGGCTGGATGCCCTCGCCGCCGATCATGCCGCCCCACGCGCCGGAGTTGTTACCCTGGTAGAACCCGACGTGGCTGAAACGGCCCGAATTGTCCTGCTGCTGCACCTTGACGAAGAGATTGTTAATCCCGTCGCCGTCCATGAGCACGGCCCCGTACTGAAGCCCGGTGCCGTTGGCGCGAACGTCGACCTCGATGGTGGATGAGTTTCCGGAGCAGGCGCCGACGTATCTGGCTCGCCCCAGCGATGATCCCCGTGCCGATCTGTTGACGATCGACGTGGTTCCGTTCACCGTGACCCAGTTGCTGCCCAGCCCGCCGTTGGCGCGTTCGAAGTTGTCACACACGCGGCCGGAAGCGTTGCCCCAGTTGTCGATGCTCGCCAGTCCGTTGTACGCGCCGAAGCCCATGCCCAGACCGTTGCGGTTCACCCATCCGCCACGGATGTAGAACTGGAACCCGCCGCCGCCGTCGATTTCGGTGAAGATCGCGGAGACGTTGCCCTGTCCGTCGTGCGTCACCGTCATCTTCGCGGACGTGAACGGGGCATCGAGCGTCACGAAGGCGCCTCCGCCGGTCATATTGGGCCAACCCTCGACGTTGTTTCCGTGATAGAAGCCGATGTGGGTGAACTGTCCGTTGCCGTTCGGCTGCTGCTGGACTTTGATAAAGAGCGTGTCGCCGCCGTCGTCGTCGAGCGTCAGCGCGGCGTATTGCAGCGCCGTGCCGTTGCACTGGACGTTCGCCTCCACCGCCTGTGCGAAGGCAAGCACCGAGCCGCCCCCGCCGGGCGCGGCGTCATCCGACAGCGTCAAGTCCGTCTCCAGGACGCTGCCCAGCACGGGCGCCACCCCGGCCTGCGCCGGATGGGTCATGTCGATGTCCTGCGCGGCCGCGACACGGACGAGGAAAAGTGACAACGAAAGGGCGATGATTCTGTTCGGCGCATTCACGGGTCGTCTCCTGTTGAGCGGCCGCAACGTGACCGCACGGAGAACGATCTCCGCTGCGGAATCGAACGGCCCGACTTGGTCAACAGGAGAAACGCACT
>CAZYLK010000123.1:0-18606 GCA_964648365.1 uncultured Phycisphaeraceae bacterium
GCAACCCAAAATTCAAGGGCGCAAACCGACGACGCATGCCTACCGGAAGGACACGGAAGACCAGCAATACCCGCTCCGCAAGTACGTCGCTACCGATACGCACGAGTTCGAGTTTTACGATCTCGACGCTGACGAATTTGAACTCGACAACCTGGTCTGCGCCGACCCTGGTGAAGTGGAGGACTTGCGTGGGGAGATCGCGATGGAACGCGGGCTGGTGATTACGACGGACGATCCGTCGATCGTAGATTGGGATCTGCCGATGGGCGCTCCCGGGGAGGATTACTCGATCACGTTCAAGGCGGAGGGAGGCGAGGCGCCCTACTCGTGGTGTCTGTGGGAGTTTACGGATGAGGATCCATTCGACTACTGTGGAGAGGCATGTGGAAATGACGAGGAGTTGGGCTGCCTGTTCGAGGATGTCACGCCACACGACCCGAAGGAGAAGACGGACCCGGACTGCAAGTGCGATCCTGGCACGGGCGACCGTGCATGTCCCTGTGAATGCGGGATTCCTTCGAACTGGGATCTCGACATCGACGGCAACATGGCCACGCTTAGCGGAACTTACCCGGAGCAAGACGTCGCCTCTTGTTACGAGTTCGTCCTGGGCGTGATGGATGATTCGACCTCACCCTATACCGGGCAACACCAAAAGTACCTGCGCCGCTTCAGGATTCGGACCGGCGTGGTACTCCCAGACCCGCAGGTCTCGGGTTCGTACGATACCTACGTGACGGAGGACGACGCGGCCGAACCGGTTTGCGGCGAAGACATACTGCTGGTGACGCCGGACAGTATGGCAAGGGAGCGCGTGGCCTTCCTGCGCTTTGCACGGCCGGATGAGATCAACCAAGACACCTACCGCGCGACGGGCGGCGAACTGATCCTGCACGCTGCGCATGACCTTCTCGACGCGACGCTTTACTATGTTGATGACGAAGCCGAGATGGCGCCCGATTGCAGGATTCAGTACGGGTCGTTCCCAAACTGTGCTGAGAACGACAAGCCCGACTGGGAGGATGACTGGGAGGAGATCAGGGACAATGGACACCTTGTTCCCATCGCCCGGATCTGTGCGATCGAGGAGGACAAGCACGTCCGTTTCGACATCTCCGAGTACCTGTCGCAGCGGTTTCTTGACTGCCACGGCCCCGGCCAGACGGAGTACTACCAGTTCGTTCTGACGTCAAATGATCTGAACACGGATCGCGGGTTTCACGGAAGCGTGTCAAACGGAGACGCTCCCCGGCTCGCGTTCGTATACACGGACTTTACGGCCTCGGCCGTCGAGGATGGCGAGGGATGCGGTAAGTGCAAGGACTGTAGGGACAACGACTGCGACGGAGAGGTCGATTGCTACGATACGGAGGACTGCTACGACTGCAATGCGTGCGACTAGAGGTGCGTCAATGAGCGGGACGTGTTGAACGCGGTTTCGAGAAATCCGAGCCGCCGCCTCCGGGCGGTGGCTCCTTTCATGCGCCTCACGGGCCCGGTACATCGTGGACTTGCGGATGCGCCATTCCTTGCGAGGTACGGCCTTGGGGAAAGGGCGGCGGCTTCGATCGAATCGGATGCGCATCGCCACCTCCCGTTCCGCCAGCGGGTTCCCCGCCCCGCGTTGCCTCTCGCCCCGCTTGCCCGCACAATGCCGGTCGTGCGGGGAAAGGCAGGTGACGGCATGTTGCGACGGTGGGTTTCTCGTCTGTGGCTGGCTTTGCTGGGCGTGTGTACGGTGACGGCCTGTGCCAGCCTGGCGCTGACGGCCGTGGCCCGCAGTTCGGACCTGGAGGAACGATGGCTCGTCGGGAGCGGGGCGTCGTCGGTGCCCAGGCTCGGTTATACCGGCGACGGCGTAGTGCAGGCGGGGCTGGCCGTGCCGTTCGGCGGCTCGTCGAAGTCCCGCCAGTGGCGCTGGCACGACACCGGCGCCGACCTGACCTGCAGCGCCATGTCGCTGAGCGACGGCCAGTACGTCTGCGACCGCTACACGCTGGCGCTGGCGGCGCCGTTCCCGATGGTGACCGGGGCCTGCGCCATCCTTCCCGTGTTCGCGTTTCTGAACGGTCCCTTCGTTCGGTTCGTACGGCGGCGCTCGGGTCGATGTGCGTACTGCGGCCGGGGGGAGGGCGATGACGCGCCGCCCTGCCCGCGATGCGGCGGCGCGGAAGAGACGGCCCGCTCATGACGCCGCAGCCGCCGGTCGCTCACAGCCTGGCCGAAGCCTACCTCTACCTGATGGCCACGCCCTGTCGCGAGTGCGGCCAGGGACCGCTCACCGGTCCGGATCGCGTCGAACCGGTCGGCGATGATGCCGCGGCCGCGGGCGGGCCGGACGGTGCCGACCTGGTCGTTCACCTCGACGCGACCTGCGCGGTGTGCAATCGGGCGTGGCCGATGCAGTTCCGCCTGCCGCTGGGGACCGGGGTCGATCCGGCCAGCGGGATCGCGGCCGTCAACACGACCGACGAGCCGTCGAAGATTCTCGATGTGTCTCAGTGGCTGGTGCTGTTCCGGCTGATCGTGGACCGGGCCGGGCGCGAGCCGAACAAGGCGGCGTCGCGGCAACTCGGGCTGGAGGCGGCGCAGTGCCTGGAAGAGGCGCTGAAGTTCTACGACGACGATAATGACCTGCCGCCCGCCCGGGCGCTGTTCAGCGAAGAGGCCCGTGGCCGGTTGGCCGACCGCCCGCAGGACTTCTCGCGGCAACGCCTGATCCAGATGCGGGCCAAGCTCCCGACGCTCAGCGCCATGCGGGCCCGCGCCATTGCCGATGCGACGGCCCAGGCGGCGGCGTCGCCGGCGCCCGGGCGCTCGAACTGGTGGAGGCGGCTCATAGGCGGGGGCGAATAACGCCGAGACGCGGCGCCGGTGTAACGACGTCCGCAGAGCCGGGTAAAGATCATAGAATCCGCAGATTGCGCAGTTTGGCGCAGATTTCGAAAAAAATGGGTTACATAATTGCATCAGCATCGAGACGGTGTGCCAGACGCTGTGCGCATTCTCGGCAATACACACGGATAGACAACGAACGCGCTTGCGGCAGCGACACCGGCGACGTTCACGTCGTTCTCTTTCTTGATCTCTTCAATCTGCGCCAATCGGCGCTGAGCTGCGGATGTATTGCTACGCCGACCGGTGTTTTTCCAGCATTTCCACCAGTTCGCGGATCTGCCTGGGCAGGGGCGCTTCGATTCGGATGGGCTTTTCGAGGATCGGGTGCATCAGTTCCAGCCGGCGGGCGTGGAGGGCCTGGTATTCAATGAGCGGCACGTCCGAGCCTTCGCCGCAGAGGTCGCGCTCGCTGACGTAGGGGCCGCCGTAGAGCTTGTCGCCGACGATGGGGTTGCCGATCGACATCATGTGAACGCGAAGCTGGTGCGTGCGGCCGGTGCGCGGGAACAGATTGACGGTCGTAAAACCACGGTAGCGTTTTTCGACTTCGTATTGCGTCACGGCTTCTTTGAACATCGCCTGCCGCGGCGGGAACGTGTCTTGCAGAATCATTCGCTGCGTCGTTTCCGGATGCGGGGCGAGGGGCTTGTCGATCAGGTCGCCATCCAGCGCGACGCGGCCCTGGCAGACGGCAAAATACTGCTTCTTGACGGTGCGGCGCTCGAATTGCAGTGAAACGCGCCAGTGCGCCTCGTCCGACTTGGCGATGAGCATGACGCCGGTCGTGTTCTTGTCCAATCTATGAATAATGCCGGGTCGAAACGGATCGTCTGAACGGCTGAGCGTACCCGCATAGTAGGCCACGGCGTTGGCGATCGTGCCGGACTGCGTCGCCCGTGCCGGGTGGCAGACGATGCCCGCCTGCTTGTTGATGGCGATCAGCCACTCGTCCTCATAGATCACGTCGATCGGGATGTCCTCCGGCACCAGTTCGTTCGGCGGCGGGGGGGGCATCTCGATTTCGATGCGGTCGTTCTGCTGTGGCTCGTAGCTGGGTTTGACCGGCATCCCGTTGACGGTGACGGTGCCTTCGCGGATCCAGCGTTGGAGCATCGTGCGGCTGACGCGCGAGTAGCGGCCGTGCAGGTATTTATCAAGGCGGCGGCCGGGCACGCGGCGGCGGATGCGAATGCGATGCGTGACGGCGCCGTCGGCGGAGTCGTCGCCGTTCGTCTCCACCGGCTCGTCCTCACTGGCCAAAGCCTGCGGCATGTTCCGCGCAGGCTCCGCCGATAAGTCGGCATCGTCATCGCCCGTTTCAAGTTCGTCGTCGATCGGACTCAATTCAAGATCGCGCTGGGACATAGCTGTTGAATTAGGGAGTCAGGGAGTGAGGGAGTAAGGGAGTAAGGGAAGAAGGGAATAGGGCGACTCGCACCGGAGCGAGTGAAGCGGGGTCAGCGTGCAACCATTCAGAACATCGCCCGTCAGGACGCGGTGTTCGCAGCGCGCCCCCGTTCGGAGACGGCCACATCGGTTTGAGACGACGGCCCCTCCCTCACGGTCGGGGTTCGGATTGGAGCGGACGCAGTGTATGACGGAGCGGGTTGCCGACTCGGTTGAACCGGCGTGCGCGATTCGTCGCCGCGCCAAAGCCGAAACTCCGTGCGGGCTAAAGCCACGCGGCGCGCCGCTGGCGCTGAACCATGCACGGTGACTCAGCCCACCCCAGGGCGCAGTCTGTCCCATTCTTCTCTTCCCTGACTCCCTCACTCCCTTACTCCCTTACTCCCTTCCGCAACCACTCCCTTACTCCCTTCTTCCCGCCAGTCCGTCGTCTTGCGTCCGACCACGCGTGCGATTTGCCTGACCTGTTCCATCAGCCGTTCGAAGTTCTTCGGCAGCACCGCCTGCGGGCCGTCGCAGAGGGCTCGGTCGGGGCAACTGTGGACTTCGATCAGTGCGCCGGAGGCACCGGCCGCGATGCCGGCGAGCGTCAGCGCCGGCACCAGGTCGCGGCGGCCGGCGGCGTGGGACGGGTCGATGAAGATCGGCAGGTGCGAACGCTCCTGAATCAGCGGTACGGCCGACACGTCGAGCATGAACCGCGCCTCGCCGCCGAACGAGCGGATGCCGCGCTCGCACAGGATGACCTGATCATTGCCCTCGCTGAGAACGTACTCGGCCGACATGAGGAACTCGTCCAGCGTCGCCGACAGGCCGCGCTTGAGCAGCACCGGCTTGTGCGACTTGCCCGCCTCCATCAGGAGGTTGTAGTTTGACATGTTGCGGGCGCCGATCTGGAGGATGTCGGCGTACTGGATCACGTCCTCCACGTCGCGCGGGTCCATCACCTCGGTGACGGTCGGCATGCCGAGTTCATCGCCGGCTTCCTTGAGCATTTTGAGGCCGTCAAGCCCCAAGCCCATGAACGAGTAGGGCGAGGTTCGCGGCTTGAATGCCCCGCCGCGCAGCACGGCCGCGCCGGCTTTCTTCACCGCGGCGCCGACCTCGAAGAGCAACTCGCGCGATTCGATCGCGCAGGGTCCGGCGATCACGTTGACGTGCGGGCCGCCGAGCCGCACGCCTTTCACGTCGATGATCGTGTCCGCCTCGTGAAACTCGCGACTGGCGAGCTTGTAGGGCAGGGTGATGCCCATGACGTTATCGACGCCAGGGAGCTGCTCGAGCTGTTGCCGGCTCTGCGGGTCTTTGCCGCCGACCGCGCCGATGACGGTGCGAAACTGCCCGCGCGACACGTGCGGCGTGTAGCCGAGTTCACTGACCCGCTCGACGACGCGCTGCACATCGGCGGCCGCCGACCCGGACTTCATCACCACCACCATGTCCACGTAAGGCCCCTGGTCGCCTGGCCGTCGCCGCCGGCGAGCCGCGTGGCTTCAGCCCGCGCGGAGATTCACACTGTCATGCGGCCCCCGCGGTACGGAAACCGCCGTCTGACAAAACTTTACGGCGGCAACGGCCGCCGTTCGCATGAGTGTAGTCGCGCGCGGCGGGGAGTCAAACGGGTGGGAAGAAGGGAGTAAGGGAGTGAGGGAGTGAGGGAGTGAGGGAGTCACGGAAGAGAAGAATGGAACGGTGCGCGCCCTCTGGTCGGCTGGCGGAGGCGGCTTTCTGTTCCATCAGACGCGGCACCTGCGGTTGCCGCAATCGGATCCCGGCGGCCGGCGCGACCCGACCCGAACTGCACAGCGTTCGCTTGCATCCTCACGACACACTCGCGACCATGTTCGGGGGTCGCGCCATGAGCACACTTGATGACAATCTGCTGGCATCGCTGCGACCGGCCCTGGAGGCTGGCGATTTGGCTTCTGTTGAGGGGGCCGAGTATTTCGAGCGGCTGTGGCAGGCGTTTCCTTTCCAAAACGGCGTGCTGCGGTGGCTGGACGTTCCGGACTGCGTACACGCGGGGCAAATCGACGAACCGCTTCATTCGGACCCGTACTACGCGGCATTGCGAGGCACGCTCACCGAGGCGTTCGATATGCACAGCGTTGGCGACGAATGCGCGCTGATCTGGTTAAGCCAACTACACGACCGGGGTTTCACGCTGAATTCCGCCGCGCTTCTCAAATACGCCCGGCCGCTATTCAGCAGGCCGATGCAGGTGTACATCTTTCCGCCCAGTCTGAAGTGGTGCCTGAATGTGTGTCACGGGCGCGACGTCTACATCGGTCCGCGCGTGACCTGGTGACGGCTGCCACGGCCCTCCGGGGTGGCGCGAGCCCGAAACTGCCAGGCGCCCTCACTTCCTCACTCCCGCCTCCCTCACTCCCTCTTCCATTCAGCTTTTCGATGCGGCCAGTGGCCGCCTCGGGATTTCTGTTACAATGGCGGCTGACCATCCGCGGATTCGATCGACGCGATGTGGCACCGTGTCCTATGAGAAGCGCATAGTCTGCCTGGCCAACTCCCGCAAGCCGCCGTCCGGGATCTGCGTCGCGGGGCGCGAGCTTGATGGCTCGGGGTTCGGGGGGTGGGTACGTCTGGTCAGCAGCCGCCCGACGCGGGAGGTGTCGCTCGAGGAGCGGCGGATCGACATCGGGCGGGACGTCGAAGTGCTCGACGTGATCAGGGTGCGGCTCTCTCGACCGGAACCGGAACGTTATCAGACCGAGAACCAGGTCTTCGATGACCGCTGCCGCTGGAAATGGTCGGGAACGGTGTCGTGGGAGCAGCTTCAACCGGCCGTCGAGGATCCGGGCGGGCCGCTGTGGCTCAACGGCGACTCCAGTTCGCACGGGCAAAATGACCGCGTCGCAGAGGCTGCGGCCGCGGCGCTGGGTCGCTCGCTTTATCTGGTTCGCCCCGACTACCTGCGGATTCAAGTCGGCGTGGAGGGCACCGGCACAGCCACCGCCCAGCGGCGGGTGCGGGCACGGTTCAGGCTGGCCGGATGCTGGTATTGTCTGGCCGTGACGGATATACCCGTGGAACTCGACTATCTCGCCAGGCCGGACGGCCGGTACGTCATTGATGAAGCGTTACTGTGTGTGAGCCTGGGCGAGGTGTTCCACGGACACGCGTACAAGCTGGCCGCGGCGGTGATTACGCCGCAGCGGGCAGCCGAGGCGAGCCGCGCGGCTGCAGAAGCGAGACCCGTGACGGCAGAGGCGAGCCGCGTGGCTTCAGCCCGCGCGAACGTGCCAACCGGGAAGCAACCAGGCGCGAGGCCCAAGCAGCGGTGAGCAGCGCGTTGCGGAACAGTTCATCCGATGTATGGCGCCGTCTCTCAGTCGGGGGAATCACGGGCTGGAAGCCCGTGCCACGTTTCTTTCAACAGGTTCGCGCCGTGATCAGTGAGCGAGGCACTGCCCCATGAGCGATTGCGTCTACACCATCGGCCACTCGACGCACTCAGCGGAGGCGTTCGTCGCCCTGCTGACGCGCCACGGCGTGGACGCAGTCGCGGACGTGCGATCCAGCCCGTACAGCCGCTACAATCCGCAGTACAACCGCGAAAACCTCAAGGCGACGCTGAGCGACACGGGCATCGAGTACATCTTCCTGGGCGAAGAACTCGGCGCGCGGGCCAAGGACCGTGCCTGCTACGTCAACGGCAAAGTCGACTACGAACGCCTCGCGGCCACGCCGCTCTTTCAGCGCGGGCTGACCCGAATCGTCTCCGACGCGCCGCAGCGCCGCATTGCGCTGATGTGCGCCGAGAAGGATCCGCTCGCGTGCCACCGCACGATCCTCGTCGCCCGCCACGTCGTCACCCGTGGGGTGGCCGTGCGCCACATCCTCGAAGACGGCGCGATCGAGGAACACGACGCAGCGATGTCGCGCCTGCTGGCACAACTCGGCTGGCCGGAGCAGGATCTCTTTCGCACGCGCGAGCAAGTCATCGAGGACGCTTATCGGCACGCCGGCAACAGGATTGCGTACGAGGAGGAAGCAGATGGCCAGTGAAGTTCGCCGGCCGACCGACCGCTGGTACCGCCAGGCTCCAGCCTGCCCGCGCGACGGAACGATGTTCGCAGTGACACGGTTGTCCTGGGGGCGACTCCGCGCGGGACAAAGCCGCAATGGCTCGCTGGCGACCTTTCAGTCGGCCGCAGAGCCTACAGCCAACGATTTGCATGGTATGTCACCGGGCCCCAAGTCCGGCCACGGGATCCGCCTCCGCCGGGAGCACCACGCCCGCCGCACGGGATGCTATAATGACGTGAACTACCGACGGGAGGATCCGGCGATGCAGGTTTCACTATCCCCTGACATGATTCGCTTCGTCAAGGAGCAACTGGCGGCCGGCGCGTACGCGACGCCGGAGGATGTGCTTCAAGCGGCGGTGGCGGCGCTGAAGCAGTCCGAATCGTTCGGCGAGTTCACGCCAGGCGAACTGGATGCGCTGCTGGCCGAGGGTGAGCGGGGGATGGAACGCGACGGAGCGTTGACTGCTGACGAGGTGTTCGACGAAATCCGCCGCCAGAGCGCTGATCGTCGCAAGGACCGATCGTGAGGCAGATTCAATTCACGCCCGCGGCTCGGCGGGACATGCTCGAAATATGGGAGTATGCGGCCCGCGACAACGTCGCTGCGGCCGACCGGATTATCTCAGCCATCGAAGCCGCGACACAGCGAATCGGCGAGCTTCCCGGTATCGGCCACACCCGTCCCGACGTGACGGACAAGCGATACCGATTCTGGCGGGTGTACTCTTACCTGCTGGCGTACCGGCTCTCCGACGCCGAATTGACCGTCGTGCGTGTGCTGCATGGAGCCCGAGACGTTCGCCGGCTGCTGCCTGAGTGATGCGATCGCGTTCGCACAGCGTTATTCGCCCGCCGGGGCTCGAGTACACGGAATCCATCGATGAAAATCTTGACGATAGGCTTTACCAAGACCTCCGCCGAATCATTCTTCACCCGCCTCAAATACGCGGGCGTCAAGAAGCTCGTCGACGTGCGGCTTAACAACGTCTCGCAGCTTGCGGGGTTCGCCAAGAAGGGCGACCTGCCGTACTTCCTCAGGGAATTGTGCGGCATCCCCTACGAACACCGGCCGGAACTCGCGCCCACGCAGGAAATGCTCGACGACTACAAGAAGGGCGGCGGCGACTGGGACGAGTACGAACTGCGCTTCGCCGACCTGATCAAGCAGCGGCGGATCGAAAAGACCCTCCCCCGCGAAGCCCTCGACGGCGCCTGCCTGCTGTGCAGCGAAGACACCCCCGACCACTGCCACCGGCGGATCGTGGCCGAGTATTTGCAGGGCAAGTGGCGCGGGGTGGAGATTGTGCATTTGTGATTCGTGCCTTGCGGTACGGACGCTGCGCGCTCCCACTTGCCTGGGCGCAAATACAGGTGTGGAATTCAGCCGCGGGTTCAGGGACGTGCGGGTGATGGCGGGTGACGCTCCCCACCGTCGGCACCCTTGTCACCCCCGGTAGCGTCGGCACCCTTGTCACCGTCGGCACGCTTTGCTGCCGGATCACCTTCGGCACCCTCAGCAGCCCTGGCAGTCTCAGCACCTTCGGTACCGCGTTGAAATTCCTCCAGGCGTGACTGCCAGACCGCGGCGTCATCCGGGCGCGGCCACTGTTCATAGAGTGCGACGATTCGTTGAAGCGTCAGCCGTTTCTGGATGCGCTGGTCGCCTGGACCTGGCTCGATCATGCGCCACGCGTCCAGCAGCTGCGCTTCGGCCTCGGCAGACTGACCGCGGCGCGCCAGGCACGCGCCCAGCCCGCTCAGCGCGTGGCCGGTGAGCCAGTGATCTTTGCCGACGGCTGCCGCGGACTTTTGCGCGGCCGTTTCCAGCAGCGCACAGGCTTCGTCAAGTTCGCCCATCTCGACCAGCACGCCGCCCAGAGCGCTCGCGCTCATGGCGGTCATGGGATCGTCTTCGCCGAGCAACTCTCTTCGGATGTCCAGTGCGGCGCGGTGCAAGTCGCGGGCCTCAACCCAACTCCGCTGCATGGTGAGGGCTTCACCCAGGTTGTGCATGGCCAGCGCGGTGAGCGGGTGCCGTTCGCCCACCGCGTCGGCGAAGATGTCGCGGGCCTGGCGATGCAGCGCCTCGAGCTCGTCGTACCGGCCTTGCGACTCCAGGACGGCCGCAAGGTTGTTGATGCTCAGCCCCAGATTGACCGTGTTCGGGTGGAAGCGACGCGTCAGAGGCAGCGCCTCGCGATAGTAGCGCTCTGCGGCGGCATAATCGCGGCGGTAGTACTTCATGGTTCCGAGGTCGTGCAGGCACTCCGCGCTGCGGGCATTGACCGGTCCCAGCAACCTGTCAAACATCTCTTTGGCGTCGACGATCAGCGGCTCGGCCGCATCCGCATCCCCGCGGGCGTTCAGATGCAGCTTGGCAAGATTGATCAGCGCGTCCGCCAGGGAGAGGTGTCCATCCGGATAGACTTTGCGGAGAATCGCGAGGGACTCGGCGTGATACTCGGCAGCGGCGTCGTAGTCTCGCAGCGCCTCCAGACACACCGCAATGTTGTGCAGCGTCTGCGCCAGGCGAGGATCGTCATCCGCGAGAAGGCGGCGCTTCAACTCGAGCACCCGTCGGTGCAGGGCCAGTCCCTCCTGCTGGTCGCCGCGATCGAAGAGCACCGTCGCCAGGCCGCTCAGACAGGCGGCCGTGTCGATGTGATCCTCTCCGTGGGCGGCGCTCGAAATCGCCAGCGCCTGGCGATAGGCGTCTTCGGCCGCGCCGTAATTCCTCATCTCATGTCGGACGTCTCCAGCGAGCATGAGGGCCGTGACCACATCGGGGTGGTTGCTGCCCTGCAGCCGGGCTCGCGCAGCCGCCACCGACTCGGCCAACGCGAGGGCCTCGTCGAATGCACGCTTGCGGAGCAGCACATAGGCCAGGGCCTGCCTGCTCTCGATCGTATCGAGGGAATCCTCGCCCAGCGCAGCCGTGCGAATCTCGATCGCACGACGAAGCTGCGGTTCCGCGTCGGCAAACAGGTCAAGCGCTCCATAGGCGGAGCCAAACGTGGTGCGCAGCGTCGCCTCAACCAGCGCTTGTCCGGGGAAGGCGCCATCCACGCGCCGGGCGGCATCGTCGAGCATCTCCCGGACCGTGACGTCCCGGCCGCGCGCCTGCTGGGGATTGATCGAGGCAATCGTCTCCGTCAGGAAACTCGTGACGGCTTCCGCTGCTTCGCGACGCTCCTCCGCTGCCTGTTCCGCGTCCCGGGCCCGCGTCCGCTCGGACTCTGCAAGCTGTCGCTGCTGATTTTCACGGACCGCGAGCCAAGTCATGCCGGCCAGACCCAGGATGAGCACGAGCAGCGTGGCCGCTGTTCCGTAGACTCGACCCGGATGACGGGCGGCATACTTGCGAAGCTGATAGAGCGTGCTCGACGGCCGCGCCATGATGAGTTCGTCGTGCAGGAAGCGGCGAAGATCGGCCGCCAACTCCGCCGCCGACGCGTAGCGCCGCGCCGGGTCTTTCTCCAGTGATTTGGCGACGATGGTTTCGACGTCCCCTCGAAGCTCGCCGGCGACCAGACTCAGGCGAGTGGCGTCCTCCTCCCGGATGACGCGGGCAGCAGCGGCGATCGAACGGCCCTGAAGATCGTACGGCGGCTTACCGCAAAGCAGTTCGTAGGCGATGACGCCCAATGCGTAGACATCCGAGCGCGTGTCCAGCAGGCGCGAATCGCCAAGCACCTGCTCCGGGCTCATGTATTGCACGGTACCCACAAGCTGCCCCACGTCGGTCTGCAGCGTGACCGCCTGCATGTCGCCGTCGATGGCACGGGCGACGCCGAAGTCGAGGATCTTCGGCTGCCCCGCGACCAGCGTTTCGCGCGTTCCTCGTGACGCTGACGTGGTCGCGCCGCCGCCGGTGGAGGGCACGACCTCCGCGCCCGCGTCCACGACAAGTATGTTGGCAGGTTTCAAGTCGCGGTGGATCACGCCCTTCTGATGGGCGTGTTGCACGGCGTCACACACCCGGGAGATTAACTCCAGTCGTTGCCTGACGTCGAGCGCATGGCGAGCGGCGAACCGCGTCAGCGAGTCTCCCTTGATCAGTTCCATTGCGAAGAAGGGCCTGACGGCCGGTGGGCAGCCCGGTTCCTCCAACTCGGCCACACCGGCCTCATAGATATGGGCGATGCCGGGATGACTGAGCTGACCGAGCACTTGGGCTTCGTGCTCGAAGCGGCGAATCAGCGAGTGAGAGGCCAGTCCCGGGCGAATGACCTTCAGCGCCACCGTGCGTTGCGGATTCTGCTGCTCGGCTTCGAACACCGTGCCCATGCCGCCCTCGCCCAGGAGACGAAGGATGCGATAACGGCCGATGCGCTCCGGCAGGCGCGACACGTTCGATCCATCGGCGGCCACGGCGACGGCCGGCGGCGTCTCCAGGAAACCGCTCAAGCGCGCGTTGCTGAAACACTTCAGCAGCCGCTCGACCTCGCGCCGGAGCGGCACGTCATCCGCGCATCGATCGGCGATCAGTGCGGACCGCTTCTTATCATCCAGTTCCACAGCTTCCTGGAAGATTCGCTCGGCTTTCAGACGGCGCTGATCCTCCATCACATCTCCTCGGCGCCGCGCGGTTTGTCATGGAGTTGCGCAAACAGCCACGTCTTGATGTAACGCCATTCCCTCTCGATGGTGCCGACCGAGAGGTCCATCGCCGCGGCCGTCTCCGCCACCGTAAGTCCGGCGAAGTAGCGAAGCATGACGATCCTGCCTTTGCGAGGATCCTCGGACTCCAGGCGCGTGAGCGCTTCATCGAGGGCGAGCACGTCTTCGGATGGCGGTTCGATCACCGGCTCGATTGCGGCCATGTCGACGCGCTTCCGATCACCTCCGCGCTTGAGACTCGCGCGGCGCCGCGCCTGCTCGACGAGAATGTCGCGCATGGCTTGCGCGGCCGCGCCGAAGAAGTGGTGACGACCATCCCACTGCGCGCCGTGGTTGCCCGCCACCCGCAAGAACGCTTCGTGTACCAGCGCGGTCGCCTGAAGCGTCTGACCGGGCGGGACGCGTGCCATGCGGGCGCGGGCAAGCTGCCGCAATTCGTCGTAGACCAGCGGCAGCAACGCCGCGCCGGCTTCCCGTTTGCCGGCGCTGACGGCCTCCAGCACCTCGGTTACGGATGGCCGCGAATCGTCTGTCACGACGGGTTCATCCCTCAAGAAAAAAGATGTTAAGGACTCCGGGCGCCGTTTTCGGATTGACCTGCGACACGGCATCGGCCTCGACGACGGCATTATACCACGGGATCGTCCCGTGCGGCCATCAACACCCATTTGACCGTTTCGCAGCCGTCGCTGGTCCCGCCGCCACGGGTGGAGTCGGGATGTGCGCGGTCGGCAACCTCTCTTTCAGGAGAACGCACGATGAACACGTCACGATGGACGACCGCAGCGGCGGGCCTGGTCCTGGCACTCACACTCAACGCGCAGGGACAGCGGCCGCAGGACACCACGCTGACCTATCAGGGCCGACTCACCAAGGCCGGAGCGCCGCTCGACGATCTGGCCGACTTTCGCATGAGCCTGTGGAACGCGGAACAGGGCGGCGAGCCGGTCGGCCAGACGCTCGAGGCCATCAGTATCAGTGTCGCCGAGGGACTGTTCACCCTCGACCTGGATTTCGGCGACGTTTTCGACGGCCAGGCGCGTTGGCTTCAGATCGACGTGCGTCACCCGGCTGGGGGCGGCGAGTTTGTGACACTCGAGCCGCGTCAGCCGCTGACCGCCACACCCTACGCCTCCACGGCGCTCAGAACCGTCGGCGTGGACGGCAACTCGCTCGACAGCGCCGGATCCGGGCTGGTGGACATGGTGATGGTTGACAGCGCCGGCCAGGTGTCGATCGGCGGAACGGTCACCTTCGGCGAACCGCAGGTCGACCAGGTTTGCAACTGTGCCGTCTCCGCGTTCGCGGCCGGCGCACGCTATCAGTCGTTTACGCCCGACCAGTCCGGCCGCCTGACGTCGGTCACCGTGTACCTTCACAACACGCATCCTCTCAATCCCGCTGACGTGCGACTGTCGATCCACGAAGGCGGCGATACTTCCGGTCCGGTCCTGGGTCGCGTCACCCGCGTTGTACCGCGCCAGTATGACGGAGAGTTCACTTACACATTTCCAAACGTCGCGGTTCGCGCCGGAGCGCTCTACACGTGGGCCATCAGTACGTCCGGCCTGCTGCTCACTTATGGCGATGCATCGGATCCGTACCCTGGAGGGAGGGGAGACCTTGGGCCGACGCTTGACTACCACTTTGCCACCGAGGTGGCGGCGCCCGAGGGCGTCGGCAGCCCCGCGGTTCAAGTGACGGCCGACGGCAAGGTCGGCATCGGTACCGCCAGCCCCGCGGAGAAGCTCTCCGTAGATGGAATCGTCCAGTCGACCAGCGGTGGCTTCAAGTTCCCCGACGGCAGCGTCCAGACCAAATCCGCGAATCCCGTCTGGAACAAAGACGGCGAAGACATCTTCTTCAGCGGCGGAAGGGTAGGCATCGGAAGCGACGACCCGAGGTGCCGGTTGCAGGTAGATCGTCTCACGACCATCAGCGAAGCGGAGGAACAGGCGTTCTCACGCTCGTTTTTCGGCAACAACTTCTACCTCGATGACAACGGGAGCCACTACCGGATCGATAACAACCTGCCGGGCGTCGTGCTCGGGCTTTATCCCGCGTCTCCCGCGGGGCGGTACTATCGCTTCTCGCGCATCGAGCAGGACGGGAGCGGCCCCTTCGACGTCGCCATCATCGGCGACCAGGTCAGCTACATCATGGCCGACAAGGTCGGCATTCGTACGACGACGCCGGATGCCACGCTTCACGTCAACGGCGAGACGCGGACCCTCGCGCTGACGGTGACCGCCAACGCAACGATCGCCGGAACGACCCAGACCGGAATCCTCAAAATCACCGGCGGCAGCGACATCGCCGAACCGTTTCGTATCAGGACGGCTGACGCCGGCAGCAACCGCGACGACGCCGGCGCCGCGATCGAGCCGGGCATGGTGGTCGCCATCGACCCGAGTGGAAGCGGCGAATTGCGCATCAGCGACCGGGCGTACGATCGGACGGTCGCCGGCATCATCAGCGGCGCCAATGGGATTCAGACCGGCCTGACGCTCCGCCAGGAAGGGACCATCGCGGACGGCGACCATCCGGTAGCGCTGACCGGCCGGGTGTGGTGCTTGTGCGACGCCGACGCCGGCGGAGCCATCGCTGCCGGCGACCTGCTCACGACCTCGGCGACGGCCGGACATGCCATGAAGGCCGCCGATCCGCAGCGACGTTCCGGCGCCACGATCGGCAAGGCCATGACGCCGCTGACGGCGGGCAAGGGCCTGGTCCTGGTCCTCGTGTCGCTCCAGTAACCACTCGCGAATACCCAGGAGAGATGCCATGAACAGGATCTATTCAATTCATACGAGCCTTGTGCTGGTGCTGATGACGCAGCCGGGCCTGGGGCAGGAGGATCAGTATGGCTTCGCGGGAGCGGTCCCTGCACCGTCGGCGACGGCCGGAAAGGTGTACTCAAAAGAACAGGGCGCGGTTTTCTCCCGAACGAAGGAGTCCTTTCGTGTCCTCCAGGACATGAGCTACCGTCCCAGTGTGGTGCTGGTGCGCTTCCGGCCCGATCTCGACCTCACGTCGCGAGACGATGTGCACAATCTCGTCGGGATAAGCGCCGTCGACACCGAGTTCGACGACCTGGTTCCCGGCCTGGTGCGCGTCGTCGTTCCCGCGGGCGCCGAACAGGACGCCATTCACCGTTACCTCGACGATCCGGACGTTCTCTATGCCGAGCCGGAGTACATCCCCACGCCGACCGCCATCCCCAACGACCCCGAGTGGGACGAGCTCTGGGGCATGAAGCGGATCCGGGTTCACGACGCCTGGGACGTCACCCAAGGCAGCGACTTCAAGGTGGCGATCATCGACAGCGGCATCAACTTGAACCACCCGGACCTGGTCGGCAACATCTGGACCAACCCCGGCGAGATGCCCGACAACGGAATCGACGACGACGGCAACGGGTACATCGACGACATCCACGGCTGGAACACTTGCGTTCCCTTGCACGACCCCGGCAACGGCAACGTCTTTGACGAGGGCAGCTTCCACGGCAGCCACGTGGCAGGAACCATCGGGGCGGTCGGCAACAATGGCGAAGGCGTGGTTGGCGTGAACTGGTCCGTGCAGATCGTCGCCGTCAAGACCCTGTGTGACGAGGGCAGCCCGCTGAATGCCTTGAAATACGTCAAGGACAACGACATCAAGCTCTCCAACAACAGTTGGGGCTACATGGATGTGAATCACTGTCCCGTCGAGGGATCGCAGGCGGTCAAGGACGCCATCGAGAACATGCAGTCGATGGGCCACATCTTCGTGGCGTCGGCCGGCAACGGCGGTTGCGACGGAAAGGGCGATAACAACGACGCCGTACCTCACTACCCATCCGGCTGGCCGCTGGACAACGTCATCGCCGTCGCCAATCACGGCGATGACAACGAACTGGCCGAGTCGTCCAACTATGGATTGGTCTCAGTGGACCTGGCGGCCCCCGGCAGCGAGATACTCAGCACCCTGGAGGGCAGCGGATACGGCAACAAGAGCGGGACGTCCATGGCCGCCCCGCACGTGACGGGCGCCATCGCGTTGACCTGGGCCCGCTTCCCTGACCTGACGTGGCGGCAGGTGCGCGACTGCGTGCTCTCGTCCGTTGTGTATGAGCCGGCCCTTGATGGAAAGGTGGCCACTGCGGGTCGGCTGGACGCCGCCCGTCCCACCGGCGTATGGGTTCAGATCGGCGGTGACGGCCGGTGGGGCACCCGCTCGTCGCCCTACTCCACAGTCGCCGAGGCCCTGCCGTGGGTGCCGGTGCATGGACGCCTGTTCATCGAGCAGGGTGTCTCGAGTTGGACCGGAACCATCGCCAAGGCCATGGTGATCGAAGCCGCGAATGGACAGGTCGTACTGGGTTTCAACCCGTGACCGAATGCGGCGGCATACAAGCGGATATGTCAGAACGCGCCTCCACGTGAGAACCCCGGCTGAAGAGGGACGAACCATCACCGCCCGACTCGTCGATCATACGAGTCTCAACCGAATGTTGATCGCGCAACACAAGGAGAATTGTCATGAAATGCAGAATCACCACGGCGGCCACGGCAGGCTTCGTCGCAATCGCGGCCGCCGGCGCCGCCGGACAAGAGTACGATCTGAACTGGCACTCGATCGATGGCGGCAGCGGCGTGATGGCCGCAGGCGACGTGTCGCTGGCCGGCACGGTCGGCCAGCCCGACGCCGGCGCGATGAGCGGCGATGACCTGACAGTGGCCGGAGGTTTCTGGCCCGGCATCGGATCAGGCGGCAGCGACGGCTGCACCCACCAAGAGTCCATCGATAAGCTCGCATGCAAGGTCAAGCGTGGCAGCGTGAAGAAGGCCATCGTGCGGGTGCGCGGCGCCACTCCCGGCAAGAGCTACATCGCCATCCTGGACACCGGAGAGCATCTGGAAAAACCGGTCAAGCCGAACGGGCGGGTGAAGTTCGTCTTCAAACGCAGCAACGTTCCGCCCTGCGGGTCCAACGCGGTCACGGTGTGTGACGTCCGCCGAGTGTTCGACTGCGGCTGCTGACGGTCGGCGTGCGCCTCTCCACCACCCCCAGGGTGACGGAAAGAAGCACTTCCGTCCTGCCGGCGGCTGGTAGGCAGCGAACACATCGGCCAGGGCGGCGCTGACGGGAACGGCGCGATTGCGTTGGGTCTTGGGCCGCCAGGATTCGGAGGCGACGGCAAGCTCCTTGGGCGCTCTCGAACCTCGAAAGGCTCGTCCCGCTTCGAGCGCGGCTTGCCGGCCGGAGTCGTTGCACCGCGTGGTGACATTCTGGTTACACGCGGTGTCCGCCAACAAAAAGAGGACAAGCATAAGTGCTTGCCCCCAAGGTGCTTACCGAACTAGCGGGGGCAGGACTCGAACCTGCGACCTCCGGGTTATGAGCCCGACGAGCTGCCAACTGCTCTACCCCGCAGTCTTCGGCGGGGAGGGTAGGCGGTTCGAGCGAGGCTGTCAAGCGACGAGCGCGGCTGGTGGGCCCGGACGTGGACCGGACGGGGCCAGACGTGGCCCGGACGGGGCCAGACGTGAGCCGGACGAGGGGCCGGACGAGGGGCCGGACGTGCTTACCCTGTGCTCGCCCTGCTCTCTTGCGCTCATCCGTGCTCACCTGTGCTCACCTGTGCTCA
>CAZYLK010000124.1:0-16810 GCA_964648365.1 uncultured Phycisphaeraceae bacterium
CCGATCGGCGACTGGTCGATGTCGATGATCTTGTCGAGATGCTCCAGCCCGTCGATCCGCTCGCATCGACCGGGCGTCACCTTCTCCGCCCTGTTCAGGTCACGCATCAGATGCTGGCAGAGGATGTCGTTGACCAGCGAACTCTTCCCGCTGCCCGACACACCGGTGACGCAGACGAACCGCTGCAACGGAATCGCCACGTCGATGTTGCGGAGGTTGTTCTGAGCGGCCCCGACGACGGTGAGCCAGGGAGCGTCGCCGTTGGAGGCGGCCGACGCAGCGCGGACATGGCGGCCGGCAGCCTTCGACCGCTGTGACTGGGGCGACCCACGAGCCTTCTTGCGACCCGGCCGTACCACCCTAGGCGCCTTTCGCGTTGCCGTAGCCCGGCTCGTCGCCTTCTTCTTTCGAGCCATGGCGGCAGTCCCGCACGGGCGGGCAACTCTCGTTCCGTCCCTCCCGCACCGCCGACCACGCGACGGCCGCGTATCGTAATCCCGGGCGGTGGGAGCGGCGGATTGTAATCGGGGGCGCCGCCGGTCCCAAGGCGGCATGGACGGCACGCGCAGCCTGCAAGGCGGCCGGTCGGTTTGTCCTGCGCTGCGACCTGACCTCGTTTCGAAGCACGCGCGGCCGGCTAAGCCGCCTCCAGCACCGCTCGACATCGCTCGATAAACGCCGCCTGCTCGCCACGCCCGGTCAACTCGATGCCGAGGTTGATCAGCCGGGTCATGATTTCGCGGTTCCGCTTCCAGGTGATGTTGGGAAGTCCCGTAACCGGCTTGCCATCCCGGCCCATGACGCGGACCACGCCGGACTTGTGCACGGCGTGTGTCAGGTCGCCCCACGGATGGAACGGGCCGCGACGGCGGACGTTCCAGATGCCGTAGAAGTGCAGGCCGTGACGCGAGAAAGCAACGCCACCTGTCGACCGTGTCAGCCCAAAATAGATTTGAACTGACGCACAGCCGGCGATGATGCCCGACTCGATCACGATCAGTCCACTCCGGGGCACGAGGGCCAGTTTGACAACCACCATCGCGGCCATGAATGCGCCCGTCGCCACCGCCAGCCGCCTGTAGTCCACGCGATAGTCCACAACTTCCGCGGCAACCGGGCAGCCGCACTCCGGGCAGCGATCGCTGTGCCGGCTGCCCGTCAACGTGTACGCGCAGTTCAGGCACGCATCGCACGGCCGAATGATGAATCGTCGGGCGGCGGACATCTCAGGAGGTATTGCGGCAGTGTCCGCAAGCGGCGCCTCTCGCCAGGACTGATGCACTGCGACCGACTCGCACCGCCCCCAGTCATGCGAGCGCCGAATTGTAGCGTCCATTGGCGCCACTCCCAACAGCGGAAGCGGCTGGAGGAGCGTCCCGCCGGGCGTCCTCCGATCGCGCGAGATTCCACGGAAGGGTGCTCGCGCCTGTCCCCGGCCGGCGCACGGTGCAAGCCCGGGACGTTGCGTGCCGGGCGGCATGGAGCGCCCCAACCTGCAATACCCGGGCTTGCGCTTCACACGCTCACAGGCCGTGGTCTCGCGGCGCACGTGGTCGAGAACCGCGGAGCAACGGCGTTACGTCGTCGCGCACACTGCTCAAGAGCAGTGGCACCAGTGGCGACTAACTGTGCCTCTGGTGCCACGAAGTGCCACGCCTCGACTTCGCAGGTGCCGGACCCGGTTCCGCCGCCGTCACCCCTTCGCGCACACGTCGTCCAGGTACATCACGTCGCCGCCGACGGCGAAGCTGTTGATCGCCGAGGTCTTCTTCTTCAGTGTGACCTTGCAGCCTGTCGCCTTGTACTTGACGCCGCCGTAGACGCCGTTGGGCAGGGCCGTAAACGACGGGCGGACGTAGCACTGGCCGTTGATCACGATCTCGACGTTGGGATAAACGATCGCGTACTTGAAGCTGAGCTTCTTGACCGGATCCCCGCTGAAGAAGTCGGCCATGTTGAAGTCCAGCAGCACCTGGTCGATGATCAGTTCATTCGGTGCGGAGCCGTTGCCGCCGCAGGCGTTGACGGCCGGGTTGACCGTCGCGCCGCCCATCAGCATCTGCCCGCTGCACGAGTCGCCGATCGTGCTGTTGACCGGTCCGACGTTGATGTTGACCCCCTGGCTGACGAACGGCCCCTGATATCCGCCGTTGCCGGGCAGGTCGTCGAAATCGACACACTTCTTACCGGCCATGGCCGACTGAACCGCCAGCCCCGCCACACACGCGCTGAACGCGACCATCCGAAGTACAGACGTAAACGACTTCATGACCCTGATCCCTGTGAAACCGGACGAAAGACCGCTCGCCGACATGGCACAACCGAGCGGTGTCGGGCGGATACACACGGATTCGCGATCCGGGCCGTGATCAAGACCCGCGGCCGGTCCGGGCGACCCGCCGACGACGTGGGAGCTGTCCGGCGCGTGGCGTGCCGCGTGCGGTGCGACTCCATGAACGGCGTCGGCTGGATTACCGGTCGTCTTGGAGTGCGGCGAGAGAGGCGCAGATGGGCCGCGCTCAGCCGCTTCGTGTGGTGACGGCCGCACCCGGCCGCGTTCCCACACACCTGGCCGCCGACGGCCATTCCGGCGAACGCCGGTCCTTGCTGTAAATTGTTTATTTTCAGCATCTTATATGATTGTCGTCGCTTGGCACGCCCAATGCCATCAGGCCGCTGTTCGGCCGGAGTGCATCGCAACCGCGACGCATCGACGGCCGGGCAGCGTCTTGTCCGCGTTCGATCCAGCCCGTGGTCGAATCAGGCGGGAGTTTGATTTGCACGGGTGGGGAAGATCTCTGAGGAGAAGAACATGCGTAAGGTGATGTTGATGGTGGCGGCGGTTGCGTTCGTGGCGAGCCTGGCGGCGGCCCCGGCAATGGCGGAGGACTGCACCGGAAACGAGAAGGTGAAGGTCTCCTGCAAGGGGAACAAGAACAAGGCCCAGCTCAAGATCAAGGTCAAGGGCGCCGTGGCCGATTCGACTCTGGCCGTGCGGTTTGACGACGATCCGGACACCGACGTGGCCGTCGAGACGAACAGCAAGGGCAAGGGCAAGGTCAAGACGAAAGAGTCCACGCTGGGTGAAGGCGACCACACCTGGGCGCTGCTCAGCGGCGAGTCGACCTGCGCCAGCGGCGACGTGAGCTGCTGATCGCTCGATACCCGGCGCATTCGCCGACGGGCGGGTGGGCCGATCGCAGATGAAGCCGAGCCGTTGCGGAGGAACGTACGCACCGGCCGGCTTCTTTTTTTTGCGCTCCCACCGCGCGGCGAGCCCGATTGCGGGTGGAACGCCTCGGGACATCAGCGTACGATGCGCCACCAACCGGCACGACCACCCGGCCGGCGATGCGTGCCCACCATGCTGGTGCAGGCCGGATCTGCCAGCCGTCCCGTGGCGCCGGCGCAGCCGGACCGACGATGGCCAAGAAGAAGCCCGCATTTGAAGAGGCCCTGCAGCAACTCGAGTCGATCGCGCGGCAAATCGAGTCGGGTCAGATCGGTCTGGAAGATTCGATCTCGCGCTACGAAGAAGGC
Source organism: uncultured Phycisphaeraceae bacterium (assembly GCA_964648365.1). Taxonomy (GTDB): domain Bacteria; phylum Planctomycetota; class Phycisphaerae; order UBA1845; family UBA1845; genus SURF-32. The sequence continues at coordinate 3,541 of CAZYLK010000124.1, forward strand.
ATGGGCCTGATCCGGCATTGCCGCGACGTGCTGGCCCGCGCGGAAATGCGCATCCAGAAGATCCAGCTCGATGACGACGGCCGCGTGCAGAGTGAAGCGCTGAGCGACCCGACAGGTTCCGCCGGGCCGTCCGGCGGCGGCGATTCAGCCTCGGCTGCGGGCGGCGCCGAGCAGTCGTCCGCACCGGGCGGCGCCGACCTTTCAGGCCACGGCGCCGCGGGGTGAGGAACGGGAGCACCGCGTGTTGAAGTGCCTGCTCATCGCGCTCGGGGGCGGCGCCGGGTCGCTTCTGCGTTACCTCGTCGCCGGGTGGGGGCAGCGCCTCTGCGGTTCCGGGTTTCCTGCGGGCACGCTTCTGGTCAATGTGACCGGCTGTCTGGCCATCGGCATGGTAGGAGCGCTGCTGACCGGGCCGGTGCTGATCCGGGAAGAGTATCGCTTTGCCATCCTCGTCGGACTGCTGGGCGGCTTCACCACGTTTTCGTCCTTCGGATACGAGACGCTGGAACTGGCTCAGAGCCGCAAGTATGCCCAGGCAGTTGCCAACGTCCTCGTCAGCAATGCGGCCGGGCTGGCTGCAGTCTGGATCGGATACCGGCTCGCGCAACGGGTGTAGCGTGAAAGTGAAGCGGCGATGAAGATTCCACAGCAGGGTTGTCTGCTTCGCGTGTTCATCGGCGAAAGCGACCGCTGGCACGGCCGGCCGCTGTACGAAGCCATCGTTCACAAAGCCCGAGAACTGCACCTGGCCGGGGCTACGGTGCTGCGCGGCCCGATGGGGTTCGGCGCGCACAGCCGGCTCCACACGTCCAAGATTCTGCGTCTGTCCGACGATCTGCCCATCGTCATCGAGATCGTCGACGCGCGAGAGAAGATCGACGAACTCCTGCCGTTCATCGATGAGATGGTCACCGAGGGGCTGGTGACGCTGGAGCGGGTCGAGGTCATCAAGTACCGCGCCGAGAAGCGTCCCGAGCCCGCGTCGTAGCGCCGGCGAACCCGCATGTGACGGTAAGCCGTCAGTGGATCAGAGGCACGGCGAACGCATCGGGAGGTGTGGCCGCGGAGAAGCGCACCCGGACTCATGTCGTTCAACGAGACGCCGGTCCAGGTGGCTCGTCGCGCCAGATCGACAGGTTTGACGCCCGCTCAGGGTGCTGAGGGTCGCCGACGACGACCATGAGGCTGCTGGCGGCCCGGCCGTAGCGAGCGGCGATCCGGTTATGGACCGCGGGCCACGACGCCTCCTCGCCGGCGCTTTCCCCCACGCTGACCGCCAGTGGCTCGACCCCGTAGCACAGGGCAAGCTGATGACAGACGGTCTCATCGGACGACAGGCCGACGATGGGCTGCGTCGGCTGGTACTTGGCGATCCAGCGGGCGGTCGTTCCGCTGTGACACCACACCACGATGAGCTTGGCGCCCAGATCGCGGGCAATCAGCGCGGCGCTGCGGGCAACGGCCGACTTCGTCGCGTCCACCTCCTGCCCGACGACGAGGCGCTGGTCGAGCAGCCCGTCCGCCTCGCCGGGCGTCGAACCGCGAAAGGTCATTGCCTCCCGCGCGATCAGATTCAGCATCTCGACCGACTCCACCGGATAACGGCCCACCGCCGACTCGGCGGAGAGCATGACCGCGTCGGCGCCGTCCAGCACGGCATTGGCCACGTCGCTGACTTCGGCCCGCGTGGGCGTGGCGTTCGAGACCATGCTGTGGAGCATCTGCGTCGCGATGATGACCGGCTTACCCGCCCGGCGGCAGCGGCGCACCATGTCCTTCTGCAGGATCGGCAAACGCCACACGTCCATCTCCACGCCCAGGTCGCCGCGGGCCACCAGAACCGCGTCGGCCTTCGCGATGATCTCGTCGAGCGAACGGATTGCCTGCGGCGTCTCGATCTTGACCACCACGGGAACGTGCCGCCCCGCGTCGTCCATCACGCGATGGAGTGCGTCGATGTCCGCCGGACCGCGGACGAACGAAAGCGCGACGTACTCGACGCCGGCCTGTAAGGCCCACCGCACGTCCCGGACGTCCTTGTCGGTCAGCGCCGGCAGCGAGAGGTTCGAGTCCGGGAGGTTGAGGCCCTTGTGCGTGCCGATGACGCCGCCGTTCTCGCAGCGGCACTCGATGGAGGAATCATGTCGAGCGGTGACGCGCAGGCGGATCAGGCCGTCGTCGATGAGCACGCGGTCGCCGACCGAAACGTCCTGCGACAACGCCGGGTGCGACGTGCTGAACCGCGCGGCCGTGCCGTCGATCGGCTCCGGCTGGATCCGGCACACGGCGCCGGCAGCGATCTCAGCCTGACCGTCGACCATGACGCCGGTTCGTACCTTCGGCCCGCACAGGTCGGCCATGACGGCCGCGTAGACGCCCAGGCTCTTCCGGAGGCGATGAAACTCACTCAGTACGGCCGCGTGCTCGTCGATGGCGCCGTGCGACATGTTGAGCCGGACGACGTCGACGCCGGCCCAGATCAGCCGCTCGAGCATGGCGGGCGATCGGGTTGCGGGACCGAGCGTAGCGACGATCTTGATCTTGTCCGTCTTCAAAAAGCATGCTCCTGTTGCAGATGCGTCGCAACCGGCACATTAGACGCGCCGGACGCGCGCCTGTCGAGCAGGCGAAGGAAGTTTGCCGGTCGGCCGATGGCGGGCGTCACGCGGTCGGGTCGTGCGGCATCGCCTGCAAGGGGCAGCCGTCGCACTGCGCAGTGGCCCGGCAATGGCGCTTGCCCACCTCGACCAGCAGAGCGTGGTACTCGTTGAAGAGTGCCGCATCCGTCGGGAGTTCGGCGTGGAAGCCCGCCTGCATCTCGTCGTAGGAGGCGGCGTTGGCGATGACGCCATGCCGGCGCAGGAGCCGGCGCGTGTAGGCATCGACCACGAAGCTCGCCCGACCGGCGGCGTACACCAGGATCGCGTCGGCCGTCTCAGGCCCGATCCCTGGAATCGCCAGCAGGCGCTGCCGCGCATCGTGCAGCGGGCCGCCGGTCATGGCGGCAAAGTCCCCGTCCCATTGGTCAAACAGCACGCCGACGAAGGCCTTCAATCGCCGCGCCTTGACGCGGTAGGTTCCGGCCGGGCGAATGACCTCCGCCAGCGCGGCCTCGTCGACGGCGCGCAAGCCGCGCCATGACATCAGCTTCGCCTCGATCAGACGTGCGATGGCCCGCTCGACGTTTCGCCAGGCCGTGTTCTGGGTGAGGATCGCGCCGGCGACGATCTCGACCTGCCGGGCGTTCGGCTCCGCTGACGTGTCGCTGACGGGCCACCAGTTCTGCGGTCCGTACGCTTCCAGCAGCCGATCATGAATCTCGCGCAGGGGGCCTGGCGCAGGAACGGACACATCGCCCGATACGTCCCGACGCCCTTCGGGAGCCGGACCTTCTGGCGTGACGGAGGGATGCCGGCGTGGAGGCGTCACCGCCGTTGGTGCTGAACCTGACGCGAACGCATCTGGCTGAGGAACTCGAACAGGTCCGCCACCGTCTTACCCGGGGCGACCGGCAGCCGGCCGATCGCGCGCCAGACGCCGGAAGCGCTCAGCGCGTGAATCTCACGCGGCATGTTTCGGGCGATGCGCTGAATCAGCTTGGGCGGCATCCGGGGAATGTCGAGCACGCTGCGGCCGTGGGCGAAGTTCTCCTCGCCGCGGTTGCTGAGCCACCCCATCTCGCGGGCGGTTTCGGCGGCGCGGGTGCCGGGGAACGGATAGTAGACCCGCACCTGCACTTCGTCCGGCTTGAGCACCCGATTGAGCTTGATCGTGTCCTGCTCGGTGATCTCGCTGCTGTAGGGCACGCCGACGTAGTTGACGGCCCGCGTGGCGATGCCGCGGTTATGGAGCAGCGTAAACGTGCGCTCGATCTGGGCCTGCGTGGTGTCCATTTCGAGGATTTCGTTGCGGATGAAGTTGCTGCCGCTGATGACCTCGATCTCGGCGAAGTCGCAGCCGGCCAGTTGCAGCAGGTCGGCCCGGCCCTCGTCGAGGCTGTTGGCGCGCACGTGGCAGGAGAAGGGCATCCCGCAACGGTCCTCGTAGACTTCGGAGAACTCCTTCAGCCAGACGTAGTCCATCGCAAAGGCGTGATCGATGAATCGGATGCGCTGCGCGTTTTCGTAACGCATGCAGATCGCGTCGATCTCGTCACAGACGTTCTCAGGCGAGCGGCGGCGCACGTAGGTCTGCGCCCCGTCGTAGAGGGCACGGCGAGTGTCGTTGACGCAATAAGCGCACGACATGGGGCAGCCGCGGCTGGTCACGATGTCGAACACTTCTTCATCGTCACGGATGCCGAAAATCTCACGGTCGGCGAACGGCAACTGATCGAGATCTTCCGTCAGCGCCGCGGGCACCGTGCTCGGCGACTGGCCCGGCAGGCTCACGCTGACGCCGCGGACGGACGGCGTTCCCGTGCCGTTGAGCCGGCTGATGAAGTCCGGAAACGACGACTCCGGCTCACCGACCACCGCGCCGACAACGCCCGGCATACTGAGCGCGACGGGGGCGGCGACCGTCGGCATCTGACCGCCGGCCACGACGCGGCAGGGATGTGCGGCGCTGACGATGCCGATGACGCGGCGGGCCAGATCCACCGCGGAGCCGTCGATCACGGCGTAAACAACGTCGGGGGCGGCCTGCTTGACCTGGGCGGTCAGCGTCGCCGCATCGATGCGGCTGACGGGAATCAGCGCGGTCTCATGCCCCTGCGCCCGCAGCACGCTGGAGAGGACGCCGATCTCCTGATCAAAGCGCGTCCCCCGCGGCAGGACGGACCCGTTCGGCCTGGGTCGATAACACTGCAGGAACAGCACGCGGCTCATGAGGCACTCCGAGCGCCTAACGGAAACAATGCGCGAGTTTGGCCAGGACCGGCTGGAACGTCAGAACCGACTCGTACCCCGAGAGATTCGCCGAATCGGCGACGGGCGCTGGTTATTCACCTGTGACTCTCGCCAACAAGCCTAGGCAAAAAGTCCCCCGGATTCAAGCGCGACGCACATTCAACCCGCCAAACCCGCAAATACCCCACGCTCAATCATCCACTCAGTTCGCCGGCCGCCGGCCGCGCCTGAACCGATGCTTCCGTTCCGATGGACCAGCGCTCCGGAAGCCGCGGCCTGGTCCGTTTAGTGCGAATACACAATGCGCCCCGCTACAACGGTCATGACGCATCGCGTCCCGACGATCTGTGACGGCGGCGCTCGCAGCACGTCCGTCGAGAGCATCGTAAAGTCCGCCGCCTTGCCGACTTCGAGCGTGCCGCGATACGCCTCCGCGTGGCCGGCCCACGCTGGCGCGACGGTGTACGCGTAGAGGGCTTCACGCGGTCTGACGGCGTTCTCCGGCAGCCACACGACGTGATCCAGCGTCCGCGAATTCACCGCGGCATGCATCCCCGCGAACGGGTCCGCCGTGACCACCGGCCAGTCGCTTCCAAAAGCCACAACGGCACCCGCGTCCAGAAGCGGACGAAACGCATACGACCCGGGCAGTCGACTCGGGCCCAGAGCCTGCTCGGCGTAGCGGCCGTCGTCAGCCTTGTGGAACGGCTGCATCGACGCCACGACGCCGAGCGGTACGAACCGGGGAATGTCCTCCACCAGCAGATGCTGAGCATGTTCGATCCGATGTCGTGCGTCATGCTCGCCGTTGGCGACGGCGGCGGCCTCGTAGCTGTTGAGCACCAGGTGATTGCCCTCGTCGCCGATCGCATGTACCGCGAGTTGCAGGCCCCGGGCGTCAGCATCGGCGACGATCCGCTCGAACGCCTGCTGATCCGCCGTAAACGCCGTACGCTGGCCGCGCGGATAGCGCGTGTGATCATCGACGTCCGCAAACGGTTCCCGCATATAGGCCGTGCGGCTGCCCAGCGAGCCGTCCATGTACCCCTTGAAGCCGGCGACTTCGAACATGTGCGGATCCCACGCCGCCACGCCGGTTGGGCCGGGCCGTTGCTTCATGTTCCGAACGCGGTCGCCCCAGCCGTCCCAGTCTTCCGTCGAGACGTACGACCGGACGCGCAGCGTCAACGTCCCGGCCGCGGCGGCCCGCTCGAAGACCGGCAGATGCGACGGATCGGACATGTCATGCACGGCCGTGATGCCGTGGGCGTTCAGATGGCGCATCGCCCGAGTGAGGGCTTCGTCAAGCTGCCGATCGGTCGGCGGCGGGATGTGCTGCGAGACGAGGTCCATCGCCGATTCTTTGAGGATACCCGTTGGTTCGCCGGTGGCGCGGTCGCGCTCGATCTCGCCGCCTACGGGGTCGTTCGGCCCGGACGCGTCAATGCCGGCGAGCTTCAGCGCGGCGCTGTTGACCAGCGCCTGATGCCCGTCCATGCGGTTCAGAAACGCGGGCACGTCGCCGGTGGCCTCGTCGATCCAATGGCGCGTCGGTGATTCATGAGACCAACTGTCCACGCTCCAGCGACCGCCCAGGATCCACTCGCCCGGCGACGCCTCGTCCGCCGCCGTCGCCACGGCCGCGACGAACGCATCCCGATCCGGCACGTCGCGCAGGTTGAGCCGCGCCAGTTGCAGCCCCCCCCCGATCGTATGAATGTGCGAATCCGTGATGCCCGGGACGATGCGCCGGTCGCGGGCGTCGATGCGCAGCGTATCCCCGCCTGCGTGCGACATCACTTCCTCATAGGATCCGATTGCGACGATCCGCCCGTCCGTGATCGCCATGGCCGGGACGTCCGCGGCGCCGGGGACGCCCGTCCAGATGCGGGCGTGCGTCACGATCATGTCCGCGCCCGGGGGCGCTTCGCAACCCGTCAGGGCCGGCAGCGCAATCGCCGCCAGGATGGCGGCACACGCAAGCCTCCATCGCCGCAGGCCGTGCGCGCTTGAAGCTCGGCGGGTGAACTCGCGGACGGCGACCACCGGTCTGAAACCCTTCGGCATCGTCATCTCCCATCATCCGGAATCGGACCGGCGAATTGTCGGTGTGTGGTCCGCGGGCGTCAATCCGTTCGCCGGTGCCACTTGGTGCCACTGGTTCCACCGGTGCCAATTGGTGCCACTGCTCTTGAGCAGTGCGTGTCAGTGACCCGCACCGCACCGCCCCGTCACAGCCGCCCCGATGCCCGCCGCCCACTTGCATCGACCGCCGCCGGGCCGATACTGCCGTTCGGGCCGGACGAGCGTGCGCGAACCATGCTGGACGTAAGCGATCATTGCGAGATTCTCCTGCGCGGCGGGCGGATCATCGATCCGTTCCAGGGTCGAGACGAAGTGGCCGATCTCGCCGTCCGCAACGGCCTGATCGCCTCCCCGGCGTCGGCTCAGCGCGGGGCGCATGAGATCGACGCCGCCGGGTGCATCGTCTGCCCAGGTCTGATGGACATCCACGTCCACCTGCGCGAACCGGGCGGGGAGCATAAGGAGACCATCGAGACCGGCTGCCGCGCCGCGGCCGCGGGCGGCTTCACGCACGTCGCCTGTATGCCCAACACCACGCCGCCGCTCGACTCGGCCGCGACCCTCGAACTCGTCCGCCGCCGGGCGGCCGAGGTCAACCTCTGCACGGTCTACCCGGTGGCTTGCATCACGGTCGGCCGCCGCGGCGAGGTGGTTGCCGATCTTCGCGCGCTGAAAGCAGCCGGCGCCATCGCCTTCAGCGACGACGGCTCCGGCGTCGATCGCAACGACGTCATGCGCGCCGCGTTCGACGCGGCGGCCGCGGCCGATGCGATCCTGATTCAACATTGCGAGTTTCGCGAGCTGTCGGCCGGTGGCGTCATGCACCTGGGAGATGTGTCGCGCCGGCTGGGGCTGCCGGGCCTGGATCCGCGGTCGGAAGAGGCGATGATCGAGCGAGACATCGACCTGTGCCGCGCCACCGGCGCGCGTTATCACGTCGCGCACATCTCGACCGCACAGGCCGTAGAGCTTGTTCGCCGCGCGAAGCGCGACGGGTTGCCCGTCACGAGTGAAGTCTGCACGCATCATCTGGTGCTGACCGACGAGGCATGTGCGGACGCCGATCCGAACACGAAGATGCACCCGCCTCTGCGTCCCCAGTCTGACGTGGATGCGTGTCGCGCCGGCCTGCTCGACGGAACCATCGACTGCATCGTCACGGATCATGCGCCGCACGCGGCGAGCGAGAAGGCCGCGGGCTTCCTCAAAGCGCCGCCCGGCATCGTCGGGCTGGAGACGTCGCTGGCGCTGGCGGCGCGGGCGATGATTGAATCCGGCCTGGCCGACTGGTCGCGACTGATCGAGTGGATGACGTCCGCGCCGGCGCGCGTGCTCGGCATCGAACGCCGAGGACTCGCAGTAGGCGCTGGTGCGGATGTGACGGTGGTCAACCCCAATGCGGATTGGACCGTCGATGCGGCTCGTTTCGAGTCAAAGTCCCGCAACACGCCGTTCAACGGCTGGCGGCTCACCGGCGGCTCCGTCCTGACGATCCGCGGCACACGGCTGGCGCAAGTATGACGAAAGCCGAGTAAGTGAGAACGGGAGTTATGCCGTCAGCGTGACGGGGTGTGATGGTCCGCTGTCGGACAGGGAGAGTGAGGGCGTGAAGCAGGTAAGACATCTCAACTCGGATTCCGCCGCCGCTCTTCCCTTACTCCCTCACTCCCTCACTCCCTCACTCCCTTCTTCAACCCCATGCTGACTGAAGCCGAATCCAACGCACTGCTGCTCTCACTCCGGGTCGCACTGGCCAGTGTCTTGCTGATGCTCCCGCCGGGCATCGCCGTGGCGTGGCTCCTGGCCCGGCGCGAGTTCCGCGGCAAGGCGATCGTCGACGCCCTGGTACACTTGCCGCTCGTGCTTCCGCCGGTCGTGGTGGGATACGCGCTGCTGGCGTTGTTCGGGCGCAATGGTGCGATGGGCGGGCTGCTTTCATCGGTGGGCTTCGACGTGGCGTTTACCTGGCGGGCCGCCGCGCTCGCGGCGGCGGTGGTCGGGTTTCCGCTGATGGTGCGGGCGGTGCGGCTGTCGATCGAACTCGTCGACGGCCGGCTCGAAGAGGCAGCACGAACGCTGGGCGCGAGCCGCGGGTGGACCTTCCTGACGGTGACGCTGCCGCTCTGCCTGCCCGGCATCCTCTCCGGGGTGATGCTCGGCTTCGCCCGCAGCCTTGGCGAGTTCGGCGCCACCATCACCTTCGCGGGCAACATCCCCGGCCGCACGCAGACGCTGCCGCTGGCGGTCTATACGCATCTCCAGATCCCGGGCGCAGAGGCGGCGGTGCATCGACTCGCCCTGGTCTCCGTGCTGCTCTCGCTGGCGGCGCTGCTGGTCTCGGACCTGGTGTCCCGCCGCGTGCGCCGCGGGCTGGGTCAAACATGACTGCGGACGGACGACGCGGTCCGGTGCTCTCACTCGACGTCGCCTGCACGCGAGGCGGCTTTGACCTCGACGTCGTGGCGGAATGGGACGACCGCGTCATCGCCCTGCTGGGCCGCTCCGGCGCGGGCAAGACCACGCTGCTCCATCTGATCGCCGGGCTGGTGAAGCCGGGGCGCGGGCGGATCGTCGCCGCGGGCCACGTGTTGTTCGACGCCGCAGTTCGCGTCGATGCCCCCCCCCATGCCCGGCGGATCGGCTTTGTGTTTCAGGACGACCGTCTGTTTCCGCATCTGACGGTGCGCGGCAACCTGCGATACGGGGCGCGCTTCGTACGCGGAAGCCATCATGGCCCGGCATTCGGCGACGTCGCGAGCCTGCTGGAACTGTCGCAACTGCTTGACCGCCGGCCGGCGACGCTCTCCGGCGGGGAGCGCCGCCGCGTCGCATTGGGGCGAGCGCTGCTGGCGGGTCCACGGCTGCTGCTGCTCGACGAACCGCTGACCGGCCTGGACGTGCGGCTACGCCGCCAGGCGCTCGGATTCCTCCAGCGCGTCCGCGACCGCTTCGACCTGCCGATGGTCTTCGTGACGCACGACGTGCGCGAAGCGCTGCAACTGACGCGGCGGATGCTGGTGCTCGACCGCGGCCGCGTCGCCGGGACGGGCGCATATCTGGATCTGGCGCTGGACGCCGCCGTCTTGCCGGCACTCGGCGCGGAAGGGTTGATCAACATCGTCGACGTGCGTGTCGCGGCGCACGACGCCGCCGGCGGCTGCACCCGGCTCGTCTCAGTACATCACCGCGCTCGATCAGGTGCCAGCGCCGAGCCGCAGGCTTTGGCCTGCGCGATTCCGCCGGAAGTGCAGCAGCGACGAATTGCCCACGGCGATAGTGCCGCGGAGGGCGGCGATCCACCGCAACCGCTTGAGCTGTTCGGCCCGCTGCTGGATGCGCCCGTCGGCACGATGCTGTCGGTGGCGATCCGCCCGCAGGACGTCGCCCTTTCGGCCGGACCGGTCGAGGCCATTTCCATCCGCAACCAGTTTCCCGCCGTCATCCGCCGCCACGTCCATCACGACGGCCGCGTGCTCGTCGAACTCGACGCCGGCCCAAGCCTGCTCGTCGAAGTCAGCGCCGGCTCCCACGAACGACTCGGCCTGCGCGAAGGCCGCACGGTGTACTGCCTGCTGAAGGCGAACGCGATAGAGGTGGCCTGACCCGCGCGACGTCGAGTGCTCGCGCCACTTGGTGCCACTGGTACCACTTGGTGCCACTGCTCTTTGAGCAGTGTCTTCATCATGGGATGACCGCTCAAACCGTGGCGGCGGGTACGCCTTGTTGGGCCGCGCCTTGGCTTGACTTGGAGACGTCGCTTGCCGCGAAGCCGCACTGCTCAAGAGCAGTGGCACCGCACCCGGTGGTGCCTTTCACACCACTTTGCATTCAAGTGCCGCCAGGACGGTCCGGGCATCATCAGCCATCGGGCGGGTGAGGTCAATTCGCGGCGATGCCACGGGTGCCACGGTCTCGTCTTCGAGGCCGTGGAGCGCGCGGGGCGCGCCGAGCCCAACCGCCCGGCCCAGGCGCGCGCGCATACTGCCACGGAAAGGGCCAAGCCGTGACGGCTCGTGAGTTCACCGTCTCGGGAGGTCGCCTGCGCCCGCGCCTGTCGCCGGCGCGCCGTCACGCTAGAATCGCACCCGGGTCGTCGCCCGATCTGTCGAACGCCGCTGGGCGAACTCGCCTCTCGCGCGGGCGTTCGATCGGCGCGGCCTCCGGCATTCGAGCGGTTTGGACGGTGGACGGACATGGCATATCAGGTTCTGGCTCGAAAATACCGCAGCAGCAGCTTTGACGACCTGGTCGGGCAGGACGCGATCGCGACCACCCTCAAGAACGCCGTCGCGGCGGGGCGCGTGCATCACGGGTATCTGTTCACCGGCACCCGCGGCGTCGGCAAGACGTCGACCGCCCGCATCCTGGCCAAAGCCCTCAACTGCCTCGAAGCCGACGCCCCGACCGTCACGCCCTGCCTCAAGTGTGCCTCCTGCACGGCCATCGCCGAGGGCGAAGACATCGACGTCATCGAGATCGACGCCGCCAGCAATACCGGCGTCGATAACATCCGCGAACTGCGCAGCAACGCGACGCTCCGCCCCGCCCGGGCACGCTTCAAGGTCTACATCATCGACGAAGTTCACATGCTCAGCACGGGCGCGTTCAACGCGCTGCTCAAGACGCTCGAAGAGCCGCCCGAGCACGTGAAGTTCATCCTCGCGACAACCGAACTGCACAAGGTGCCGGCCACCATTCAGAGCCGCTGCCAGCGATTCTCGTTCCGGGCCGTTGCGCCGGACGCCATCGCGACCCACCTGGCCGGCATCCTGAAGGCGGAGTCCATCAAGGCCGAAGACGGCGTCGTGCGACGGCTGTCGCGCCTCGCCAACGGTTCCGTCCGCGACGCGCTGTCGCTGATGGACATGGTGCTCGCATTCGAGGCGAAAAACGTCACCACGGCCGTGATGGAGCAGGTGCTGCCGCCGGCCCATGACGAACAGCTTTTCGCGCTGGTCGGGTGCCTCTCGACATCCGACGCGGCCGGGGCGCTGAACAAGCTCGAAGAGATTTTCGCCGGTGGGCAGACGGTGGCCCGATTCTGCGATGGGCTGATTGACTACCTCCGTTCGCTGATGCTTCTGCGCGTGTGCGGCGCCGCGACGGAACTGGTGGACGTGCCGGAGCAGGTCCGCGGCGCCATGAACGAACAGGCGTCCCGCTTCCCGCCGCCGGTGTACGTCTACATGATCACGCTGGTCGAGGAGGTCCGCCGCGCCGCTCGTTACAGCGGCGCCGGGCGCGCGCTGGCCGATGCCGCCGTGGTGCGCCTGGCGGCCAGTGGGCAGTTCGCGGACATCGCCGCGCTGCTCGGCGGGGGGGGTGCTTCAGCGGGGCCTGACCAAAAAAAAAACTTGACCCAGGCCGCGGCGGCGGTCGTTGAAACGCGGTCCGCACCCGCGCCGCCGCCCGAGCACCCCGGCGGGTCTCCCATGCGAGCCTCAGCCGCCCGGCCGGCATCCGGGGAGCCATCGGCTACCCGGCCGGTACCCGCGCAGCCTTCAATTGCGCGGTCATCACCCGCCGAAGCCGCCATCGCGACGCCGGGTGCCGCATCAGCGGTCACCGCCGTTAGCGCGACGCCGCCAACGCCCGCCGGTCCAGCCCAGGCTTCGCGCGATGGCGCTGCGGTCGGCGCGGTGCGTGAATCGTCCCGCGCGGGCGTGATCCCGACCACCCCGACGGGTCGTCCTCCCGCGGCGCCGAGTCAGGTCGCGTCGTCCGCCGAACGCGCCCGGGCGGCGTCCGACCCACGGGTGCGCCGGGCGATGGAACTGGTGGACGGCACGCTGGTCGCGGTCAGCCGGCCGGCGCATACAATTGCGGATGAACCGGTCGCTGCCGAGGCCGAGCCGGATTCGGACGCAGAGCCATTGAACGAGGAGGCATGAGCGCATGCTGGGAAATCTTGGAAATCTGGCCGGCCTGTTGAAATCCGCCAAGGACTTGCAGAGCAACATGGCGGCGATGCAGGCGGAACTGGCCGCGAAGCGATACTCCGCCGAAGCGGGCGCGGGCCAGGTCCGCGCCACCGTTGACGGCAAGGCCGTGCTCGTCGACATCAAGATCGCCCCCGAGGCGACCGGCGACGTGGAGTTGTTGGAGGATCTGGTCAAAGCCGCCGTCGGCGCGGCCGTGAGGCGATCGCAGGAGGCGCTCAGAGAAGAAATGAGCAAGCTGACCGGCGGCATGGCCCTGCCGCCCGGCATCGCCGACATGTTCGGGGGGGGGCAGTAGGAATAGCCAATGTCGAATGGCGAATAACGAATGCCAGACGGCAGACGTCGAATGTCGAGTGAGCTGCCCCTTCGCGTTGGTAGCTCGTGACTCCTGAC
>CAZYLK010000124.1:16910-18266 GCA_964648365.1 uncultured Phycisphaeraceae bacterium
GACGTCGAATGTCGAGTGAGCTGCCCCTTCGCGTTGGTAGCTCGTGACTCCTGACCCCTGACTCCTGATTGCTGACTCCTGACTTCACCCCGCTGCCATGAAATCCGGCACAATCGAATGCATGGAACGCCTGAAAGGTGAGCTTCAAAAGCTCCCCGGCGTCGGCCCGCGAAGCGCCGAGCGCATCGCGTTCCACCTGCTGCGGCAGCCGCGCGACGAGGCGGCGCTGCTCGCCCGCGCCGTCATGGACGTCAAGGACCGCATCCACCACTGCCGCCGCTGCTTCAACCTGACAGAGACCGACCCCTGCGGCATCTGTGCCGACGCCCGCCGCGATCAGGGCGAGATCTGGGTGGTCGAACAGCCGGCCGACGTGCAGGCGCTCGAAGCGACCGGCCAGATCCGCGGCGTCTACCACGTGCTCATGGGCCACATCGCCCCGCTCGAAGGCATCGAACCCGGCGATCTGACCATCGACGCCCTGGTGGCTCGCGTACGTGGCGGCGGCGTCACCGAGGTCGTGCTGGCGCTGAATCCGACGCTCGACGGCGACGGCACCGCGCTGCACGTCCAGAGCCTGCTGGCCGACCTGGGCATCCGCATCACCCGCCCCGCCCGCGGCCTGGCCGTGGGTTCCCAGCTCGAGTACGCCAGCACCGCCATGCTCGACGCCGCCATCCGCGGCCGCGCGCCGATGTAGGTGTGAAGCCCGCCGCGCCAGGTGGCGCCGTTCCCAGCCCCGTGAACTCCGATGTGGCACTGGCTTACGGGCCACCCCGCTTTGCGGAATCTTCCCACTCTGCGATAAGCGTATCTATTGCTCGTCTCGCGGGCCCGAGCTTGTCGAGTTCCTCGGTTTCAGCATCAAATGCATAGAGGTTGTGGCCCTTGATGCCGTAGAACCACACATTGGACGCATCCATGAAAAATACGATTTCCTCGTCCATTTGCCTGGCCCTTTGGACCTCCTCTTGAGACCAAAGCTCGTTGATGCAGTACAGACCGTACACTTCTGGCCCACGAAGCATGGCAAGTTTCAGAGAGCCTCCGACCAAGCTGCCCCCGACAGCATCGCCGTACAGAGCTTGCAGGCGGAGCAGCCGCTGATCCGTAACCAAAGTCCAATCCATGAACCTGTATGTAGTGGAAGCGAGTGCATCATCATTGCCTCTCCAGCGATACTGAACGAACGGGATGGATTCTAAGACGTCCGGCCTGCCGTAGCGCTGAATCAAGCTTTTCTCTATGCATCCTGTCAATTGCACCAGTTACCTCCATGCTCCTCGCCCGTCGAGTCCAGATCGCCGCAACCGCGATGAACGCCTCGGCGCGTGGTAGCGAGGATGAAGTTCGCCG
>CAZYLK010000125.1:0-18248 GCA_964648365.1 uncultured Phycisphaeraceae bacterium
CCTTCATCGACCTGCGGGACGCGAGCGGCATCGTCCAGGTGGTCGCGCGCGACGCCTGGGGCAACGCCAGCGCCCCGGTCGAGCACCCCGCCTCGCCCAGCCGCTGATCGGCGATGGGCAGTGCGACTCCCCGACCGCCCGACGTGCCGAGCCGCGTGCTCGCGCCGCTCGCCGTCCGCGCGACGCCGTACATCGGCGGCGTGTTCGCGTCCGTATTCGAAATCCACCCGAGGCGCACGGCGGTCCGCTCGATCCAGGTACGTTGAGGGTGAAACGGCGTGCTCATGGTCCGAACTCCGTGCCCATGCCGGCAGTCTGTTGAAGAATGTGTGGCACGGCCTTCCAGGCCGTGATTCCAGCGGCCGGAAGCCGGTCGTGCCACACAAGCGGTGAGCCGTTCTTCAACAGGCTGCCAGCCGCGGCATGCGTCGCGCCACGGCGGGCAAGCGAACCATCCCACAGACCGGGGACGAATCCGTCAAGCAGGGATACCACAAACGCGGCGGCAGGGCGTCGGACACCGCTTCCACCAACAGGCAGCGGCGCCACCGCCGCGGCGCGACAAACGTCCGCGCAGGGGGAAGTGGCGTCGCCGCATCGAATGCCGGCCAGGAAGGGCGGAATCGGGATCAAAAATAAGCCCGCGAATCCTCTCGCTACGTTGATCCCGCCGGCGCTTCGACGCACGTGGCGGGGTCGGCAGCGGGCGATGGTTTCAGATCGGTCGCCGCGCGCGTGCGATCGGCCGTGACGCCCGCGGTCGCGCCAACCGTCGTTGCACGTGGCGCGGCGGTGTTGCCGCCGGATGAGCAGGTCGGCGGGCCGTCGATTGACGGGGTCGTCGTCGTGCCCGTTCGCAACGCTTCCAGCAGAGCGTTCATCCACGGAAGCGCGTTCAGGGTTCGCGCCGCGGCCTTCGCATGCGCCGCCAGTTCCTCCCGCCGGGCGGGGTCGCGCAACGAGTCGAGGGCTTCGCGGATGGCCCCGGCGTCGAGGCTGTTGACGACGAGCCCGCAGGCATGGGTGCGCAAGAAGCGATCGGTGAAGCAGCCCGCGGGCACGACCGCCAGGATCGGCTTGCCCAGGGCCAGATACTCGGTCAGCTTTGACGGGAAGCAGCAGCGGACTTCCTCCGGCCACTGCGTAAACGACAGCACCACCACGCAGGCGTCCGCGGCCGCGACCTCGCGCAAGGCCGCCGCCCGCTCCATCCAGCGAACGTCACAGCCGGACAACGCCGGATGAGCATTGCTCAGGAACGCCATGCTCAGGTCAGGCTGATCCTGCACGGCCGTGGCCAGCGCCGCCGCCGCGTCTGCATGGGCGTCGTATACGCGGCCGGCGTAGACGAGTCGCAGCGACTCAGTGCCGGCGTCGCCGCCGTGTTCATTCGCCGAATGCAAAGCATCGCCGGTGGAGGAAGCCCTCTCCCGAGCCGACTCGCACACATCATCCGGAATGCAATGCGGCAGCACGACGATCTGCGCCACGCCGCGGCCGCGATAATGCTCCGCCATCTCGTCCGTCGGCACGATCACCAGCGTTGCGTCCGACACGATCCGCCGGTCGATCGCCGTCCAGAACCAGCGTTTCAGCCGGCTGCCGGTCAGCAGCGCCTCGGCGCACAGGTCGTGCATGTACAGCACCAGCGGCGCGCCGATCACCTTGGAAATCATCCACCCGCTCAGCAGGCCGTATCGCGTCGGGTAGATCGCCAGCACGCGCTCAATGCGGCGGGCGCGGTTCATCGCACACGCACGCGACAGCGCCTTGCACGTCGTCGTGAGTTCTGCGAGCCACGTCCACAGCCGCACGGGTTCGTCGCTGGTCAGCGGCCAGCGCAGCCGCTCCGTCGGAACCGCGTCCTCCCAGGGCAGCATCGGCGGTTTGCCGGGGTACCGCCGCGTGAGCACGCGGAAGACGCCCCGCGGCGCCTGCTTGAACAGCGTCTCCATCACCTGAGCGGACGCTCGCGCGGCGGGCGCCCAGTTCCAGGCCACCACCAGCGTCGGCGGTGCGACCCGTGTGGTTGTGTTCCACGGCGCGATCTTGCCATCGGCGCTGTCGCGGCCGAAGTAGCGTTCAAGCCGCTCGATGTAGACATCGCCGCTCTGGCGGCGGTCGCGCGCTCCGCGCAGCCAGCCGAACCACTGCACGATCGTCAGCATTTCGTTCATCAGGAAGGCAAACGGGACGGCCGCGACGCCCATCCTGTCGGCGATGTCGCCGGCCCGCAGTGAGAAGGGTCGTACGAACGCCCACGCCGCGATGATTGCGCACGCCGTTGCGGCCGCGGTCGCGCCGTGGCCCGACAGCATCACCCCGGCCACCGCCCAGGTCAGGGCGGCCGCCCAGCGCATCACGTGGTAGCGCTGGGTCGCCCCCCCCCGATCGATCTGCCCCTCGCCGCGGGCGTAACGATAGAACTGCGTCAGCGTCTGGCGCAGGGTAGGCCGCGGCGTCCACGTCGCGACCGCTTCCGGCGCAAACGTGTACGCCGGCGCGGGTGTCATGGTGCGCAGCTTGAGGCAGAAGAGCGTGTCCTCGGCCGTCTGAAGCCAACTTGGGAACCCGCCGGCGCGCTCCCAGGCGTCGCGCCGGAAGGCCAGGGACCGGGCGCTGGGGTTGAAGCGGAGCGGATCGGCATCCGTCGTCCGCCGCATGGTCAGCAGCGAGGCCATCCGCTGCAACTCGCTGCGCGGCGTCACGCGATACCCCCCCCCGACGACCTCGGCGTTCGACGTCAGCAACGGCGCAGTCAATCGCTCCAGCCAGGTCGGATGAGCGCGGCAGCCCGCGTCGATGCAGGCGATGATTCCGCCCCGGGCGTCGCGGATGGCGCGGTTGCGCCCCTCGGCGATGTTGCACCGTTTGCCCACCAGCAGGCGCGCCGTCGCGTAGCGGCCGACAAGCCTCCGCGTGGCCGCGAGGCGAGCCTCGTCCGAGCCGCCGTCGCAGACGACGATTTCGTCCGCCGGCCGCGTCTGCTGCGCGAGGGACGCGAGCGCCTCCGCCAGCCCGTCGGGGTCGTTGCGGACGGTGAGGATGACGGAAATCGTCAATGCCGGGACGTCCGCGTCCGGCGGGGGCACAGACGGTCGAATCCGCTCAATCGGTCGTTCGAGGGTCGTTTCGGTCATGGTTTTCATCTGCCTGTGGGCGCGCGGGCCGGGCGCGTCGCACCCGTGACGATCCAATCGCCCGCACTGGGGTTATCGGCGGATGGCCCTGGCCGCTTGCCCAGTGGCGGCAGCGCCACGCCGCAGATGCCGGCCACGGCCCGCGCCCGCTGGCGCCCCCTGCTGGCCGCGGCGTGGCGTCCTGATGCGCCTGGCGGGGGTTGACCTCACACGTGGGAGCGCCATACACAGTGAGGAGTGGCCCGCTTCGTCTTGCAGGGAGCCGACGATTCGGCCGATGCCGGGAACGTGAGTCGGCCGGGTCGGATCGCTCGCCGACGGCCGCTTCGACGTGACGGAGTTGCGCTGAATCGCGTCTGCGTCGCCGTCGGCCCGCGTCAGATGCAGGAGATTGACCAGACCATGAACGCCGTCCTGTGCTTTGCGATCGTACTCGGCGCCGCCCCGCTTCAGGCCGCGCAGTCCCCGACGTTTCAACCCGGCCCCTGGCGCGGCTGGCTGGACAGCCCGGGGGGTCCGCTGCCGTTCCGCCTCGATTTCCACCCCCGTCGTGATGGCTACGTCGGCTACGTGACCAACAGCACCGAGCGCCTGACCATTCCCCGCGTCATCGTCGACGGCGGCGAGGTCGTCATGGAATTCGATCACTACGACTCCCGCATCCGCGCGAAGGTCAGCGAAGAGGGCATGCGACTCGACGGAGAATGGACCAAGCGCCGCGGCGCCGACGAATGGACGAAGATGCCGTTCCACGCCACCTACGGCGCGCAGCCGCTGTTCGACCTGAGCCACGGCAACGCCGAGGAGGCGGGGATCATGGCGCTTAAGGGCCGGTGGGAAGTCAAGTTTGAATCCAGCGAGACGCCCGCCGTTGCGGAGTTCACCGCGTTCGAGCAGGGGTGGGCCTTCGGCACCATCATGACCACGACGGGCGACTACCGTTATTTGGGCGGCGAGTTCGACGGCGAGCGGCTGCGGCTTTCGGCCTTTGACGGCGCCCATGCCTTTTTATTCCACGCCAACCGCCAGCCGACCGGCGAGTTGAAAGGCACGTTCTGGTCATCCGATCATTTCAAGGACGGCTGGACGGCCCGGCTGAACACCGACGCCGCATTGCCGGACGCTTTCGGCCTGACGCGATGGACGGGCAAAGCCGATCTGGCGGAGCTGCGCTTCCGGGATCCCGACGGCGTCGAACATGCGCTGACCGATCCGGAGTTTGCCGGCAAGGCACGGATCATCGAACTGTTCGGCACCTGGTGCCCCAACTGTCACGACGCCGCCGCCCTGCTGGGCGACTTGCAGAAGAAATACGGCTCGCGCGGCCTGCGCATCCAGGCGCTGGCTTTCGAGGCCACCGGCGACTTCGACCGCGACGCCGGCCTCGTCCGCACGTACATCGGGAAATACAACGTCGCCTATCCCGTGCTGCTGGCAGGCGTGAAGGACCGCGAGAAGGCCGCGGCCGCGTTCCCCATGCTGGATCAGATCCGCGCCTACCCGACCTTCATCTTCATGGACGGCGACGGCGTGGTCCGGTCGGTCTACACCGGCTTCAGCGGCCCAGCCACCGGCGACGCCTACAAGAAACTCCGCGGCCAGTTCGAATCCGTCATCGAAGAGATGCTCGCGGAGTAGCGGCCGCCGCCGAATGGCCTGCCACAGGCGGATCGTCGACTCGCAACCAGCGCCACGTTGGACAGACCTAGGGACGGTGCCGGGGCGGAGTCATGTTACCGGCGTGAGGTCAACGTATCTGTAGTATATATACTACAGATACGCCAATGAGGCGCAACGGAAGCGGCCAGGGGATGACGCGAGATGGCCGTTTGCGTGGCGTGCAGGCCCTTAGGCCCTGATCGTGCTGCCCCGAGTGAGGTATGTATACCTCACTCGGGGCAGCAATTCGTTAGGTTAATGTTTGGTTTCAGTGCTTTGGGGCAGGTTTGCATGATGGTCAGATGTAGTATATATACTACATCTGACAGACTTGAGAGCAGGAAAACGTGGATGCCCGAGGCCCGTATCGCAATCGCCAAGCCGGATATCGTCCGCTTCTTCCGAGGCAGCGGACAGAAGGTGTTCAAGCAGAAAGAGCTCGGAGCCATCCTCGCCGCACAGCGCGAGTTCTGGCGGCTTCGAGCGGGAATGACGCTCAGCGAGTTCATCGATTTCCTCATCACCAGGACTGCACTGCGCCGCGTCGCGTTCGATCTCCCGCACCGGAGCGAGACTCGGTACGTGTGGGGTGATATCTCCCGGTTCAAGCTTGCGGTCTCGATGAAGGAAGGCGGGTATCTCTCGCACTACGGAGCGGTTGCACTTCACGGCCTGACGGACCAGGTGCCCAAGACCGTGTATGTGAATCACGAACAGCGTCCGCAGCCTGCGTCGCCGGACGGCCTGACGCAGGAACGGCTCGATGTCGCATTTCGGCGCCCGCAGCGCACAACGACCAACGTGACCGAATACGAAGGCTACCGCTATTGCTACGTGAACGGGAAACATACCGGCAGACTTGGGGTTGTCGATCTGACGGACGAGTTCGGCGACGCCGTTCCGGTGACGGGGATCGAACGAACACTCATCGACATCACGGTGCGGCCGATGTACGCCGGTGGCGTCGCGGAGGTACTGGAGGCATATCGGCGGGCGGAACTATCGCTCAATCGACTTGCGGCGATGCTGACGAAGCTGCAGTACGTCTACCCGTACGGTCAGGCAGTGGGGTTCTACCTGCAACGGAGCGGCTACGAGTTGCCGACACTGCGGAGGCACAAGGTCTTCCAGGTACCCGAAGATGGCCTGGACTTCTATCTCGTCCATGGCATGAAGGACATGGACTACTTGCGAGAATGGCGGCTATTCGTTCCCAAGGGGATATAGCCGGGAGACAACCTCCATGACGTAGTCGAAGTAGAAGTCGAAGTCCCTCAACGGATGTCCGGGCCGAACGGTTTCTTTCACGGACGCGAAACCCTGGGCGTGGAAGTCCCGGAATTCGACGATCCTGCGAAGTAGCGCGAGTGGGACACGCTTCGCCTCGAAGATCGCCTGCAGAAGCTCTGCCGTCTCACGGGCGGACCAGTCCAGGTCGTACGTTTCGGAGAGGTAGTGGATGTCGAAGAAATCCCGCGCCCGCGGCGTGCCGGGTCGGCTCATGACCCTGGCCCGGTACTCTGGAGCCTGCTGGCACAGCGCCCGCAGCTTCTCGCACGCAATCATCAACGGCGGATACACGTAGACGACGTATCCGTCGATCTCCCGGCCTTCCTTGCCGTCACAGTACTCGTGCTTGCTGAGCTCCATGGTAAACGTCTTCAGGCCGCCGGGGCCCACGTCCACGGCCTGCCTGGAACGCAGCTTTTGTTTCTCTTTCTCGGCTCGCCGGCTTGAAAGACTCCGCAGCTTCCGCTGTGTTGCCTCGTACGCGTCTCGCTGCGCAAGCTTGAACGTGAGCACGTACCCGCCCCAGAACGGCAGGTCCGCGATTCGCTCCGGCGGAGGCGTCGCGCTGAACTCAACATCGAAGACCGCGAGGCCCTCAGGTTGGAAAGTCTCGCTCAACAGACGCTCGAATCGATTGCGCAGAGCGCCGGCAGCTTCGCTGAAGTCACCATCGATCGAGAAGTCGAGGTCTCGCGACGCCCGGCCCGGCGAGGGGTGAAATAGGTCTATCGCACTGCCACCCTTGAGAACGAGGCGTTCGAGGAAGCTGTTATCGGTAAAGACTGCGATGACCGCCAGTTGCTTTATCCGCTGTAGCTGCGCTTCCTCCATTCGATTCGGCGCTCCGAACGGCTGAAATGGCGCAGCCATACACCCGCGAGTGAACGTGCCGGCATGCGTCCGAGCCTCTCGACGCACTCCGGACGGTTACGCGACTTTCCGCAACCCGTCTGCCCCGCGGACGCGCGGCGTCCGCGTCACTCCACGATCATCGTCCCCGGCGATTCCATCTGGTACTCGGACTCCATCTCACCCGGCGAGCCGATTTCAGGCTCGGACGTGTGCTTCGACTCGCGGACCGTCGTCGTCGACTGCTTTTTGGAAGAACAGCCGACGTTCAGCACGGCCAGCGCGATCGCCGTCACTGCTGCAAGACTGACCATGCGTCTGATTTGAAATGCCATCGGATTACTCCTCGAATACGGCTTCCCGCAGGAAGCCCATGCTGTCGGTTACACGCTTCCAGCCACCGTCCGCACTCGGCGGAGCCCGCGACGGCGCGCTCGCCGCACGGCGGGTGCTGACCCCGGGCCGGCGCTACATACGCTGACCCTCGTCGGCACGGGCGGATAGTCCCGGGAACGGCCCGGCGGCCGTACAGCCGCCGCTCGGCACCGCCGACGCGGTCATCGGCTCAGGATGATACTCGCACGAGCCTGCCCGCACAGGCCCGCACAATCCCGCATCCCGCCAGACCGCGCAGTCCCGCGCACCCGCGCACGGCGCACCGCTTTTCTTTCGCGAATCGCTGGCGTAGGCTCTTCTCGTCGGCCTGGCACTGCGGAGCAGGTTCCGCCGTCGCGGCCGCGGGGGAGCCCGGCCGCGCGAGGGCGGGCGGTGAGAGGGTAAGCCGGAATGACCACGTCACTCAGCGCCGAAGAGCTGCGCCTGCTGGGCGTTCTGATCGAGAAGTCGATGACGACGCCGGAGGGCTATCCGCTGACGATCAACTCGATGGTCGCCGGCTGCAACCAGAAGCAGAATCGCGATCCGGTGGTGAGCTTCGACGAAGGCACGATCAGCCGCGCACTGCGAAACCTGCGCAACAAGGGCATCGCCGAGCAGGCGCCGCCGTCGCCGGGTGCGCGGTCGAACCGCTACCTGCACCGCGCCACCGAGCATTTCGGCTGGGACCGCCGCGAACTGGCCGTGATGACTGAGTTGATGCTGCGCGGGCCCCAGACGCCGGGCGAGCTGCGCACCCGCGCGGGCCGGATGACGCCCTTTCAGGACGTGCAGTCCGTCGTCAACATTCTGGAGGGCCTCAAATCCGGCGAACACGTGTTCGTTGAGATGCTCCCGCGCGTTCCTGGCCAGTCGGCCAATCGCTGGCGACATCTGATCGGCGACGGTTCGGAGCCGCAGCCGGCCGCGGCCGCGCCACAGGACGCGGCAGCCTCCGCATCGGAACCTCGCGCTGCCGCCAATCCTGTCGCCTCACAGGGCGAGAGCCTCACCGAGCTTTCCGCCCGGGTCAGCGCCCTGGAGGCACGCATGAACGACCTCGCGCGACGCCTCGATGAACTGGAGCGATAGCAGGCCGGCGCCCGAGCGGCCTCGGATTCTGAAACCACCCGGCTCGCCGCGCACGCCGCTGCGCTCGGGGCTGCGTCTCTCGGACCGCCGCGTGAATCCGGGGCCGCGTTTCGTTATACTGGCCTCGCGGGAGGCGGGGTCGGCCGTCTCCGCCGCAAGTGGGGCGTGCATGTTCGGGATTTCATGCACCGATCATCCGTTTGACACTGGGGAGCAAGACATGAACAGCGCGAAGACGAGTCGACATTGGATCATGACCGTGGCGGCCGCGTCGATGGCGGTATGCCTGTTGGCGACGAGCGGGTCGGCGCGCGGCGCGACGCCCGCATTCGCGGACGACGGCCTGACGCCGGAGCTGCGCCAGGAACTCTACGGGCACCTGGACGGGCCGACGACCAGCCGCGTGGATCGCGACGTGGTCATCGTCCATCGCTCGAAGCCCATCGTGTACTTCGGCATGTATCGGGCCAGCATGATGACCGAGCCGGGCTGGGATCTCTACGCCCGCTCCGTCAACTGGGCCAATGACAATCGCAACCCGGCCGATTCCAAGGTCTGGCTGGCGACCTACAACGGTACGCTCGATCCGGACTTCAGCGCCGAGCGTGACGGGATCGCGGTTTACAACTACCTGATCAACACGATGGGCTTCCCCGTGGACAACGTTCACGTCGCCCATCAGACGAGCATCGAGACCGGCAACTTCGCCGGATACGACATCGTCCTGTACGTCAATCTGTATCCGCGCAACGCCACCAACGTGCTCAACCAGGGCAAGCCCTTCGTGACCGTGTCGCCGGGCGAGACGGACGAACTCGGGATCGGAACCGGCGAAGGGACGATGCACGAAGTCCGTACGAACGTCTTCGTGCTCAACAACGCGCATCCAATCACCGAGCCGTACGGCACCGGTCAGCTTGACTTGCAGGCGGGCATGTGGATGGACGCCACGACCGCGGCCGGAGAGGGGATCGTGCTCATCGCCGCCGACAACCGTCCGACCACCTGCGGCGGCGGCGAGAAGCTCAAGGTCAAATGCAAGAAGGGTAAGCTGACCGCCAAGATCAAGGGCGGTGTGCCGGAAGCCGTGCTGACTGTCACGCTGGACACGGGCGAATCCACGCAGGTGAACGTCAACGACAAGGGCAAGGCCAAGGCCAAGTTCAAGAAAGTCGAGAGCGGCGAGCGAACCGTCACCGTCCTCGAGTGCGGCTTGCAGAAGACCACGGACTGCCCGGAATAGCGATCGACTGCTCAACCGGCCCGCGCAAACTTGTTGATCGAACTGACGGAGGGCGGCGGTATCAGATCGCCGCCCTCCGCGTTGTCATTTCTCAACTCGAACCGCCAGTGCACAGGCGCGACAACGCGGCGGAGATCGCCCGCGTCCGAATCGCCGCAGGCGACATTCGCCGATCTACTTCTCGAAGCGTTTGATCACGATCGACGCGTTATGGCCGCCGAAGCCGAACGAATTGCTCATCGCGGCCCGGAGGGGCATGTCGCGGGCGGTGTTGGGGACGTAGTCCAGGTCGCACCCTTCGCCCGGGTGGTCGAGGTTGATCGTCGGCGGAACCACCGACTGCACGACGGCGCGGACGCTGGCGATCAGTTCGATCCCGCCGCTGGCGCCGAGCGAATGGCCGACGGAACTCTTGGTGCTGCTGACGGCCAGTCGGCGGGCATGACCGGCGAAGACGGTTTTGATGGCGACGGTCTCCGCCACGTCGCCCAACGGCGTGCTGGTGCCGTGGGCGTTGATGTAATCGACGTCGTCCGGGTTAAGCCCCGCGTCTGCCAGGGCCAGACGCATGGCGGCCGCGCCGCCCGCGCCGTCTTCCAGCGGCTGCGTAATATGCCCCGCGTCCGACGTGACGCCGCAGCCGACGACCTCCGCCAGGATCGTCGCGCCGCGAGCCTGAGCGGACTGAAGTTCTTCAAAAACGAGGATCCCCGCGCCCTCGCCGAGGACGAAGCCGTCCCGGTCGCGATCGAAGGGGCGGCTCGCCCGAGGGGGATCGTCATTGCGCGGGCTCAGCGCCTTCATGGCGGCGAAGGCGGACAGCCCCAGCGGCGTCAAGGCCGCTTCGGACCCGCCGGTGAGCACCACGTCGGCCGCGCCGCGGCGGATGGCGTTGAGGGCGTCGCCCATCGCATTGGTGGCCGAGGCGCAGGCCGTGGCCACCGCGGCGCTGATCCCCTTGGCGCCGAGTTCCATCGAGATGTTCCCGGCGGCGGCGTTGACCATCAGCTTGGGGATAGTGAACGCGGAGACCTTGTCCGGGCCTTTGTTTTCCAGTCGTGAGTGCTGGACCTCCAGCTCTTCCAGCCCGCCGATGCCCGAGCCAACGATCACGCCGACGCGGCCGGCGTTGGACTCGGTGATCTGGAGTCCGGATTCCCGCAGGGCGTCGCGGGCCGCGGCCAGCGCAAACTGCGAAAAGCGGTCCAGCCGCTTGACGGTCCGCCGGTCGATCTGCTTGTCCGGATCGAAGTCCCAGCACTGGCCGCCGAAGCGCACGTCGAACGCGGAGGCGTCGAAGCGCGTGACGGGACCGACGCCGCTGCGACCCTCGATCAGTCCTTCCCAGAACTGATCGACGGTGTTGCCCAGAGGCGTGATGGCGCCCATCCCGGTGATGACGACCCGGCGCTGCGACATCGCGTTCACTAGCCCTTCGCGTCCATCTGGCGCTCGACGTAGTCCACGGCATCGCCGACGGTCTTGAGCTTCTCAGCCTCCTCGTCGGGGATGGACATGTCGAACTCGTCCTCCAGCTCCATGACCAGCTCGACGGTGTCGAGCGAGTCGGCGTGCAGGTCTTCGACGAAGGACGTGCTGGCCTCGATTTCGGCTTTGTCCACGCCCATCTGGTCGGCCACGATCTGGACGACCTTTTCGAGGATTTCTTCGCGGTTCGCCACCTTATGATTCCTCCGTTGTCGGGCACAGCGCCGCGACGCTTTCAACCTCTGCCCGAGTTCAGACTTCCATTTCAGACCAGATCCCCGGCCGTTGCGGAGCGATCATAGTCGTGCGGTCAAACAGCCGCAATCGCGGGCCGCCGGGTGACGGCCGGGCTTCGAGCCCACCGCCGAGCGGTTCCGGCGCCCCTTCGCTCGCCCGCCGCGGGCCGATACGCCGGCCTGCGGGGCGGGCGGGAATCCTACATGCGCAGCCCGCCGTCCACAATGAGCACTTGCCCCGTGATATACCCGGCGGCGGGGCTGGCCAGGAAGGCCACCGTCTCGGCGATCTCCTCGGCCGTGCCGAACCGGTTCAGCGGGATCAGCGACTTCGCCCCCTCTTTGACTTTCTCGGGCAGGACGTCAGTCATGTCGGTCTCGATGAACCCGGGGGCCACCGCGTTGCACGTGATCTTCCGCTTCCCCAGTTCCTTCGCGATGCTCTTGGTCAGGCCGATCAGCCCGGCCTTGCTGGCAGCGTAATTCGCCTGACCGGCATTGCCCATCACGCCCGAGACGCTGGAGACGTTGACGATCCGCCCGTAGCGCCCCTGGACCATCATCCGGCTCACGCCGCGGCAGAACCAGAACGCGGATCGAAGGTTCGTCGTCAGCACGTCCTCGAACTGGTCGTCGTCCATCGACATGACCAGTCCGTCGCGGGTGATCCCGGCGTTGTTGACCAGGATCTGCACCTTGTCGTACTTGGCGCCGACGTCCTCAATCAGGGCGGTGATGGCGTCCTTATCGCACACGTCAATCGCGCGCGGGTCGATGCGGCCGGGGGCTTCGCGTCCGGTTGCCTCCTCGGCCAGGGATTGGAGCTTCGACGCGTCGCGGGCGCAGGCGACCACGGTGCAGCCCCGGCCCGCAAGGGCCAGGCAGATGGCACGTCCGATCCCGCGGCTGCCCCCGGTGACGAGGGCGATCTGATCCTGCATGGTCTGCGTGCTGGTCATGGTGGTCTGCTCTCCCGTGGGCGGCTTCGTGGTCGTCCGGCGACGGCTCAATCGGCGGCGAGCAGCGCATCGACCTCGGCCGGTCCGTTCACCGCCTGGGCCGGCATGCGCCGGTCGATCTTTCGCAAAAGGCCCGTCAGGACGCGTCCCGGCCCGAATTCGACGAACGACCGGGCACCGTCGGCTACCATACGCTCCACGCAACGCTGCCACAAGACGGGCTCGGTGAGCTGCCGGGTGAGGGCGATCCGCACGCCGTCGGCGTCGCCGTGGTACTGGGCGTCGACGTTTCGCACGACGGGGATCGCCGCCGGTTGGATCGCGGATTCTGCCAGGACCGCCCGCAGCCCCTCCGCTGCCGGCGCCATCAGTGGCGAGTGAAACGCGCCCGCGACACCAAGCCGGACCGCCCGAACGCCGACCTCTGCCGCGGCCGCTTCGACCCGGTCGAGTGCGTCCGTCGAACCGCTGATGACAACCTGTCCCGGGCAGTTGAAGTTGGCTGCGACGAGCACGCCGCTGCCGCGGGCCTTGTCGCAAACGGCCGCTGCGGATGCCTCGTCTGCGCCGATCAGCGAGATCATCCCGCTGGGGGCGGCCTCGGCGGCCTGCTGCATCAGCTGGCCGCGCCGGCGGACCAGGCGCAGGGCGTCCGCGAACTCCAGCGCCCCGGCGGCATACAGCGCGGTGTATTCGCCCAGGCTCAGGCCGCCCGTCCGCGCGAAGCGGGTGGCCTTACCGCCGCGCTCCTCGAACATGGCCCAGATGGCCGCGCTGGTGACGAAGATCGCCGGCTGCTGAATGTCCGTCTGTTCCAGCCGTTCAGCCGGCCCCTCAAAGCAAATCTGTGAAATGTCGAACCCGAGGATGTCGGTGGCGCGCTCAAACACGTCGCGGGCCGCGGCGCTGGCGTCGAACGCCTCGCGCCCCATCCCGACGGATTGCGCTCCCTGCCCGGTAAAGATGACCGCTGTCGTACTCATGACGCCTCCGCAACTCTCTCGCTGTGACGCCGGCGGGCGAACGCGCTCCGCACAGGCTCGGCCGACACACGCCCCCGTGCCTACCCGCCTGCCGCGACGGGCGCCTGTCACGCCACACTCCCGGCTTGAAAGCGCTTGAAAGCCGGGGCTCTGAGGGCGTCGCCGCGTCTCTTCCCCTCCGTGCCTCCGTGCCTCCGTGCCTTCCCCCTAGATCCTCCACACCGCCGCCGCCCACGTCAGCCCCGCGCCCAGGCCGATGGTCAGAATCAGGTCGCCCGAGTGCAGGATGCCGCTGCGACGCGATTCATCGAGGGCGACCGCGATCGACGCGGCTGACGTGTTGCCGTAGCGGTCGATGTTGACCGCGATCTTGTCGAGCGGCAGGCCCATTTTCTCACGGACGGACTCGATGATGCGCAGGTTCGACTGGTGCGGAATCACGAGCCGGATGTCCTCCGGGCGCAGGCCCGTCGAAGCAAGGGCTTCGTCGATCAGTTCCCGCATCTTCTGCACGGCGAATTTGTACACCTCGCGGCCGTTCATCCGCAGGTAGTGGAGCCGCTCGGCCACGGTCGTTTCGCTGGCCGGCAGAGCAGTGCCTCCGCCGGGCATCCAGATGTCTTTGGTGCGTTTGCCGTCCGTGCCCAGCCGCGTGAACAGCAGCCCGCTCCGACCATCATCGGACCGACCGAGCACGGCCGCCCCGGCGGCGTCACCGAAGAGCACCGCGGTGTTGCGATCCTGATAGTCCATGAAACGCGTCAGCGTCTCAGCTCCGATGACCAGCGCTGTGTTGACCGTGCCGGCCGAGATCATGCTGGACGCGACGACCACGCCGTAGAGAAACCCGCTGCACGCGGCGCCGACGTCAAACGCGGGCACCCCTGTGGCGCCGATCAGATGCTGAACGTGCGACGCGGTGGACGGCACGAGCGTGTCGGGCGTCGCGGTGCAGACGATGATGATGTCAAGGTCGGTGGGGCGGATGCCGGCGTCTTCGAGCGCGGCCTGCGCCGCCCGCGCGGCCAGCGCGGCCGTGGCTTCGCCCTCGGCGGCGCGACGCCGCTCCTTGATGCCGGTCCGCGAGGTGATCCACTCGTCGCTCGTGTCCAGGTAGGACTCGAAGAAGGCGTTGGTCATCACGTCCGCCGGGACGTAATGGCCGGTTCCCTTCAACGCCACCGGTAGCAAAGCGGACATAGCCTGATCCTAGGACCGGCGCCTTGTCGGCGTCGAGCAGAGCGGCGTCGCGGGGCGCCTCGCGTGGGCGCAGCGATGCAGAATCGAAGCCGGACGGCGTCCGGGTGCGTCTGCCGCGCAGAGTTGAATGCGGCGTCCGAAGCCGGCAAGCTCATGCCGCGCAGACGCAGACGCCGGGCCGGCGCAGACGGCAACACGCCGGCCGATGAAGGGTCCAGCGCCGCCGGCGCCGCGCATCGCGCCGCTGCCCGGCGATCGTGATGCTGCCCGGGACAGGTCCAGGGCCGGCCGGAGCGACATCAGGCCTCCTCGTCGCCGACAGGAAGCGTCTGCCGGGCACTGACGTAGCCGCAGATGCCGCAGGCGGCGTGAGGGAGTTTGGGCCGGCCGCACTTAGGGCACGGGGCAAGGTTTACCGGACGTAAAGCATGGTGCGCTCGGCGCTTACGCTTCGCGGACTTGGATGTTTTCTTTACCGGGAGCATGACAACTTCGCTGATAAGTGGACCCACGTCGGCCCGCATCCGCACGCGGCGCCGCCACCGCCAACCCGATCCAGCCGGGCATGCCGGTCCGTCCGGTGGCGAAACGAAGAAAGGTACGGGCGGGGGCGGGTGATGTCAATCGCGGCCGGCGAGGCGCGCGAGGCGGCGCGGCGCGGCGCGAGGCGAGGCGAGGCGAACGCGCGGCGGCGGCACGATGCCCCCCACAACGAACCACCCCCACTGGCAGCGTTCGCGCGGGCCCCGGCCACGGTTCGCCGTCAACCGCCGCGCGAAGATTCCGATAAGAACGTGCGAAATCCGCGCGAAGTTGGGGTTTTTTCTTGACTCTGGTGGCAGGCAACCGGTAGAGTCCGATAGCTCGACCGCGACGGGGCTGGTTGGGAGCCGCCCGGCGGTGGACGCGACCTCTTTCGGGAGACACGGGTATGAGGCGGACAATCGCGAAAACGCTGCAATTCTGTGCGTGTGTGTGACGCTGCCGGTGGCTGCACAGACGACCTACTACGTGGACGACGACTCGACGTGCACGTCGAGTTGCGGTTCGAGTTGGGCGACGGCCTACCCGGACTTGCATGCCGCACTGGCTGCCGCGAGCGATGGCGACACGATTCGGGTCGGGCAGGGCACGTACTGGCCGACGTACTGCGAGGAATGCGACGAGGAGGACCGAGGCCAGACGTTCCAACTGGTCGACGGGGTGACCATCGAGGGCGGCTATGCGGGTTATGGCGCCGGTGAGCCGAACACACGCGACCTCGCCATCTATCAGACCATACTCAGCGGTGACCTCGATACGACCAGCAACGACGACAGTTTCCACGTCGTCTCCGCAGGGCCCGGCATTGGCACCGATACTGTTCTGGACGGTGTCACCATCAAGAAGGGGCGGGCCGATGGAGACTCGACTGAGAGCAGACGTGGCGCAGGCCTTTGCCTAACAGGCTATGTCGCAGGAAATCCACCAACGCCCTCCGCAAGTCCCACGATCCGGAACTGCACGTTTGAGTACAACACGGCCACCGCGCCAACACCATACTATCAGGCCAGCGGGGGAGCGGTGTTCTGCGGAACACCATCGACAGCCGAATTTGAAAACTGCACGTTCCAGAATAACACCGCATGGAATCAAGGAGGCGCGGTCTTCGCAGACAAGGCTGCGCCAAAGTTCACGGACTGCCGCTTCATCTCCAACTACGCCTACGGCGTGGACTACGATGACGGTTTCGGCGGCGCCGTTGCCATAGGGAACCAAAGTGGGTTCGACCACGACGTCGAATTTCTCCGCTGCATTTTCCAGCACAACGTGGCCGCGCAGGACGGCGGTGCGATTTACACGAACGACTCGACGGTCGGCGACCTCGTCATGACCAACTGCCTGCTGTACCGCAACAACGCGGGCGTCGCGACCAATCGTACAACCGGAAAGGGAGGCGCCATCTACACAACGCGGCTCACCTATCTGACCAACTGCACGATCGCCCAGAACTGGACCGGTGACGCCGACGGCGGCGGAGGCATCTACCATAACGTAGATTCACCGGAAGACTCCGAAATGAATAACTGCATCCTCTGGGAGAACACCGCGGACGGCGACGACTCGGACGAGGCCGACCAGATCGTCGTAGCCGATGACTGGCTCGACGTGTTCAACACGTGCATCCAGGTAATCGAAACGGAAGAGTGGGAAGAGGAGGAGACAAACACGACGGGGAACCCGCTATTCACGAGCCTGGTTAATGACAACTACGTGCTGGTCACAAGCGGGTGTTCCGGGCAGGACTGCGACTCCAGCTGCATCGATGAGGGCGACAACGGTGACATCGAGTGTGAGGGTGTCGATGGAGTCGACCTTGTCTTGAACGACCGTTGCATCGAACTTGAGGGCCATGGAGAGATCAATGACATGGGCTGCCTGGAGTCTCAGGAATGACGAAAACAGCCCACACTGCTTGGTCGTTTCACTTACGCGGTCGGCCATGTTTGGCGTTTGTCTGGGGGTGGGCATTCCTTGTCTTGGCCTCGTCTCAGACGGTGATGGGTTCGACGCTGTTCGTCGACAAACACGCGAGCGGACATAACGATGGAACGTCCTGGCAGGATGCGTTCATTGATCTCCAGTCCGCGTTGCGTGCTTGCGATCCGGGCGACGAGATCTGGGTAGCCCGCGGAGAATATCGCCCAGGGCGTGATCGCGAAGCGACATTTACTCTGAAGGATCGCATTGGCCTTTACGGCGGCTTCGAGGGCAACGAATCGGCGCGCGACGAGCGCGACGTCGGACGGCATCACACGGTCTTGTCGGGCAATATCGGCGACCGCGACGTCTCATCCGACAATGTTTATCGGGTTGTCTCGGGCACGAATCTGTCGACAGAAACCATGCTGGACGGTTTTACGATTTCGGGAGCCTACAATGACCGTCCGGAGGAGTTGGCTCGTGGGGGCGGACTTTATATCGTCCGATCCGATCTGCAAATCGCCCGATGCTCCTTCCTGGACAATTTCGGCGCAGGTGGCGGCGTTTGGAACGAGATGGGCCGGCCCTCGCTTCGTGACTGCGTTTTCCTGCGGAACGAACGCAGCGCATTCACTAACTACATGGGCAATCCGTCATTCCTCCGGTGTAGATTCCTGCACAACGTGTCCTCGAGCGGCGACGGTGGCGCCTACAATGGCGGGAGCACGTATCTTACGCCTGTCTTCAGGCAGTGCCTATTTTATCATAATTACGCATCTGCTTGGGGTGGTGCCTACTACGGCGTCGGCGACCCTCTCTTCGACGGGTGTCTGTTCGTCGGGAACTACGCTGAGACGGCCGCGGGCGCCGTCTATCTCCGTGCGGGCAAGGGCCGGGTCTTCAACTGCGCGTTCTTCAAGAACGAGGCGGGTCGGACCGTCGGAGGGTTGGGAAACGGCAGCCAGGAGATCGACCCCGTGCTGGCAAATTGCCTGTTCTGGGGCAACACGGCGGCCGTCGGCTCGGTCCAAAAACAGCAACTGTCGCTACGCGAAGGGAATAAGGTAGATTACTCCTGCGTGCAGGGCTGGGACGGGACTTACGGCGGCGTCGGCAATCACGGCCTCGACCCGCGGTTCGTCGATTTCGACGGCAGCGACTATCGCCTCACCGCCGGCTCGCCGTGCATCGATGCGGGCGACAACGAGGCCGTCACCGAGCCGTTCGACCTCGACGGCAATCCGCGCATCCTCAGCGACGTGGTGGACATG
>CAZYLK010000126.1:0-6643 GCA_964648365.1 uncultured Phycisphaeraceae bacterium
AGGGGCCGGCGGCCCCTCCTTCTGAGAAACTCTGAGAGATATCTGAGAGTCCGACCCACCGGTCGGGGTTGCGCGCACGGCTGGTCGGGGTTGCGCGCACGGCTGGTCGGGGTTGCGCGCCAACCCCGACTCGCCGGTCGGGGTCCAACCATGACCCGCCGGTCGGTGTTGAGCCTCGACCGCCCGGTCGGGGCTTTGGTGCAACCCCGACCCGCCAGTCGGGGTTGTGGCGGCCCATGTCGGCCGGAGTCCGATGAGGCTGTAGCTGTTGCAGACCCGTCCGCCGGCGCGCTGGACGGTAAGGATGCCGGCCGCCTCGGCCTGCCTGACTCCTCGGTCGGCGCCTCGGCCTGTCATTCCGGTCAGTTCGGCCAGCCTCGTTTTGGAGACTGTTGCGGCGTCCGTGGTCGAATCAATCAGGGCGGCGATGGCGACGATGACGCGGACACCGGCGGGGCTGAGGGTGGGAAACGCGGGATGGGCAACGACGGCATACGGCATTCGGCCGAATCCGCGGCTGGGCTCGGTCGTTTCCCCCGGGGTATCGATGTTTTCAGGCGGTCTCATGGCGGGGCTTATGCGCGTTTCGCGCCGAAAGGTGCGGTAAACTGTCGCTCGCCGGTCGCGCACTTTGCGGTTTTCTCCGGGAAAAACGGCAGAAAACCGCGCTTCGACTGTCGCTCGACGGTCGTTTCGCTGGTCGGGCGGGGCAGAAAACCACCCGGCGCCGCGACGGGCATACGGCCCGCCGCGGTCGCCGAGTAGCGAGACCGTCTGTTATGCAGACCCCTCAGCGGGGGCGTGGTGAATCTCGGCGTCTGCCACGGTGGCGTCCTGGCTGATGGGCGCGGTGTCCGGGTCACCAAGCTCGGCCAAGATCCCGTCGATGGCGCTGTCTTGCGTCGCGCGGCTGATGATGCACTTGAGATACCGCTCGCGCGGCTTCACGACCTCGACGATCGTCAGTTTGTTGTCGTCATTGTCTGCGACCGTGACGCCGGTTCCGGTCAAGGCCGTGTAGCTGTCTGCGTCGCCGTCATCGCTGCTGGTGTGAACCGCGATGGACTGGGCGCCGCCCGACGTGATCGCGCCCCAAAGCACGACGAACCTGCACGTCCGAAACCCCTTGGTGTCAACGCCAATCGATGGCGTGATCGTGGTTTGACCAGCCGCGACCGCGTTGCTGTGTCGGACCGTTTTCACCCTCTGAGTTAATGTCATATCATTGACTCCGTTCTATGCACCTATGAAATCATCCCGTCAGAACCTATGAGGTACTGTCAGTGATGCCCGACATCACGCAGAAAAGGGACGGCCGCGGATGGGCAACGTCGGCGCGGAGCGCGGCGACGACGCCACGGGTGTACGTCTGCCGATCGGGCGGCAGGATGAACACGCGGAACGCCGTCCGCATCCCGACGAGGATTTCAGAGAAGTTTCCCAGGACCGCGTAGCTCTCGTCGCCGCCGGCGCCCTCGGTGTTGGAAACCGAAGTCGTCCAGTATTTCGCCAGGGCGGCGACCCAGGGCGACAGTTGCAACGGCTGGCCCTCGCCGTCTTTGAAACGGTCGAACTGCCCGCCGGTCCGCGGCGACGCCACCATTGAAAATGGCGGCATCGCGTTGGCCGTGTACAGTTTCCCGACCGCGATCGAGAAATCGTCATGATTCGGTTCGCCGACGGACGTCACCGTCTGCACCCCGGCGACGTTGCGGATCCCGAGCGGTTCCCGTGCGTCCCCGAGGCCCTGGCCGGCCAGAATGCCGGCGTCGAGTTGGAGCGCAAGTTGCGCCGCCAATTCGGCCTCGATGAGCTGCGAGCCGTTGACGCAGTCCTCCAACCATTCCTGACTCACGACCAAGTTGCACCGGAGCGTCCGGGCCTTGAGGCGAGCGCTACCGAATTGCATGTCGGAATCGTCGACCGTTTGCCCCTCGGCTGCC
The DNA here is from genome assembly GCA_964648365.1 of uncultured Phycisphaeraceae bacterium. GTDB lineage: Bacteria > Planctomycetota > Phycisphaerae > UBA1845 > UBA1845 > SURF-32. The sequence continues at coordinate 1,944 of CAZYLK010000126.1, forward strand.
CAAGTCGCCGTCGGTGAGGTGGAAACCAGACCGACGGTCATTTCTTCCGTGGTCATAGGAACGGTGCGGACCCCGGCCGCGTTGCAAACGGACCGCGCGCGAATGGCGTTGAGGATCCCCAATGACGCGGCGCCCGCGATCGCGAAGCCGCCGGAAACGTCGAGGCTGCCCAGCACGGCGCGGGACTCCTCAGCGCCGCGCCAATTGTTGGTAATCGCGCCGCGGATGCACTCGCCAACACTGAAGCGCGAGGGGTGCGGTTGGTCGGCGGGACGATCCTCGTCGAGCGTGATCGGCTCATCGCCGGCGAACGTGCGGATTTCCGCGCCGGATTTGTCCACGTATCGGGTCGAACCGGCGCGGGCCCGGCGCATCGTCGGCGGGGCGTGGTCGACGTCTCCGCGGCCGATGTCAGAGTTGCGGGCGTCGGCGGGGGCGTCCAGTTCGTCCGCCGCCTGACGGCAGGAGATGTCGCGCGAGAGCGACTTATATTCGCCGTCGAGCCGATCCCATTCGGCGTCGTCGGCGTCGGTCCACTGGTAGTCCTTTTTCTTGTTCCGGTCGCGGACAAGGCACATCTGGCGGTGTACCTCCGCCCTTTTTTCTCGTAGTTGCGAGAGCGTCATCTTAGATTCCTTTCTCGGGGGGGATTCCGTTCAGGCGGTCGGTTTTGTCAGTCAGGCAGGTCCACAGGGGCAGGGCCGGCGCAGCCGTTCCCGGCGAGCGTCTGCTCGCGCAGGGCCGCCAGTTCGGCGCGGCGCTCGTCGCCAAGCTGCTTTGACCAGAGCGTTTCGCGATGCAGCGTGTCCACGTCGTTGCTGACCAGTTCATTGACCAGCCAGTCCGCGACGTCGCCGCCGTAGCACAGCAGCGTCTCGGTGGCGCTGATATTCACGCGGATATCCGGCGTCACGCCCTGGCGGCGAAGGTGGACGTCGACGCGCCAGTCCACGTCCGCCGGCTCGCGGCCCAGATCGCGACAAACGACGGCCGTCAGTTGATCCCGCGTGTACACGTTGCGGATCCGGGGTGCGCGGCCGCGTCGGAACCGATACGGCGGCTGGACCTGCTCGCCGGCCGCGGCGTCGGCGGTTTCGCGCCCGGCGTCCCAGGCTTCGAGCGTTGCCGGTTTCCAGGTCATCGGCCGCGTCGTGTCGGGCGGCGGCAGATGGCCGAGTTCGACCTTGCGGAAAACGGTCCGCCGGCTGATTTCATAGCGGTGCGCGACTTGTTCAACATTCAGCATGAGGGGTCTCCAGGCGACGAAATTGCCGCGGTTGCCCGGATCGTAGCCGGTCCTGTGAAAGTGTCAACAGCATGAACGGCACTATCCGGGATTCGCGGCGCCCCGTGCGGTCCTCCGTCGCGCGAAGGCCGCTGGCGCGTTCAATAAGCTGGAAAACGCCGGTCGCGGGGCGGTGCGGTTGGGTGCGGTTCCGTGCGGCTTGCGGCGCTTTTGTGCCAGTTCGTGCCAAGTCTGGCCCTCACGCCTGCGCCGCCCGCGACCGCGGCCGGCCGATCGCCGCCCTAGCCTCGAAAACCTGCCGATTCGGCGCGCCCCAGGCGATCCATCGCTCGATGTCGTCCCGCCGAAACCGCACGCAACGCGCGATCCTCACCGGGGCCGGCGTGCGTCCGGCGGCAAGCATGCCCTCGACGGTCCGGCGGCTGACGCACAATTCGCGGGCCAGTTCCTCGATCGTCAGCAGCATCGGTGGCGCGGCTGGGGCGCTCATCGGCCGGCCCTCCGCCTGTTGGATTGTCGGCGCGCCGTCCGCTGGGGGCGGCGGCGGGCGGATCGGCGATCCAGTTCGCGACGGAGAATGACGACGGTTGTGTCGTCGGCGCCGAAGAATCGCTCGGTGGCAGCGATTGCGCGGCGCAAGTCCTCGATGGGAAGTTCGCTCAGCAACATGGCCCCAGCATGCGCACGGCACGCTGACCCGTGGGGCAGACTGTCACTCGCTGGTCGCGCGACTGGCAGTTTTCATCGGGAAAACCGGCGAAAAAAAAGTTTCGCCTGTCGTTCGCTGGTCACTCGCTGGTCGCCATTGGGCTGTCGAAAACGGCGCGGATGTCGCCGAACCGGTAGAGGTATTTTGCCTCCCGCGGTTTCCGGTCCGCGACTTCCGTCCAGCCGTCGTAGTGCGTCGCCCGCCAGCGTTTGGTCCTGGCCCGTACGGCGTCGATGGAAAGCCCGAAGATCGTCGCAAGCTGGGCGTCGCTGACGTGCATGTCGTCAGGCGGCCGCGGGCTGCGGGGGTTGGCGGCCTGTTCGTTCATGGCCGGGGCATCGCCCGCCGTCGCCAGCAGGGTCAGTTCGACCTTGATCGCCGGCCACGCCTCGACGAATCCGGCCGGGCCGTCCCCGGAGTGCCCCAGATGATGGTCGACCAGCAGCACGCCACGGGGATCCCCGCCGCGCCGGCTGACGGCCTCAACTACGGCCGGAATCATGTCCCTGATCTCGCGGCGCAGGTTGCGGCGCCGAAGCTGATGCACGCCGCGGCCTGGGCGAAACGGAATGGTCGGCCCGGTTTGGACGCTGACGACGTCGCCGGGCCCGCGCTCCACCTGGTCCAGCGTGCGGCACGTGGCGATATGCCCGTCTACGAGCATGACGAAACGGCGCAGGACGTCATGGTCTGAGATCGGCCCGACCGCTGGGGCCTCAGCGTCCCGCGGGCCTGCTTGCTCGAGATCGACGTCGATGATCTCGCCCGCGAGGGTTTTCGGCTGGGGTGTCCACGGTTTCGCGTGGTTCGGCATGTCACAGTCTCCGGCGGGTCAGCCGTCCCGGCCGCGCGCGACTGTGAACGCGTCGGCCAGGGCGGCGCAAGCGGGGGATCAATCCCGCCGTCCCACGTGGCATTCTATGTCTTGCGGACGATCGCCGCGAACCCCCGTTGCCAAGGGGCGCTCGGCGGACCGGTGTGTAAGCTGGTGTGTAAGGCGATTTCAGTCATAGCGGGAAAGTGTTGCAATTGCATGGCTTACGTTCTTTGGGCAGCGGTTTTGTAAACCGCAGGTTGTCGGTTCGAGTCCGACCGGTGGCTTGGATTTCCTGGGGCCGTCAGCAGCCAACATCGAGTGACGCAAGTCGTCAGCATTACCGGGGTTAGCGTCGCGCCCCGGGCCTTCCGCGCCTGTGATTTCTGCGTCAGACTACGACTGTCGCCGACAGCCGCCGAAACCCGCTTCCGTATGTCCGAGGATATGCTGGAGGATTTATCAGAACCGTCGGCCTCGACCGCCGCGGTGGTTCTTTCCCCGCAGACATGCGCGATCGGCGCCGCGGGCGTCAGCGGCGCAGGCCGCGTGTGGCCGCGTGTCGCTGCGATGCCGCCACGGTGATGAAGGCGCGGCCGCAATCGTGAGGCCCCGGGCGGAATCCGCAAAATCGGTCAAGCATCGTCGGACGAGTCCGGCCATACTCCCGGCATGGAACAGGGACAGCGTTCGTCAACCGCGGCCGACTATCGTCAGCGCATCCTGCGCGTCCTGGTTCACATTCAGACGCATCTCGACGACCCGATCCGTCTCGATGAACTGGCGGCGCTGGCGTGCTTTTCGCCGTTTCACTTCCACCGCATCTTCAGCGGCATGGTGGGCGAGGGCGTGATGGAGCACGTGCGCCGGTTGCGGCTGGAGCGTGCGGCGCATCGGCTTCGATTCGACGATCAGCCGATCGTTCGGGTCGCGTTCGACGCGGGGTTTGAGACGCACGAGGCGTTCAGCCGGGCGTTCAAGGCCATGTTCGGCCTGCCGCCGAGCGAATTCCGGACGGTACGGCGCGCGGCCGGGACGCCCGCGGCCGCCACAGACGCTCACGCCGGCGCCAGCGACGTCCGACCTTGCGCAGGCGATCACCTTCCCGCAGGCGATCACCTTCCCGCAGGCGATCATCTTCCCGCAGGCGATCACGCGGTCACCCGCAATGTTGAGCCCGGCGCGGCCGCCACCGGCTCTCACACCGGCGCCGGCGACGTCCACGCAGTAGCTGACGTTCTACCCGTCGCCTCCGGCGTTCACTACGCCGAGCGCGGGGACGTCACGACATTCAATCCACTGAAAGGAGACCCAGCCATGCAGGTCCGCATCGAATCTTTGAAGCCACAGCGCGTTGCGTTCGTACGTCACGTGGGGCCGTACGATCAGGTCGGCGCGACGTGGGCGCGGCTGATGTCCTGGGCCGGTCCGCGCGGGCTGCTCGGCGGGGGTGCGCCGTTCGGCCTTGCGTACGACGATCCGCAAGTCACGCCGCCGGACAAGCTGCGCTACGACGCCTGCGTCCCGTTGGCGCGAGCGATCGAGGGCGAAGGCGACGTTGGCGTTCAGGAGGTGGCCGGGGGGGACTATGCGGTGACGGAGCACGTCGGTCCCTATGAGCGGCTTCACGAGACCTACGCGGCGCTGATGGGACGCTGGCTGCCCGACAGCGGGCGGCTGCCGCGCACGGAGCCGTGCATCGAGCGTTACCTGAACGATCCGCGCAGCACCCCTCCGGAGCAGTTGAGGACGCTGGTCTGTGTCCCGCTCGCCTGACGGGCGCGACCGAAGGTACGGAAGTCCGCTGCAGCACCGGGCAGATGCGCATCACACCAGGGCGGCCAGAGGTTACGACCAAAGACGGAACAAGGGGAGCAAAGGATCCGGGAGCAAGGCATCCGGGAGTGAGGGAACCGAGAGTGAGGGAACCG
>CAZYLK010000126.1:6743-18090 GCA_964648365.1 uncultured Phycisphaeraceae bacterium
GAGTGAGGGAACCGAGAGTGAGGGAACCGCGTGCGGGAGGAAGGCGCGGAGGAGAGTTTGAACGCCCGATCTTTCTTCCCTTACTCCCTGACTCCCTTTACTCCCTCATTCCCCTCCTTCCGGCAGGTCTGCATCTCCGCGCGAAACGTGCGCGCACAGTGGCAAGGAGTCGCGCCAGCCGAGACTACGCCAGCCCGCGCTGCACCAGCATCGCCCGATAAGCCGGCCCGGGGTCGGGATAGCTGTCCTTGGCCGGCAGCAGGGTCCACTTGGCGAAGAGCTTCGCATTGTCCTCCGCGCCGCGGTCGAGGTCGGCGGTCTTGCGCTCGTCGTGAAGCTCGTCGTGGTGAATCAGCGCGCTGCGACAGCCGATGACTTTCAGCCCCTCCCCGAGCTGGATCTTGAGCGACAGGTCCGGGTCGAAGCCGAAGAAGTAGAACTGCTCGTCGGCATACCCGATGCGCTCCAGCAATGTCCGCCGCAGGAGGCCGAAGTTTGCGTAAGGGTACCCGCGGACGTTGCAGAGTTCGTAGGTCTGGCCCTCGTGTTCGACGCGGTCGAGCACGTTCCGGTCGCTGTGCCAGTTGTGGTAGAACGCCACCATGCCAACGTCGCGAAAGTCCGGTCGCTCGATGAAGCCCACGGCCGCCTCCACGCTGCCCGGCAGCGGGTAGGCGTCGTCGTTGAGCCACATGACGTAGGTTCCGGCGGCCGCTCGAAAGCCCTTGTTGAAGGCCCGCACCGCCCCTTCGCGCCGCTCCTCAAGAATGACGCGAAGGTCGCCCTGGTCGGCGAGCCAGTCCCGGGCGCCGTCGGTCGAGCCGCCATCCACGACAATGACCTCCCGGTCGATCGCAACGTTGTGTCGGATTCTGTCGATGCAGCGACGGAGTTTGTTGAGCCGATTGAAGGTCGGTACGATGATGGAGACCGTGGGCTGCGTCACCATGGGTGCTCTCGTGTACCGCTCCGTCCAGCATTCCCACGACCATCAGGCGCGTCGCGGCCGCTCGCGGCGTGGAGGCTGAGCATGACAGTTTGGGCTTGCATCGCATTGTTGGCAACCGCCGCCTCGCCGATCGCGCAGGAACGCGGCGACAATCGCCCCGTCGAGCGGGAGACGCGGGTGGTCGAAGAGGCGGCGAAGGATCCCGGCGGGTTCTGGCCCACCGAACGGATGATCGACCTGATGACCCGCCGCTGGGCGGACGAGGTCGCCTCGCGGTACAGCCTCGATGAACGGCAGCAAGGGGTCTGGGCGGACAAGATGGCCGACCGCTGGACGCGGTTCTCGCGGGAGCAACGCGAGCGGATGGAGCCGATTCTCAGCGAGTTCATCGAGATGCGGCTGGAGATGACGCCGCCCAGCGTCGAACAGGTTCGCGCCTTCGCGGACAAGGCCAGCCCGGCGTTCGACCTGTTCCGCGACGAACTGGTCGCCGGCGGCAAGGAACTGCGGGAACTCCTTAAGCCCGGGCAGCGGGCCAAGTTCGACACGGACATGATGGGCATGACGGCCGGTCTGGAAACCGCGCGCAAGAAGCTCGACCTGTGGCAGAACGGCGAGTTCAACGAGCGCGACTTCTGGGATCCGCCGAGCAGCGTCCGCGAGGAGCGGCGCGCGGCGCAGAAGGCCGCGGAAGGGAGCGATGCCGAGGGCGGAGACGCGGCGGTGGCGACGGCCGTCCAGGAAGGCGATGCGGCCGGCGAGCCTGCGCCCGACCAGATCGAACTCGAACTCGACAGTTGGCAGAAATACGTCGAACGATTCATCCGGATGTACAAGCTCGACGATCCGCAGACCGCCACGGCCAAGTCGATCCTCAAGGAGCTACGCGAGCGCGCCATCGCGCATCGCGACGCCTACCGTCAAGAGATCGCCGACCTCGAACGCCGCATCGCAGAGCACGACGGGACGCAGGAAGAGCTTCACGATCTCGAAACGCGCATCGCCGATCTCTACGGCCCGATCGACAAGCTGTTCGAGCAGCTTAAGACCCGGCTCGACGGCATTCCGACCCAGGCCCAGCGCGACGGCGTCGGCGATCCGAAGGATTCTCGGCGCGAGCGAAACTAGAGCCGCTCACGCCAGCGCGTCCGCCATCGGCTCGCGTCTGCCGGGGTGCGCGGCCTTCAGCGCAGGCATGCGCGAGCGCTCGCGACGTGCCGGGTTTCGGCGAGTGGGCAGTACAGGTTCTTTCCGCCTCGTTATGTCGAGCACGTCGGCCAAGACGGCTTCCGCGGTCGGCCAGCGGCCCGCGCCGCGGCCGCGAATGACCTCGAACTCACCGTCCCACCATTCGATCACGGCCGCGTTTTGCTCGGCTGACACGTCGGCAAGAGAGTCGTCGTGCCTCAGCGCGGTCAGGCGTACGGAGGCGACCGGGGCGCCAGCACTCACATCGAGCGTCGCGACGTGGCGGACGACGAAACGCGTGCCGGCAGCGGAGCAGCACGCGCGGATGGACCGCTCGGTCAGCTCATCTTTGAGAACGTCACCGCTCCGGAGCCCGCCGGCGCCGGCCACCCGCGCAATGATGCACAGCTTGTCCGCGGCATCCAGACCGGACAGATCCCGATGCGGATCGCGTTCGGCGAAACCGCGCTGTTGAGCTTCGCGCACGGCCTCGTCGAAGCCCGCGCCCGCCGCGACGCGGTCGAGGACGAAGTTGGTCGTGCCGTTGAGCACGGCACGGACGGTACGGACGCGCCGCCCGTCACCCGCCGCCAAACGTTCGAGCAGAGGCATGCTCCCCCCCACCGATGCCGAGAAACACAGTCGTCGCCCGCGGGCCGTCGCGAGCGCGGTCAGCCGCGCGCCGTGCGCCGCCATCAGCGCCTTGTTGGCCGTAACGACGTCGGCGCCGGCGCGGAGCGCGGCTTCGATCGCCGTTCGGGCCGGTTCGATGCCGCCCATCGCCTCCAGCACGATATCTGCGCCGCACCCGGCTGCCGCGACTGCATCCGTCGTCAGCAGGTTCGCCTCAACGGAGGGCGTGCGCGGCCTGGACGGATCACGGACGGCGACCGACGCCACCTCGAAGCGATCCGGCCTCTGGCGCAGCAGGTCGAGCACGCCCCCCCCTACCGTTCCCAGCCCCAGCAGCGCGACGCGCGCGCGCCGTGGCGCGGCCGAACCCGTGTCGCGGGCGACAGCATGATCCAGCGTCGTCGGTCCGGCGCCGACCTCGGTCGGTCTGACGCCGTTCAGGCCGCCGAGTTCAAACGGCAGCCGCGCCTTCTGTGCGAAGGCGATCGCCTTGTGCTGAACGACGGTTCCGTCGGTCGCCAGCGCGTCGCTCCACGAGATTCTCGCGTATCGCCCCGGCCGTCCGGTGCCGAGCGCGGGATCGCACTCGTACAGGCCGTCCACGTCCTTGATCAGCCGGCAGCGATCCGCGCAAAGCCGGTGCGCCAGGAACAACGCCGTCAGGTCCGAACCGCCGCGTCCCATGACTACGGTCCGGCCGTGCGAATCGTGCGCGACGTAGCCGGGCACTACGACGACGCCGTCGCGTTCCAGCGCACGGCGGACGACCGCGTCGTCCAGGCTCACCGGATCGGCATCCAGCGGCGGACCGCCGGCCACGAGACGGATCGCCCCCGGCGTCAGGACGCACGCGGGAACTCCGGCGCGATCGAGGTGCAGCCCCAGCAGCGCAGCGCTGTGCTGTTCGCCCGTAGAAACCAGCGCGGCCACCGCGTTCGGAGCAGCAAAGTCGCAGATGTCGCATGCGTGCCGCAGCAGCGCGTCGGTCTGCCCCGCCAGCGCCGAGACCACCGCGACGACCTGATACCCATCGCGCCGCCAGCGGTAGATCTCATGGACCGCCAGGCGAAGCGATGCGTCGTCGCGAAGCACGGACCCTCCGAACTTCAGCACGATCAAGCGGTCGTCACACATGGTTCCACCTCCTTGTGGTTCTTGATGACAGGGAATTCCTGCTGCTCGGTCGCGGCGCGGAGCGCGGCGTCAAGATCGGCGATCAGATCGCGCGGCTCCTCCAGCCCGATGGACAGCCGCACCAGCCCGTCGGTTACGCCGACGCGCTCGCGCTGTTCGCGCGGAACGTCCGCATGTGTCATGCTGGCGGGGTGCGTGATGAGACTTTCCACCGATCCGACGTGCTCGACGAAGCGGAACAACTGCGTGTGCCGCAGCAGTCGCCGGGCAGCGACGCTGCCGCCGCGGATTTCGAACGAGACCACGGCGCCGTGATGGCCGAGGTGCTGCGCCCGCGCGATCTTAACCTCTTGGTCGGGCCGTAGCGTCGGGTAGTGAACGCGGTTGACTTCGGGATGGTCGGTCAGCCACTCGGCGACCTGCTGCGCCGTTTCCGACTGCCGCCTCAGCCGCAGCGGCAGCGTCTTCAGTCCCTGCGCCGTCAGCCACGCATTGAACGGCGCCTGGATCGCTCCCGTACACTTGCGGATGAAGCGAAGGCGGTCGAGCAGCCGCGCGTCTCGCGCGACGATCGCGCCGCCCAGCGCGGCCGAGTGTCCGTCGATGAACTTCGTCGTCGAGTACACCGACAGGTCCGCGCCGAGTTCCAGTGGCTGTTGCAGGACGGCCGTCAAAAACGTGTTGTCCACCGCGAGCAGCGCCCCCGCCTCCCGCGCCACGTCTGCGACCCCACGAATGTCGGTCAGATCCAGCGTCGGGTTGGCGGGCGTTTCGACGAAGATCAGGCGAGTCCGCTCGCGCACCGCGGCGGCGACGTCCTCGACGCGGGTTGTATCCACGAAGCTCGTTTCGACGCCGAAGCCGGAAAGAAGCTGCTGAAACAGGCGCGTGGTGCCGCCGTAGACCGCCTGCCCGCAGATGACGTGATCGCCGGCTTGCAATACCGCCAGGAACAGCGCCGCCTCGCCCGCGAGGCCGCTGGCGAATGCGACGGCGGGCGGTGCGTTTTCCAGCCGGCCCAGCGCCGTTTCCAGCGCGTCGACGGTCGGGTTCGACACGCGCGAGTAGGCGTGCGGCGCCGTGCTCTCCACGCCCTCGCGACAGAACGTGGTGGACTGAACGATCGGCGCCACCAGCGGCTCGCCGTCGCTGGCGCCCTGCCCGACGCTGGCGCAAAGCGTGTCGGGACAGATCGAATGGACCCATGTCGCGGGATCGTGCGTCGCGGGGACGGATGCGTGCAGGGTTACGCGGGCGGCATCGGATGCGGGCACCGCCGAGACGCGGGCGGCATCATCGCCGCCATACGAGGGAACAGAGACTGACCGTTTCATGCCGTGAACTCCATCACGGCATCAAGAGAATGGCACGAAAGACGCGGGGATGCAGCGACCGTCGCTGCGTTCCTTTGTGACGAATCCCGCCGTGGCGGTTTCGCCCGCATCGTTACCGGCATACGCCGGCCTGGCCTCGGCACCGTGGCGGTTCAGGGGATGAACCGCTCGGTTGCCGCCCGGGTCGTTCGAGACTGCCCCGGGGCTCTTGATGCTTCGGACGGGATCTTAATCGGCTCGGGATGGATGTCAATCCAACCCGCGCAAGAAAATGTCGAGCATGTGACACCGGTTTGCAACCGGCCGACTGTGGCACCGGTTTGCAACCGGTGGACTGTGGCACCGGTTTGTAACCGGTGGGATCCGGCACGGGTTCTGCCGGTCGACCCCCGCATGAATGCGGGGGCTCGGAAGGTGCCACCGGCTTCCAGCTATCGGCTGACTGCGCGCGTCAGCGCCGACGCGGCGCCGGGCCGGTCAGCGACTCAACCAACAGATTCAGGTCCAGCAGGTCCACGCGGGTGTTGCCATCCAGATCGGCCGACTCGCACTCGGGACCGACGGGTCCGCCTTCGACGCCCGTATAGCAGTTGCACAGCGCCGCGGCATCGGCCAGATCGACGTCGAAATCTCCGTCCACGTCCCCAACGACCGGCGCAGGGATGAACGCATCGACATAGTCCGTCGCCAGCAGCCCCTGCACGATCCCGCCGGCCGGGTTGAGGATGCGGTCGTCCAGCGCGACCGCCGAGATCCCGTGCCGGGGAACGGCCATGTCCGCCTGACGCGTCCACGTATCCGTCAGCACGTCGTAGACTTCGTTCACCGAGTGGAGCCGCGGCACCTCACCGCCGGCGACGTAGATTCGGAAGCCCAGTGCCGCGGCCGAGGTCGCGCTGCGCGCGGTCGGCATCGGCGTCATCGTCTGCCAGCGATCGCGTCGCGGTTCATACCGCTCGACGGCGTTGGTCGCGGCGCCCGCACGGCCGCCGATGACATAGATGTAATCGCCCAGCGCCACGGCGTTCAGATGCTCGCGCCGCACCGTCATGTTCGCGCCGGCCGACCAGCGATCCCGGAGGGGGTCGTAGATGAACGTGGATGTCTGAGCCACGTTGCCGTCGTCCACTCCGCCGAAGACGTAGATCAGCCCGCGATGCGACACCGCCCAGCACGACCCGCGCGGCGCGGGCAGGGGCGACCGGTTCTCCCAGCGGTTCATCGTCGGGTCATAGACGATGACTTCGTCGCGCGCCTGAAACTGCGCGGTCTCGAACCCGCCGATGACGTAGAGCTTCCCCCCGGCCGCGGCCACGCCCGCATGATGCAGCGGTCCCGGCATCGGCGCGACGAAGGTCCACTCATCGCGGCCGATGTCGTACGCCTCAACGGTCTCGGTCGCCCGCCACGGCCGCTCATTGAGCAGCCCGCCGACGACGTAAACCCTGTCGCCGATGCGGTCGGCGCCCGTCTCCTGCCGTTCGATGTTCATCGACGCCAGCGGCGCCCACTCGCCGCCCTGCTGGGCTTGCGCCGACCGCCCGCAGACAGTCGCAAGGCACAGGGCCGCGCCGAGAACAGCAGTCGTTCGGATCAGCAGGTGAGGCATTGTGGTTTCTCCGGCTCGGCTGGCGGTTGGCTACCGTACGATAACGTACCAATCTCGTGCTTCCAACAGGGTCGCTGATCGGGCTGTCCGCAACAGCAGCGTCGGGATGCACCACCAGTGGAATGGGTCACGATGCCCGGGGTCCGTGTACAACTGTCGAAGGCGCGTGGCCGAGCCGCCCGTCCGTCGCCTACCCTCCTGTCCGATACGGTGTCTTACCGGCAGATTGACCGGGTCACGCCGGGTCGTAAGGTAAGCTATAGACCGTATTCGCCGGTTGAAGGGAAGGTCGCGAAGGTGTCTGGATGGAAGGTCCGCAAATCGGGTGAGACGGGCGCGATCGGGTCGCTGCGTGCGGCGGCGTACATCGGAGGCGCGCCGTCCGGGACGGCCGCCGTGAATGTGATGGCAAACTGCTGTGCCGACAAGACTTGCATCGACGACACCGCCGCCGGTCGCTGCGCCGCGAATACCGCCGGTTGGGCAGACGGCAGGGGTGAAGCGGTCCCTCCCGCCAGCCCGGGGCGGAGCTTGACCCTCGGCCATCGCGCCCGGGCGGTCGCGGCGACGCTGCTGGCGCTGACGTTGCTGGCCACCGGCTGCACGACCTCCAACCGCCGGGCGGAGCAGTTCGGCAAGACCTTCTACCTCGACGGGGCCGGTAACTGGGGCTTCGGTGCGTCGGAGGTGCCCGAGGGACTGATGGCCGCGGGCTACGCCGGGGACGTCGAGATTTACATCTGGACCACGTCGTTCGTGCCGCTGGTCGACCAGCTCAACATCGGCGCCGCCAAGATCCGAGCGCTGGCGCTGGCGGACAAGATCAAGCGCTATCACCGCGCCCACCCGGACACCGACATCAATCTGATAGCGCTTTCCGCCGGAACGGGCGTGGCCACCTGGGCGGTCGAGTCGCTGGCCGACGGCGTGCGGATCAACAACCTGGTGCTGCTCGGTTCATCCCTGTCCCACGATTACGACGTGAGCAAGGCTCTGCAACACATGACCGGCAAGGTCTACGTGTACTCATCGCCGAACGACACGGTCCTGCAGACGGTCAAACTGGTGGGCACGATCGACGGCAAGCGCGGCGTGGACTCGGCCGGCGCGGTGGGCCTGACGCCCCCCCCCGGTTACGAGAGCCGCGTCGTCAATGTGCCCTGGTCGCGTGAGTGGCTGCGCTATGGCTGGACCGGCGCCCACACGGACTGCACCAATATCCAGTTCGTCCGCCACGAGATCGCAAAGCACGTCGTCTCGGAAGAACACGCCCGCCTGCGCTCCGCAGCGCAGTCTCAGTCGAGCACGGCCATGGCGGCGGAGTTTCAGTGATCGAAGAAGGGAGTGAGGGAGAAAGGGAGTAAGGGAAGACGCCAAGCGATGTGCATCGCCCTTTTACTCTTCCCTTACTCCCTCACTCCCTTGCTGCCTGACTCCCTCTCTTCCATCACACCGGCTTCGGCGTCTGGCCGTCGAGCACGCGCTCCAGCCGCTCCAGGTATTCCGCCCTCTGCGCCTCGTGCTCCGCGTAGGGCTTCTTGAAGACGAAGTCGAAGATCTCGCGTGGGTTCGGGACGGCTCGCTTGCGGAACGCCTCCCGGCCGGCGAGCACCTGCGCGACGGCGTCTTTGGCGACTTCCTCTACCGCGGCGTCATCAACGACCCCCTTGGCCCGAAGATACTGCTCGAACCGGATGATCGGATCCTTCTTCTGCCACTTCGCCACTTCGTCGTCGGTGCGATAGACCTTCGGATCGTCGGCGGTGGTGTGCATCTCCATGCGGAACGTGACCGCCTCGATCAGCGTCGGTCCTTCGCCGGCGCGTGCCCGCTCGACGGCCTTCCGCGTGGCCACGATCATCGCCAGCAGGTCGTTGCCGTCCACGCGCATCCCCGGCATGCCGAACGCCGGCCCGCGATGGGCCAGCGACTTGACGCCCGCCTGCTGCTCGAACGGCATCGAAATGGCATAGCCGTTATTCTCGCACACGAACACGATCGGTGCCTTGTAGACGCAGGCGAAGTTCATCGCCTCGCTGACGTCGCCTTCGCTGCTGGCGCCGTCGCCATAGTTGGTGACCATCACCGCGTCCGTGCCGCGGTACTTCAGCCCCATCGCCACGCCGACCGCCACCGGCACGTGCGCCCCGATCACGATCGAGAACGGCAGGTCGTTGACGCCCTCGGGGGGGGCGAAGCCCTCAAAGAACCCGTCCCACAACAGCATCAGCCGATCGATCGTCCACCCCCGCCACATCTGAGCCCCGAACGAGCGATACGACGGCGAGTACCAGTCCTTAGCCTCGAGCGGAAATACCTGCCCAAGCTGCGTCGCCTCCTGCCCCCGCCCCGGCGCGAAGGTGCCCATCTCTCCCTGCCGCTGCATGGTGATCATGCGCTCGTCGAGCTTGCGCGTCAGCACCATCGCCTTGTACAGGCGCAGCAGCGTGTCGGCGTCGAGCTTGGGATCGAGCGAGGCGTCCACCTTGCCCTTCTCGTTGACGACGCTGATTTCCTCGACCGCGTGTTCGGGGTGAAGAGGTTTGACGGGCATAGGGACTCTAACGGGCAAGACGTAAATGCGCCGGGTCTGGCCGGCACCGACCATCAGTACATAAGTGCATGCGAGGCGATCGACCTGGCAGCACCTGATAGCGAGTCGCGAGAGGTTGCCGGCAAGAACCTCACAGCGGCGAGACTATATCACCGAACACGGCCAGGGGCCACCGGTACCGTCAATCGAACCGGAACAACTGCCCGCTCTCCGCATCCCCATAAGTTCCCGTATCGATGCGGCGACCCTGATCGTCCACCAGCACAACCTCGTCACCGTCGTTGTTGAGGAACATGTTCCGCCCGCGCCGGACGATGATGACGGTCTGCCCCGGCGCGGCCGTGCCGTCTTCGGCGGTCAGCAACCACGACGCCCCGGTCGCATCCTGGATCCGCCATCCGACAAGCGACTGCGGCGCAGCCCCGCCGTTGCGCAGATGGACCGCCTCGAACTGCACGTCGTCGCCGTGCGGGTTCGGCAGGACGGCCACGATCCGCATTCCGCCCGGCGTCGTGACAACGGTCGGCGCATCGGTAGTGCGCAGCGTCAGGACGACGGGCAGATGGTCGGTAAGGCGGGAGTACTCTGCCTCCGCGATGCGCGGATAGACGATCCGAATCCCTGGCCGCAGATCCTCCCCCCCGCCGGCCAGCGTCACGCGAACGGGATCGTCGAACACCTCGCCGAGCGTCAGCGAAATGGCGATGTGATCGAGCAGGGTATCCATCGAGTTGGCGTTGAAATGGGTGAACGGCAGCAGCGGCGCAAGGTGCGGCGCGGCGGGATTGTCGATCTGCTCCCACTCGTCGAGCGTCGGGCGGATGGCGTCGACGGTCAGCACCCGCATCAGCGCTCCGCCGCCCGGCGGCGCGATGAACTGGCGGAGACGCGCCCGCCCGCTGCTCTGATCGGGACGGATGTTCCAGTCGCCCGCGATGATCAGGTGCCGTCGCGGCGTCTGCGACTGATGCTGCCGGATGAAGGCCGCGATGGCCGCAACTTCCGCCGCCTGCGGCGACGCCCCTCCGGACTTTAGATGCAACGCGATCAGATCGAACTCCAGTCCCCCCGCCCGAACGGGGATCAGCCACGGCGCCCGCAGGTTGGGCGACTGCCGGAGCGACTCGAGTACCTGATCCGCATCGGGGTCGATCGTCACCCGCGACGCGTCCCACAGCAGGCCGAACTGGAGGTTGCCGAACTGCCCGCCGTCGCCTTGATACTCGATGTGCGATTCGTCGAACCGCCACTCCGCCGGCAGACGCGCATCGACGACCGCCTCCAACTCCGCCAGGCGGTTCGGCTCGTCCGTGCGCGGCTGATGCTCGACGACGAGCACCAGGTGCAGATCGAGGTCGACGATGGCGTCGGCGAAGGCGTCGATGAGAAGATCGAAGTCGCCCTCCTCCGTGGCCGCCGGAAGGAAGTCATCCGCGTCCCCCTCCACGTTGATGTGCCGCAGGTTCCACGTCGCGAGCCGCAGAAAACCTTCCCCGACGCGCGGCTCGTCTGAGAACAGGTCGATTTCCTGTTGCGCCGCCGAGCAACCGGACAACAGCAGTACGCACCCGACGGTCCACCCTCCCGAAATGCCTCTCATGCTCGTGCCTCCCACGTCAACTGGATCACCCCGCAGGCGAAAGCAGGTAACACGCGATCTGCTCCGCATTCCGCACGTACAGGCGCCCCCCGGCCACCACCGGGTGGTTCCACGTCTTTCCCGAAATCGCCTGGAAGCGACCCATCTCGCTATGTTCGTCCGGCGACGCCGCCAGCAGTACCACCTCTCCCTGCTCGGACAACACCAGCAGCAGACCCTGCTCCGCCAGCAACAAAACCTGCCCCGTTCCATAGCGCCCGCCCTTCCAGCGCCGCTCGCCGGTAGCCAGATCGAGACAGCAGAAGATCGCGCCGTCGAAGCCGTACAGGTAGCCGTCGCGAGCGAC
>CAZYLK010000127.1:0-10506 GCA_964648365.1 uncultured Phycisphaeraceae bacterium
CCCACGATCTGCTCGGCCATGCGGTGCCAGCGGTTGGGGTCGGTCTGCAACTCCGACTTGATCAGCTCGAGGATGATCCGCTCTTCGTCGTTGCCGGCCTTCGACGGATCGGGCAGCGTGCCATTGGCGGCGAACTTCTCCTCGGCTGCATAGCCCATGTGGATCAGCAGCGTCGCGTCGCCGCCGTCATCGACGATCAGCGTCGGCCCGCCCTCGGGGAAGCACAGCGCCTGCATCGTACACCACCAGTATTCCTCCAGCGTCTCGCCCTTCCAGGCGAACACCGGGATGTCGGCCGCGGCGATGGCGGCCGCGGCGTGGTCCTGGGTGCTGAAGATGTTGCAGCTCGCCCAGCGGACGTCCGCGCCCAGTGCAGTGAGCGTCTCGATCAGCACGGCCGTCTGGATCGTCATGTGCAGCGAGCCGGTGATCCGCGCCCCTGCCAGCGGCTTCTGCGACGCGAACTCGCGGCGAACCTGCATCAGGCCCGGCATTTCATGCTCGGCCAACTCGATTTCCTTGCGGCCGAAGTCGGCCAGTCCGATATCCGCTACCTTGAAGTCCGCGACCGCTGTCGTCATTCTGTCATACTCCACGAGTGGGCGATCCGATCGGCGTCCGACCGGGCGATTGAGTTTCAGTCCAGCCATTGTAACGGCCGATTCCGCGCCTGACCGCACCGTCATTCGGTCCGGATTCGCGATCCGGCCGCCATCGGCTGAAACTTTGGTGGAAAATGTCCGCTCCAGCTTTACCTGTGCCCCGTCCCGACGATAGTATGGGTCGACCCGCTGCTGTCAAGGCGGCGGCAAGGTCCGTTAATCCACGGCGGTTCGTGTCGCTCGAGGGAGCGGCCGGACCTTGGCGGAAAAGGGGCGGGTGGAACCCGACGCCGCCTGGAACGTCAAAACTCGTGAGGGAAGGTGCCATCGGTCGGCGCAGCGGTCCATCGCAATCTCCGCCGGATAGCGCGTGGATCCGTCAGATTCAGGCCGGGCGGACGGAGTTGTATGGCGAACTGGTCAAACGCTACCAGGATCGCGTCTTCAATACGTGCTGGCGGATCTGCGGCAGCATGGAGGACGCCCGCGACCTGACGCAGGACGCTTTCCTGAAGGCCTTTACGTCGCTGCGCGAGTTCCGCGGCAAGAGCGGGTTTTACACCTGGCTCTATCGTATCGCGGTCAACCTCGCCCTCTCGCACCGCCGGAGCCAGAAGCTCCGCATGACGCAGGCCCTGGACCAGGCCCTGGACGCCAGCGGAACCCAGGCGCAGCGACTCCATGATCGCGTCCACGGCCTGGAGGACGACGATCCCGCCGCCCGGGTCGCGCAAGGCGAGCTGCACCGCCGGGTCGCCGCGGAGTTGCATCGCCTCGACGACGACCATCGCGCGGTCATCGTGCTGCGGGACGTTGAGGGTCTGGACTATCGGCAGATCTCGACAATCCTCGGGATTCCGCCGGGAACGGTGAAATCCCGACTGCACCGGGCCAGGGAGGAGTTGCGTCGCACGCTGCTTGGAGGCGAGACGCTCAGTGAGGCAAGTCATGGGGAAGGCTGAATCAGACAAACTTGGCGAGCGGCTGTCGGCTTACCTCGACGGCGAGCTGGATCGGCGCGAACACGCGGCGGTCGAGGCTCTGCTGAAATCCAGCGAGGCGGCGCGGCAGCGGCTGACCCAACTTCGTCGGATTTCCGGCGCGGTGTCGGAACTTCCCCGTCACGACGCCCCGCCGTCCATCGTCGAAGACGTGATGCGCGCGGTGGAACGAGAGGATCTGTTGGGCAGGCCGCTCGAGGCGCGATCCGGCGCTCGAGCAATCCGCGTCTTTGCTTCGTTGCTGGCCGCCGCGGCCATCGTGTTTCTCTCGGTCACCGTGGGCCTGCGGGTCGTCGAGCAGATGTCACCCACTCGCGGCGGGGGCGAACTCGCCTCGAACACCGTTGAGAAGCAGGCCGCGCCGCCCGCCTATGAGGGCGTCGTTACCGTCGACCAGAAGCTCCGGGCCGGCGCGGGGCCGGACGAACTCGCGTCACACCGATTCGCCAACGAGCCGAACGTGCTCGAACTGGCGTTCGCCGATCCGGCGCAGCGCAGGCTCGCCTACGAGCGCATGCTCTCCGCGGTGAGCGCCGACGGTCGCGCGGACCTTTCGGCTGCGCGACACCAGGCGGTCGGCGCGACGAAGACTCAGGCGGTTCCGCCATCCGGCTTTTACATCCCCGGCCGCACGGGCGTGAATTACGACGACGCCGACGCGCCGCAACTGCTCGTCCACGTCCCGCGTTCCAAGCTGCGAGAACTGCTGAGCGATCGCGCGGCCGGAGATGGCGCCGGCGCACCGGATACGGTCCGGCTCACGTTCGGGAGCCTCCAGACGTCTGACCTGACGCAGGCGCGGCAATGGCTCGGTGAGGTTGTCCAGGACGAAAATCGGGCTGCCAGGGACGCCTCCGCGGCCAAGCGGCCGGCGGCGCCAACTCCGGAAGAAGGCGTCGCAGCCCTCATCAACGTCCTGACCGACCCCGTGCCGGCCGCGGAAACCGCCGAGGCCGGCGCCGATCGGGAAGAGGATGCGGCGTCGTCCCTCGAAGAGCCAGGCTCGCTCGCCCGCGCCAGGCAGGCAAGGCTGCGGGAATCTGCCTCGCGTGGGGCGGCTGCCGCGGCCGATGCCGACTCAGCAGGGGGTGACGACTCGACCGACCTGATCACCTTCGTCATCCGGTTCATCGACACGCGGGCGCCGGCCAACGGCAATCATGACTTGAACTGAATCCGCCCCCGCCAGGAGCACGGCCCGTTTGTCGGACGGGCTTTGGAGCCGGCGGCTTCACCGGCGGGACGGCGTCGCTCCGCCCGGCACCGCCCGCGTCGCACCTGTCTCCACAGGCGACTGGCCGTCGGCCGGTAGCCCCCCGTATCTGACCATGCATGCCTGCTCGTACCAGTCCTCGCCCCAGTTCGCCCTGCCGTGGAGCAGCAGGGCCCCCTCGAGAATCGGTGCGATCAGCCCCCCCCGCTCCAGGAAAGGGAGAACTTCGTCGGGCGTGTCGAACAGCCATTCCATGGCCGAGTGCTCCTGGTGCTGCCCCGCCGGATCGAATCGGGCAAGCACGTCAACGCGCGTCAGGTTCAAGGTAGCGTCGAAGATAATTTCCGGCTGACGCAGCGACGTGTCCCGAACGATGCCGAGACAGACGATGTTGGCGACCTCCTCCGGCTCAATGATCAGTTCCTCGCACAGCTCTCGTATCGCGGCCAGAAACGGATCGTAGCCACCGCCCTCCTGCCGGTCCGGCTCCTCCAGCGCTCCGCCGAACGTGTGCAGGTATCCAGGGTGGTAGGCGACTTTGTCGTTCCTGCGGCCGTAGAGCACGTAGCCGTCGGACGTGATAGCGGTGCTGCTGATCCCCGCGGGATTGGCCAGGTAGGACTCCCCCACCGCCCGCACGGCGTCGGCATTGAACAGGTTGGTCCCGACGAAATCGCGATAGCACGTCGGGCCGATGACAAGGTGCAGCCGCTCGCGGTCGGCCCGGGCGGCAATGAGTCTGCCCATCTGCCCGTTGTAGAGCAGCCGGCCGGACCCGGTGGCCTCAGCGACGCGCTCATCCCAGGTCGCCGCAATCAACCGATCAATCTCTGGATGAGACGGCCGCGGGGTGTCGACCCACTCCGTCGTCAACTGGCCGTACTTCCAGCGTCCAAACGCCGCGACGTCAAACGGCGCTGCAACCGCGCCATGCGGCGCTTCCGCCAGCCAGCGACGAGCACGATCTTCCACCGCGCCGCGGTCGTAAAAAGAGATGAACGTCAGCAGCACCAGGGCAAGCCCGGGCAGAGAAAACAGGATCGCACTGAGCAACGTGTCGATCACGGGGCCGCGCTCAGAGAGCGGCAGGTCGTAGCGTCCCAGCAGCGCGGCGGACGCGCCGAGCACGACCGTCAGCGCCGCCGCCTGAAAGAGGCGCCGGCGCAGCTCGTCATTGCGGACCGGCCAGACCTTGCCCGACGCGAAGGCGGTGATCGCCAGCACACTCAGTCCCGCAGCCGCGCCGCCGACAGCCAAGAGCGACACGATGGTCGCCGCACTGAACCGGTCCACGTCTCGCAGCAACGAGGCTGCCGCCAGCGCGGTGCCGATCGCGATGAACGAACTCACGGCAACGACGCCGACGCGATGACCGAGCACGGCGCCGCGGTCAGCTTCCCGCTGGTAGACGGTCAAGAAGCGAGGATCGAACGGCTCGCCGCACTCCGGGCACCGCGCCGTCGTCAACCCGCGCAGACTGTAACCGCAGCCCGGGCACTCCACCGACGGGTCGGCAGTGTGGCTGCGGACGGGGGTCGCGCCGTCGGCGCGGGTCGAGGCGGCTTCCGGTCGTTGGTCCGACACGCGGGGGATTGTCGCAGGCGTGGTCCAGATGGCCAGCGGCGCCGGCAGCGCCACACCGGCACCCGTTACGCGGCAGCGCGCCGCGCACGCCAGCGCCATCGGTCCGTCGTCGACTTTGGCCCCGGGCGCCCCTACCATCCCGAACGCGGTTTCGACGGCCACCTGGCCGTGGGTCAGCACAAGCGGGCAGGAGAAGGCGAATGAGCGAGAGTACCCCATGCAGCCTGGCGGAGAGGGCCTGCGTCCCGTGTCGTGGCGGCGTGCCGCCGCTGACGGACGCGCAGGTCGCACCGCTCCTGGAACAGCTTCGCGACTGGCAGGTCGTCGATCATCATCACCTGTCCAAGACGTACAAGTTTCCCGACTTCGTCACCGCACTCGCGTTCGTCAACCGCGTGGGCAGCGTGGCGGAGTCGCAGGCCCACCACCCCGACCTTTCCCTGGGGTGGGGCCGCGTCGGCATCGAGATATGGACGCATAAGATCGACGGGCTGACGGAGAGCGATTTCATTCTGGCGGCGAAGATCGACGCGCTCGAGTCTTAGGCCGCCGCCATACTTGTCGCGCGCTTCGGGGATGTGTATCCTGCCCGGTTTGGAGTCGGAGGCGTCGGCTTCGTCCGCCGCCGCCCGGCCGACATTCAGTTGCACCCCAGCGGCTCCCTTTTGTCCCTTTCACCGCGCCATGCGCGTGAATCGGCCCAGGGCGCTCTTTGGACCAGGAGTCCCCGATGAATCTGAAGATCTGGATGACATCGCTTTTGCTCGCCGGCGCGACCGCCTGCCTGGCCCAGGAGGGCGACAAGCCGGCCACGGGCGATCCGAAGCCGGCGGAGCCGGCGCAGCCCGCCGAGGCGCCCGCGCCGACCGAGGGCGACGGACTGTCGCCGCGCGTCAAGCTGTCCACATCGATGGGCGAGATCGTCGTCGAGCTGGATGGCCGCAAGGCGCCCGGCACCGTGCTCAATTTCCTCCGCTACACCAATGACAAGTATTACGACGGCACCATCTTCCACCGCGTCATGGCGGAGTTCATGATCCAGGGTGGCGGCTTCACGCCCGACATGGATCAGAAGACCGAGGGGCTGCACGAGCCGATCGCCATCGAGTCGGACAACGGGCTCAAGAACGTGCGCGGCACTATTTCGATGGCCCGTACATCGAATCCCAACTCGGCGACGTCGCAGTTCTTCATCAACGTCGTTGACAACGAATCGCTCGATTACCCCGGTCGCGACGGCTTTGGCTACACCGTCTTCGGCAAGGTCATCGACGGAATGGACGTGGTGGACAAGATTCGCTACACCCCGGTCGAGAACCACCCGAAGCTGCGCATGGGGCCGGTCGCGCCGGTTGAGACCGTGCTGATCGAGTCCGTCCGCGTGGCTTCGAAGGTGGACGAGGCGGCCCTCAAGGAGGCGGTCACCAAGGCAGCCGAGGCGAAGCGCGTCGCGGCCGAAGAAGCCAAGGCGGAAATGATGAAGCAGCTTGAAGCACACGCGAAGAAGATCGAGGCCGAACTGGACAAGAAGTTCACCAAAACCGAGTCCGGCCTGATGTACATGGACCTCAAGGAGGGCGAAGGCGAGTCGCCCGGCGCAACCGCCACGGTCTCCGTCCACTACACCGGCTGGCTCCTCGACGGAACGAAATTTGACAGCTCGGTCGACAACGGCCGTCCCGCCGAGTTCCCCCTGAATCGCGTCATCAAGGGCTGGACGGAGGGTGTGGGCAGTATGAAGGTCGGCGGCAAGCGCAAGCTGATCGTCCCGCCGGACCTGGGCTACGGGGAGCGCGGCTACCCGCCCGTCATTCCGCCGAATTCGCCCCTGGTGTTCGACGTGGAACTGCTGGAGATCAAGGGCTGATTTCGGGATGATCCAGCACGCGTCGGATCTTTCTTGCGAGCGCTCAGCGGCCGAAGCGCCGTCGCGGTTTGTGCGGCTGGTGCGCACGTTCACCTTCGAGGCGGCGCACCGCCTCCCGTGCGTCCCCGTCGGCCACAAATGCGCCCGGCTGCATGGACACAGCTTCCACGTCGAACTCGTCTGTGAAGGCGACGTCGACGCGGAAGTCGGCTGGCTGCTGGATTTCGCGGAGATCAAGCGCGCCTTCGAGCCGACGCTGACGATGCTCGATCACGTTTATCTCAACGAGATCGACGGGCTGGAGAATCCGACGTCGGAGAACGTGGCCATCTGGATCTGGCGGCGGGTCAAACCGCTGCTGCCCGCGCTGGCGCAGGTTAACGTGGCGGAAACGTGCAACGCCCGCTGCGAGTATCGCGGGTAGGCTCGCGTTGGAGATGGCTGTCGTGCCGTGTGGCGCCGATGGCACAGGGACTGCACTGCGGCGCCGTGTCGCACCGGCTTCCAGCCGGTGTGACCAGAATCCAGCCGGTGTGACCGGCTTCCGGCCGGTAGAATCACGGGCTGGAAGCCCGTGCCACACGGACTCAACCGCTCGTGGCTGCGGAGCCGATCACTTGAACATGAAGCGGCATGTCGGCGTCATGATGCTGGGGTTCACGGCGGCACTGGCGGCCGTCGTCCTGTCGGCGACGGGTTGCGCGGTGTTCGATCCGGCCGTCGCCGCATCGCTCGGCGGTGACACGGCGGGCACACGCGGCTCGGTGCGGGTTCTGTTCATCAACAACACGCCCTATCGAGCGCTGCTGACGGCAGGAACCTACGACCCCGCCGATCAGACCACTGAGCCGGACTTCGTCCAGTTCTCAGCGGATCCAACCATCGGCACGCTGGCGGGCAATGCCCAGAGCCGAATCCTGACCATCGACTGCGGACGCCGATTTGCCGTCGGTAGCGCGGGTCTGCTGGCGGCCATCGAGCGGAATCTGCCGGACGCGAACGCCGATGAAGACGCGCTGCTGAACGGCGTCGGCTTTTCCGCTGCCGCGGCCGACGAGGACGACGCAGGCGAGGCGACCGAGGGACTCGCCCCGCCGGTCGAGTTCACCATCGGCGAAGATTTCATCTGCAACAGCCTGCTGATCGTCCGCCTGGAGATCGACGACGCTGGCGACGATCCGTTCGTCGTCGACTTCTCGTACGTTCCGTCTGAAAGCAGTCGATAGCGTCCCGCCCCGCGGCGCGCTCATCGCTTGTCAGCGTTTCATTCTCCTCATTCTTTCATTGTCGGATTCTCCGCGAAACGATTGACCCCTCGAACGCATCGCGGTAGACTGCCTGGTACACCTTCGGTCCGACCGAAACACGTCCAGCATGTTTTCACACTGCGCCGTTCGACGGTGACAGGGCGGACTTGTCATCGCGCCGACGCCCACTTGAGGAGGAACATCTCATGTTGAATCGAGTTGCCGCAGCGACCTGTGTCGCGCTCGCAATCGGACTCAGCGACGCCCATGCGGGCGACGAGTCCTACGTGGCCGTCACGTGGTCAGACCAGGCCGTCCACGTCCTGGATGGAGATCTCAACGACGTCCGCTCGTTTTCTGCCGGTGGAAGCAATCCGAACGGCGTCGCCACGGACGGGCGCACGGTGTGGGCCGGCCACTTCAGCACGCAGGAGGTCATCGCTTACGATCTTGACGGAAACGAGTTGTTCCGCTGGGGGACCGGCGCCCCGAATCTGCAGGGCATGGAGTTGCTGCCCAACGATGAGATTTACCTGACGCAGGGCGCCGACCTCCAGGTCCACGACGCGCGCGACGGTACGCTTCTGCGAACCGTGCCCAACGTCGGCGGCGGATCGGTCGAAGGGATGGCGTGGGATGGCGAGGTGCTCTGGCTTCTCCAAGCGGTTCTCATCGCCGTCGACCCTGATTCCGGAGCTGAACTGCGCCGCATCGCCAATGCGGCGGAATCGTGCAGCTTCAACGGCAGCGGTGTGACCGCCAGCGCCCCCGGAGAACTCACGCTCGCCTGCACCGATGGGCGGTGGTTTCGCGTCAGTTCCACGGACGGCAGCGTGCTGGCCAGCGGAAGCAACGGGCTGAACATGTATGGACTCAAGTCGCTGGCCGGCGGCGGTTGCGGTGAGAAGTCAAAACTCATCGCCAAGTGCAAGGGCGGCGGAACCAAAGTCGTTGGCAAGCTGAAGAAGGCCGATCCGAACATCCGCGTGACCTTCCGCGTCGATGGCGGTACGCCGCAGCAGGGCCAGACCAACAACAAGGGTAAGGCCAAGACGAAATGGAAGAACCTCGACGAGGGCGGCCATGAGGTTACGGTGTGTGACCTTGTGGATGAATGCTCCTGACGAACGTCGGGCAGGCCCAGTGCTCCCCGCAGGATGGGTCCGGCCGTCGCATGCCGAGTAAGCCAATCGCCGCCGGTCGTGCAGAGCGCGGCCGGCGGTTTCAGTGTGATCGGCGTCCGCGGAAGGCGGCGGCCTGCCTGTCCCGTCCCTTACGGTGGCCCCGTCCGTCCGTTTCGGTACGCGTCTCGCTGCGCCCGCAGGCGTGCGACCCATCCCGGCTCTTCCTGTCCGGCGGTTTGGAGGCGGGCATCCAGCGTCGCGACCGCCGCGTCGAAATCACCGCCGGCCGCCTGGGCGGCCGCGAGCGCTTCATCCGCAACCACGCTTGTGCCTTCGCAGAGCGCGACCGCCCGCTGCGCCAATCGCAGCGCTTCGGCTGGATCCAGCCATTGCGGGTCTGTCGGCGCCGCCAGCATCCACGCCAGCCTGGCCGTCAGCAGCACGTGACGCTCGTCGAGTGCCAATCCGCGCCGCAGCGCCGCGATAGCGGCGGCTTCGTCGCCGCTCTGCTCCAGCGCGAGACTCAATCCGTAACACGCGTCGGCGGCCATGGCGCGGGCGTCGGGTCCACCACGCGAGATGACGATCTCGAACTGGGTCGCGGCTTCGGCGTAGCGCTGCTGCCGGTTGAGCAGATTCGCATAGGCATAATGGGCGTCGATGGCGTCTGGGAGCACCTCAAAGACGCGGGCATACGCCTCGTCCGCCTCATTGAACCGCCCGGCGACGCCCAGGACATGCGCAAGCCCGCGCAGCGCATCCTCGTCCGTCGGTTTCAGGGCGAGCGCGTCGTGATAGTGCCGCACGGCCGCGTCGAAATCGCCCAGATCCGCGGCGCAATGCCCGGCCCCGACGTGGGGTGAGAGCATGTCGGGCCGAAGCGCCATGGCCCGGTCGTAATACTCCGCGGCCTGTCGGATCAGCGCCGCGTCGCCCGACACGGCCGCGCGCCGCCGCAATGCTCCGGCCAGCCCCGACCATCCCTTCGGATGCTGCGGGTTGTGTTCCACCATGTGGGTCCAGAGCGATTCCGGCGTCGCCCAGACTGAAACCTGCGCCCGCGTCAGGACGACAAAAACGACGGTCACTGCGACGACGCCAAGGCCCGCTCGCCTCCGTCCCGCGGCCGATGCCGTGGCGAGGAACCAGGCCATGCCCCCCCCCGCCGCCACCGCCCACGGCATCATCGGCAGATACGTATAGCGATCCGCCGCGACCTGCGGGCCGCTCTGCGCCACGCCCAGCACCGGCGACACCAGCGCGACGTAACAGAAAAGCGCCGTCGCCACCGCCGGCCGGCGCCGGCGCCACACCCATGCAGCGCCTGCGAGCACGAGGATCACCGCCACGCTGATCAATACCCGGGCGTCCATCGGCGAGGCGTCGTCCGGCCACTCGTACAGCGGCAGCAGGCCCGACGGCCACACGGTCTTACCCAGGTAGAACGCAAGCCCGAAGAAGCCCTGCGCCACGCGGTCGCCCAGCCCATGCTCCGCCATCGACCGCATCGCTCCGGCGTCGCTTTGCGCCCAGATGGCCGTGAGGGCAAAGACGCCCGCTGGCACGGCAAACAGGGCTTTTTCCGCCAATGCGCGAAGCAACTCGCGGCGGTCGCCGATGGAGATGCGCCGTAGCGGATAGAGGTCAATCGCAATGAGAACGGCAGGAAGCGGCACGCCCGCTGCCTTGGACAGCAAGGACAGCACGTAGCACGACAGCGACGCCGCCAGGAGCATGATCCGCCGCGGCCCGCGCGCAGCATTGGCTTGCTTCAAGTAGAGCCACAGCGCCGCCATCAGCCACGCGCCGCTGAGCACGTCGCGCCGCTCCGTCGCCCACGCCACGGATTCCACCCGCAGCGGATGAAC
>CAZYLK010000127.1:10606-18024 GCA_964648365.1 uncultured Phycisphaeraceae bacterium
CGCAGGCTGGCGGCGTCGAAACCGCGATAGTGCGGGTTGTCGACGACGACTTCGTAATCGTCCCAGTTGACGAAGTCGTTGTTGAGCACACCGACGTACGCCACCAGCGTCGCCGCCACGAGCAGCAGCCCGGCGCGGACGTTGTTCAGCCAGGGGCTGGTCGAATCCAGGTGTGTCGACTTCACCGATACGGCATCCTGAGCGTCACCTATGACCCGGCCGGCGCTCCTGCGCGAACCGCGGGCTTCATCCCGCGCGGACTCCCCTCAGAGAGTTGCCGGTGTCCGTCGGGGCCAGCCCCTCGCCGGAGTCGCGTTTCCGAGCGAAGTTCCGCGCGGGCTGAAGCCACGCGGCTCGCTGGAAGCGCTCTACGCAGGCTGTCCCGAACGGCATTGTCGCCCGCCCGAAGGCATTCGCCAATGATCCGCCGGGCATCAGGCCGATATCTTGATGATACGGCCGCATGGAATGGGGTGCCTGGAGGGACGACGAATGACGACTCGATACGCGATCGGACGATTCACGGGATTCGCGGTTGTCGCGCTGACGCTCAGCGGGGTTAGCTGCGTGGATATGACACCGGATCCAGGCCCTGACGACCCGGCCCAGCGGATCGTGGACCGCCCCGGCAGCGGCGCGGCGCGAATCTCGGGCGTCGTGATGTCGGCCACGTCTGAGGACACGCTCCCGATCGGCGGCGTGCTGATTATCCTCGGCGACGCCTCGGCCGTGTCGCGCATCGACGGCACGTTTGATCTTGTCAACGTCCCCGCCGGGAGCCAGCCGCTGGCGGTGGATGGCAGCCACCTGGTCGCAGGCGACGGGCGCTATGGACAGTTCCTCTCCCGCGTGGAGGTCGGCACTGAGCAGACCACGCAACTTGAGCAGCCGATTTACATCCCGTTTGTTCCGGACGCTGCGCTCCAGCCCGTCAGCCTGGAGCGCGAGGTCAACATCACCGGCCCGGAAGGCGTCTCGCTTGCGATCCCAGCGGCCGGAGCGCGGGTCGGCGCCAAGGTCTACGACGGGCGAATCGCGATCATCGCCATTCCGCCCGATCGCGTCCCCTGGCCGCTGCCTGATGCATTGGCGGCTTCATCCGTCCGGCTGCTGACCATACAGCCGGCCGGCATCGACTTCCCCGTGCCCGCTCGTCTGGCCGTGGACGACGCCCACGCGCGGGCGTCGGGCGCGCTGATGCTCCTGACGCTGGATCCCGTCACCGGTGCGTACGCCGACCGGGCGCTCCTGGAGGCGGCGGTTGGTGGATACCGCACGAGCCTCGGCGGCGTGGAGGGTAGCGGCTGGCACGTATTGACCCGGCCGCGGGTGTCGGTCATCGCGCCGTGCCCGGGTGAAACGGCCGAGGCGGAAGCCGGTTGCTTGCGCGCCTGGATGGACGCCGTGGATGTCCTGGGGCATCTCCAGCGGCCGGCGGCGCCGGGTGCGGACGTTCCGCTCGCGACCATTCGCGACGCAATGTCGCTCTCGCCGGACTCGGCCGCCGAGGCGAGGACCATCCTGCGATCGGTATCCGACACGTTCGGGGTCGTCGACGCCATGACGTCCGCGGCGGATGGCGCCTACCGCGCGATGGCCGGGCTGAGCGATCTGCACACCTCAATCGAAGCGGCCTTCCTGGCCTGCGGCGACGTCGCGGCTTGTGGAGCCGGCGCGCCCGATCGCGGCGACCTCGACGAGGCAATGGCCCAGTTGCAGGAGAACGTCAACGGTTATGCGGCGCGCTACGCGCGGCTGGCCTCCGCGGCGGCGGCGCTGCGCCCCAGCTTTGACCGCCCGCAGGATCTCGACGATGCCGGACTCGCAGCCTTCAACGTCAGCGCCGACGCCTTTGTGCAGGCCGTGGCCGCGTTCGGCGCGACGGCCGAGCCTATGGCCGCCTACGACGCCCTCATCGTCACCCGCCGACAGGTCGAGCGCGAACTGGTCGCGCAGCGCGCCGCTTACTCCCGAAACGCCGAGAGCAGCACGGAAGCGTCAGTCTGGGTCGCAGGCGTCTGCACCGACGAAGGCACGCGGTCGTACGGCATCGTCTCGAATGGAAACGCCGCGATTCAGCTTTCGCCGCTTTCGCCGCAGTCCGCGGATACGTGCATCTTTGTGGCTGTCGATGACGCCAACGACCGCGTCAGCGAGCCGATCGCGCAGTCGGCGCTGCTGGCGGGCACGTCGATACCCATCACGCTGGCGCTCGACCGGCAACTGACGCGCGCGGCCTACGTCAACGGCCAACCCGTGGCCGGCGCACTCGACCCGCTCTCCCCCGTCCACGTATGGTCGTTTGACGCTCTGGAGCGCGACGGACTGGACGTCGCGTTCGTCGCCGACGGCGCAGCCGCGATCGCCCTGAGCACGTCCGCCGCGCCGCCGCACATATTGCGCCGCGGGGGCTTTCACGCGTCCAACCTTCCGGGCGACGGCTCGCGTTCGCTGCACGTTATGTCGCTCGGCGAAGGCGGCAGCGTGCCTTACGCTTTCACCGGTTCGATCGACGAACCTCGCTTCGAGTTCGGCCAGCCCGTCCGCGGCACGTTCGACATCATGCGCCGGGCGGAGGTCGTGCTCTTCCAGGCCGCCGTCGGCGATCGCGTGACGGTCGAGCGTTCGTGCTGCGACAACGGCCGGCCGAACGCGACATTCAGCGTGTACGATCCTGTCGGCGCGCGGCTGACGCCGATCGACGCCAACCAACCGGAGCCGGGCACGGGCGCGGAGAGCTACCTGATCGAATCGCCGGGCCTGCACCGCGTCGTCCTTGCGGCCGTCGATGGAGAATTCGGCGAGTATGAACTCGTCGTACGTCGGACCGCACTGGAGCCGCCTGCCGAGATCGTGCTCGGCGAGACGGTCACTGCCGAGTTCGCCCATCCGGGCGCGGCCGCCGTGTTCGTATTCTCCGGAGAGGCGTCCCAACGCCTCGCCATCGAGAGCGTCGCGACGACCGGGCCGGAAGCCGTCGCGGTCACGGTCATCGCGCCCGACGGATCGCGGATCCTCCAGTCCACGCTGCTTTACTTCGACGGCAGTTCCTTCTCCCGCCGCACCTTCGACCTGCCGGCGGACGGCGTTTACACCCTCTCGCTCAGCGTCCCGCTGCTGGTCGCGGTTCAGACGGGGACGGCGGACGTCCGGCTTGTCGCGGCGGACGCCCAAGCCGGGCCCGACCAGCCGGAGGCGCCCTGACCCGCCGACCCTTTCCGTCGATGTAAGCTCTTGTGTGACAACGACCGAAGTTCGTGCCGACGTCGCCCGCCGCCGTTAATATAAGAGGCGCCGGCACGAATCACGGGGCGTGGAGGTCCGGTCGTCTCGGGCTGCGTTCGAAAATCGGCTCGGGAATGTATGCGCCGCACCGTCCGGTTCGTGCTAGTCTGAAGTCAGGCGACGTCGGTTCGCGCGTGACCGGCTCGTTCGGTCACGCCGTCGCCGCTCAACGGTCTGCTGCCTCGTGGAGAATGCAATGAGAATCAGAACACTCGCGATGACGGTCGCTGTGACGACGCCGCTGGTATGGGCGGGCTCGACGCTGGGCCAGTTCAGCCTCAACAACCTCAACGCGGGCGGCAAGGTCGTCGCCCATTTTGACCTCTCCGGCCCCATGATGGAGACGCCGCAAAACGTGCCGCCGCTCTTCGGGGCGGAGCCTCCGGCGTCTCTGAAGTCGCTCCTGGCCCGGTTCGAAGCCGCGCGGGAAGACTCGAACGTCAAGGCCATCGTGCTCGACGTTGAAAACGCGCAACTGGGATTCGGTCAGATTCAGGAGCTTCGCGCCGCCATCAAGCAGTTCAAGGCGGTGGACAAGCCGGTCTTCGTTCACGCGGACATGCTCATGACCGGAACGTATGCTCTGGCCACGGCCGCGTCGCGCGTCTCGGTCACACCGACCGGCGACGTGTGGCTCATGGGCCTGTCAGGCGAATCGCCCTACCTGAAGGGGATGCTCGACAAGATGGCCGTGCAGGCCGACTTCGTGCATTGCGGCGACTACAAGACCGCCGCGGAAACGCTGACGCGCACCGGCCCCTCGCCCGAATCCGAAGAGATGACGAACTGGCTGCTCGACGGGCTGTACGACTCGCTGGTCAACATGATCGCGGAGAGCCGCGACGTCACGCCGGACAAGGTCCGCAAGCTGATCGATGACGGCCCGTACTCGGCGGAAGATGCGAAAAAGGCCGGACTGATCGACGCCGTCGAGCACCGGCAGGATTTCGTGGCCGAACTCAAGAGCCGCTACGGCAATTCCGTCACGATCGACACGAACTACGGCGAAGACAACGAGATGGACATGCCGTCCGACCCGTTCGGCATGTTCTCGATGATCATGGACATGCTCAACCCGTCCAAGAAGGGATCGAGCAAGCCCAGCGTGGCGGTGGTTTACGTTGAAGGCGCCATCATGACCGGCTCCGCCGAGCCCAGCCCGTTCGGTTCGACCGAAGGCGCGTACAGCACGACCATCCGCAAGGCCCTCGACGAGGCGGCCGCGGACAACACGGTCAAGGCCGTGGTGATGCGCGTGGATTCGCCCGGCGGCTCCGCGCTGGCCAGCGAGATCATCCTCGATGCGTCGCGCCGCGTGGCGGACAAAAAGCCGCTGATCGTCTCGATGGGCAACGTCGCCGGCAGCGGCGGCTACTACGTCACCTGCGCCGCGGGGACGATCTTTGCGGATGAAACCACCATCACCGGCTCGATCGGCGTGGTGGGCGGCAAGCTGGTCACGACCGGCGGCTGGAACAAGCTGGGCATCAACTGGTCGGCCCACTCGCGGGGCGAAAACGCCATGATGATGAGTTCGGCGGCGCCGTTCTCCGATTCCGAGCGAGAGAAGCTGATGACCTACATGAATGACATCTACGACGTGTTCAAGGGACACGTCGTCAAGGCGCGCGGGCAGAAGCTCACCAAGGAGATCGACAAGCTCGCCGGCGGGCGCGTGTATACGGGCAAGCAGGCGCTCGAACTGGGCCTGGTGGACAAGATCGGCGGCCTGGACGACTCGGTGAAGTTCGCCGCCAACAAGGCCGGGCTGGGCGAGTACGACGTGCGCGTCATCCCGGAACCGCCGAACATCTTCCAACTCATGTTTGGCGGCGCCGGCGAGGACGACGAATACACGCGGCTGGACATGAAGCCCGCCCTCTTCGGCCGCGGCTCGCCGCTGCTCGATGCGGTGCTGCCGCTGATCCACTCGCTGGATCCGGCCCGGGCCGATGCGGTCATGGCCACGCTCAAGCGGCTCGACATCCTCAACCGGGAGGGCGTGCTGCTGATGACGCCGTGGGAACTGGTCATCAAGTAGAATCGAGCCGTCCACCCGGACGGAAAGTAAGCCCGATCCGCCCCCGGACGATTGACTTCGATCGTTCGGGGGTTTTTCATGCCCACATGCCCCGGCGGACGTTCATGGATCGCATGGCGACGTTGCTTCACGCGGCGGTCGGCCTGGTCGTGGCCGTGCCGGTCATCGCGTTGCTGACCGATCCGCTCCGCCGGCGCTCGCGCGGGTCAGCAGCCCCGTTCATCCGCGTCACGCCGCTCGACGCCCTTCCGCCCGGCCGACCCGTCCGGTTGCCCGTCGTCGCCGAGCGGAGCGATTCCTTCATCCGACACCCCGCAACACGCACGGGCGAGGTCTGGATCCTGCGGGAAGATCCCGGCGGCGAGCACGACGCAGCGGGAGGCAACGCTTCGACGACCGGGGACGCTCCCGGCGTTCGGGCATGGCAGGCGACCTGCCCGCATCTGGGCTGCGGCATCAACTACGCGCCCGAAAGACGCCAGTTCGCCTGCCCCTGCCACACGAGCGCCTTCGCGCTCGATGGCTCGCGCCTGTACGGCCCGTCGCCGCGCGACATGGATCCGCTGGAGGTGCGGATCAGCGAGGAGCACGGTCAGGTCTGGGTGGACGTGCGTTACGAGAAGTTCCGGACTGGCGTGGCGGAGCGGGTAACCACGTGAAGGGGCGCAACGGCGCTCTACAATCATTGCCGAAAGGGGCGTACGTACGGGGTTTTGGAATCGGGCTCCACCGTGGCTATCATCAGCATGAGAATCCGGGCCAGTACGCTCGCGATCATCACCACCGTCGCAGCTCTGTGGGCGGTCGTCAATTTCGGAATCGGCGATGCCTGGCTGATCAACCTTTGGTTGAAGATCGTCTACAGCACATCTTCCAACGACGTGATTCCGCTCGTTATGGCCGTCGCGTTTCTCCTGTGGATACCGAGAGTGATCAGTTCGCTGCGCGCGGACCCCGGTCCCGGATGGGTCGCTGAACGCATCCCCACGTGCATAACGTGCGGCTACGCCCTGCCATTTGTGCCAACGGGCGGTCGGTGCCCCGAGTGTGGGAACGACGCGATCGCGTCCCGGCTCAACTCGGGGCGATTTCCGTCCGATTGGGAACGGAAGCCCTGCTGGTCGAGTTTCCTTGCGACAACGGAAGAAGTACTGTTCCATCCAATTGAGTTCTACCGGCGCACACGACACCTTGATCGAGAACCGGTCGCACGCGCCTTTGCCCGACGACACTACATCGCGATGAGCCTCTCGGCCGGCGCGTCCGTTGCGGCGCTGGACATCGCGCGCAATCCACCAGGCCAGGTGGATTGGGGCGTCGCCGTGTTCGTCATGTTCATGTTTCCCATCCTTGGGTGGTGCCTCAAACGCCTGGCCGCGTTCGTGAGCGGGCTGATGTGGGTTCACGCGTCGCTGAGCGCGGCCATACTGGCGTTCGAAACGCCGTGCCTCTGGCCAGTGCTAGCCTACAACGTGGCAGTCGTCAGCGATGCGGTTCTGACGCGCTCCTGGCTTGCGGGCCTGCTTCTGCATCCTCTCGACGACTGGATCGGGTTGGCTACGTTCCCCGCTGCCCTCTTCATCGGTAACGTAGTGGCGCTGGGCGTGTGGATCATCCGGCTGCGCATCGCGGGCAGGTGTACCCGCTGGAGCAATCACTGACCCCAACCGTTGTCTGGCATAGAAACAAGCCCACCACGGCAGCGGGGGGAGCCGCTGCCGCGGCGGGCGGTCCAGAGGAGAATGCACTATCTGCGTACGCACGCCGGCTTCGGTCTGATGTCAGACCGCCTGCCGGTTGTCTTTCCGGCGGCCATTTTCACCCGTCGCACCCGGGTTGACGCAGTTAAGAAATTCACCGCGGTCTTTCACAGCCGACACGATGCGGACCACTTCCTCGGAGACGGCGAGCTGCGCCTGCTCGGTAGACGCACCGACGTGATGCGTGCAGTAGAGCTTCGGCGCGATGGGCGCGGCCGGGAACTCGTGATCGGTCGCGGCCGGCTCCGTTTCATACACATCGAGCGCCGCGCCGGCGATGGTGCCGGCCCGCAGCGCGTCGCCCAGCGCCTTCTCGTCGATGATCCCGCCGC
>CAZYLK010000128.1:0-18001 GCA_964648365.1 uncultured Phycisphaeraceae bacterium
GGCTGCATGGCCGAGCGCGACCCGGACGGGATCTTCTCGAAAATGCCGCACGTCGATCTGGTCTGCGGGCCGGGCGAACTCAACAAGGTGCCGGCCCTGATCGAAAGCGTCCAGCAGACGCGGCAGCGGGCGGTGGCCCTGGCCCAGTCTCTATCGCGAAAGAGCACGCCGGTCGAGCGAGCGTTGGAATACGACTCGGTCGAGGCCCTGGACCTCTCCCGCGAGCCTGCCCCGGGTGAAAGTGTCCTCCAGTCCTATATCCGCGTACAGCGCGGCTGCGACAAGTTCTGCACCTTCTGCGTCGTGCCGTTCACCCGCGGGGCCGAGCGCAGCCGCCCGCCGGGGCAGATCGTGGACGAAGCAAAGATGCTCGCCGGTCGGGGGGCGAAAGAGATCACGCTGGTCGGCCAGACGGTCAACAGCTACGTCAGCCAGGAGGACGGCCGGGCGGTGCCCTTCGCCGAACTCCTCGAACGGCTCAACGGTGTCGACGGCATCGAGCGCATCCGGTTCGTCACCAGCTATCCGGGCGACTTCACGGACGACATTCTGTTCGCCATGCGCGACCTGCCCAAGGTCTGCGAGTACCTGCACATCCCCGCCCAGAGCGGCAGCGACGCGGTGCTGCAGCGGATGCGGCGGCAGAACACGGTCTCCCAGTATGTGGACCTGATCGACCGGGCCCGCGACATCGTGCCCGGCATCACGCTGGCCAGCGATTTCATCGTCGGCTTCTGCGGCGAGACGGACGAGGAGTTCGACGCGACGCGGCGGCTGGTCGAGCGCTGCCGGTTCAAGAACATCTTCGTCTTCAAGTACAGCCCCCGCCCCGGCACCGTGGCCGACAAACGGGCGATCGACGACGTGCCCGAAGCGGTGAAGCGCGACCGCAACCTCGCGCTGCTCAATCTACAGGCCGACATTTCCCTGGCCGATAACCAGCCGTTGATCGGCCAGACGTTCGAGGTGCTGGTCGAGGGTTACAGCAAGGCGGCCATCAAAGCGCAGGAGGCGGAGCAGACGCGCGGAGAGGAAGTCGACTGGCGGCGCAGCGATCAGCTCGTCGGCCGCACGCGGCACGACCGCATCGTCGTCTTCCCCGGCCGCAGTGAACATATCGGTCGGTTTGCCCACGTCCGCATCTCGGCCGCAACGGCGCTCACGTTCCACGGCGAGCTTGACGAGCGAACCCTGCGCGGACAAGCTGTTGCCTCGAGACGGACGATGATGCCGTTGCCGGTGATTGGCGGAATGGCGAATGTCGAATAGCGAATAACGAATTGGCGGAAGGCGCCGCAGATCGGCGGCTTCCAGTTCGTGTCGGTGTCGCCGTTCGCGTTCTTCATTCGTTATTCGCCACTCGCCATTCGACATTTACCTGGGAGCCCCCACCCCATGCCCGATGACGCGATCGCGACGTGTACAAGGCCGGACGAGAAGACGCGGGCCAGCCGCGACACGCGCCGCCTGCCGCCATACAGGATCATCCTGCTGGATGACAACGACCACACCTACGAATACGTCATCGAGATGCTGGAAAAGCTGTTCTGCTGTACGAAGGAGCAGGCGTTCCTGCTGGCGGCCGAGGTGGACATGACCGGCAGCGTCGTCCTGGACACGACGACGAAGGAGCGGGCCGAGTTCAAGCAGCAGCAGATCCACGGATACGGCGCCGACTGGCGGCTCGCCCGCTGCGCCGGCAGCATGACCTGCTTGATCGAGCCGGTTGAGGACTAGACAACGCGCATCCAGCGCACGGTCGCACGCGCCGCCGGTGAAGCCCGGCGGTGCCGGGGCAGGAGACAACCCACCATGTACGGCGATTCCGTCATCCTGGCGTTTATGGTTCTGTTGATCATGACCATCCTTCTGAGCTTCACGGCCTCCTGACGGACGCGGGGCCGCGGAGGACACGGACCTCGGCCGTCAGAACGTCCCGGGCGGGCATCCGTCCGGCCCGCGACGACCGGACGCGCCAGGGATCGCAGAAAGAAAGTGAGGCGCCGGCCATCCGGAAATCCGGACAGCCGACGCCTCCAAGCGGGAGCTTATCGGAACTCGGTCATGCTCTCCCCCATGACCGAGCTGGGTTCAGATAAGGCTCCGGCAGCGGCGCGGGTCGGGAGCGGGGGCGTCCCCGTGCCCTCACCCATTGACGGCGCCACCGACGCGCCGCGCTCGGAGCCTGTGTGCCCTGCGACCGCGAGAGGCGTCTGCACGAGTCCGGACTCGGACTCCGTGCCCTCCCGTCGCGGCCGGGCGGAGCGTCTCCCCTGACAACTCCACCCTTTAAGTCTCACAACTCACTCCGATCTAACACGGACTTCGAAAAAAAATATTTTTTCTTCAACGCTTTACAGGCCAATGATTTAAGGTCGGTCGCGACCGTGCGAGACCACCCGCGGCACGCGTCACAGCCGCGAGCCGGATCGGTCCGTCACCGGTCGATACGCCGGCGGAGCAGTTTGGTTCGACTTTTTTTTCAGCCCGGGCGGGTCGAGCGCGCCGCCTCGACCAGCGCAGCCACGGCCAGGGCGGCCGTCTCAATTCGGAGCGTGTAGTCGGCAAGCCGGACCGGCAGCAAGCCCCTCTCCGTGGCGACCTGGCGCTCTTCGTCCGCCCAGCCCCCCTCCGGTCCGATCCAGACGGCGATCGCGGCGGCGTTTCGGGCGGCGGCGAGCGCTGCTGAAATGGGCTTCGCCCCGGCGTCGCCATCCGCGAGCCACGCGACGGTTTCGGTGGCCAGGGACAGTGAGTCCGCGAACGACATCGGGTCGTGAAGCGTCGGCAGGTAGGGCCGGCCGCACTGCTTGAGCGCTTCGGCGGCGCGGCGCCGCCACTTTGCCGCGATGGCCGGCCCGGCGCGCACGACGCAGCGCTGAGCCTCCAGCGGAACGAGCGCGGTGACGCCGAGTTCGACGCACTTCTCGACCAGGAAGCCCTGCCGTTGCGACCGGGGGGGCGCAACGATGAGCGTCAAGGCCGGGACGGGTCTGGGTCCGCATTCTGTGGGCGACGCGGCCTCGAGTTCCAGATGACGGCGGCGGGCGGATACGACGCGGGCCGGCGCCGCCCGGCCGGCGCCGTCAAAGAGGATCGCCGCGTCTCCAACGCGCAGGCGAAGGACGGAGAGGGCATGGTGCGACTCCTCCGCGTCGAGCGTAATAAGGCCCGCGCACAGTTGCGGACAGTAGAGTCTCGGGGCCGACATCGGCCGCGCATTATGGGAAGCCGGGCGGGTCTTGCAAGGAACGGGGCGGGTCGCGCGCGGTCGTTTGGCCGGTCGCGATCCGGCATCGGGGGGCATCTCGTTGCGATCAACCGGGCGCCAGACGCGTCGGCGGTTCGCTCGCGCGCGGGTGAAGCGCCGGCGTCCCCCATCGCGGCGCGCGCTCGTTCCAAGCGCCCGCGGACAGGCTCGCGCGCGTTAAAAAAATCGCGCAACGACATGGCGAAACTTAAGTAGTGGCGCACCCCGTCCGATGAGGGGGCATCTATCGTGTCTTGGAAGTCGTTCCTTAAGGAACTTTTTAGGAGACAATTGCATGGCGACATCCAACAGATCGAATGCGGGATGGTCCCGCGGCACGCGG
Source organism: uncultured Phycisphaeraceae bacterium (assembly GCA_964648365.1). GTDB lineage: Bacteria > Planctomycetota > Phycisphaerae > UBA1845 > UBA1845 > SURF-32. The sequence continues at coordinate 3,594 of CAZYLK010000128.1, forward strand.
ACGAACAACAGCCGGACCAGCTCGAGTCGCAAGACCACGCGCTGCGCCCCGGGCTACCAGTCGGTGTTCAACAACATCGACCAGAAGATCAGCTCATACCGGACGCTGGCCAACCAGACCTGCGGCTCGGCGAGCTACAAGCGTCCGTCCCCGACGACGCTGAGCAGCTTCGCCAACTGGGTCAACAAGGGCGCGATCGTCCACTGCTGCTCGGCAAACCAGATTTCGCGCTGGTGCAAGCAGCAGACCCCGTCCAACTCGCCGACGGCCGCCAAGAACGCCCTGACCAAGCGTTTCGGCAGCTCGACGATCAAGGCGGTGTGCTGCGACAAGACCGGCAAGTACCTGATCGCGACTTCGCCGACGTGGAAGGGCAAGCCCTTCAACTTCCCGAAGTAGCGACAGCCACGCGGTCGCGGTAACGCAATCGCAACTGGTACAGAATGAAGAGGGCGGCCTTCGTCGGGGCCGCTTTCTTTGTTTTGGGAAGGCACGGAGGCACGAAGGCACGAAGGGGGAGAAGGAAGGCACGGAGGCACATAGGCACGAAGGCACGAAGGGGCCAGGACGCGAGGGCGCGGAGAGGTGCGGGAACTGTGCTATGTGACGTGGGTGGGTCAGGCGCGCCATTCGAGGCGGAGCATTCGCAGGCGGCGCGGCGGACGTCCGAATCGGTGGATTTCCTCGCAGACGATGTCGAAGCCGGCCCGCTTGTAACACTCGATGGCCGCCGTGTTATCCGGGCACACGATCAGTGAAACCCGCGCGGCCGCGCCATCGGTCATCGCACGCTTCAGCAGTTCGCTGACCAATTGCACGCCCAGCCCGTTGCCGCGCAGGTCGCGGCGGATGATGACGTGACCGATCCACTGATGATGCGGATCGCGCTCCATCCGGTTCAACTCCGCATAGCCGATCAGATCGCCGGTGGTCGCGTCCGTCATCGCGAACGCCGACACGTTCGGCTGCATCCACGCGAGAACTTTGTCGACCGACAACGGCGGCAGCGTGGCCGGCGCGAGCCAGAGAAGTTCCTCGGGTGTCGTGACCCATGACGCGATCGTCGCGGCCTGTTCAAGCCGGAACGGTTCGACCCGAAACCCGATCCGACCGGTCGGGGTAGAGTCTGTGCCGATCGCGCCGGCACGCATCCCGGAGGTGGGTGGTTGGACGAAGCGGGTCATCGCCGCCACTATATCACCCCGGCCCCGTGCCGCGAGGTCCGATCGTGGCGTTCGGTCACGCACCTGGCATCGCTCTTCGTGGCCGCCTCGCTTGCGGGTCGCGCCCCTGTTCGCCATGATGCCGCGACTGGCGCGGCGGCGACCTCGTGATTCGCCGTCCGGGCGGATGCGCCGCCAGGTCGATGCGTCGAGTTCGCCCCGGACCCGCAAACCCATGCCGGACAGAACCGTCCCACTCACCCTTTCGCTGCTGCTCGCCGCCGGCGCGGCGCTGCCGGGCTGCGTCTCGGGCATCCGCAATCCATCGGCGCGGCAGTCGCGCGACGATCGACCCGCCCCCGGGCGGCCGAGTTCGGTCAAGCCGACCTCCATCCGCGGCAGCGACCCGGACCCGCAGCACCGCCTGATGGTCAACGGTGAGCGCGTCACGGTGGATGACGTCATCAACCCGTTGCGGCCGGAGCTGCGTGCCCGTCGGCAGGCAATGCCGCCGGAGGACTACGGCCGTTACGTCACCGACGTGGCCGTGCAGGCGATGCGTGGACGCGTCGTGGACACGATTCTCTATCGCAAGGCGTCGGCACGGATGAGCCAGGCGGAGCGGGACATGCTGGAGTCTTTCGTCAACGCGGAGCTGCGCCGTCGCGTCACCTCGGTCGGCAACGGCACGCAGCATGAATACGAAAAGCTGCTGCACGCGCAGAATCGCACGCTTGACGATGAACGCGATCAGATCCGCCGCCAGCTTACGGTGCAGCGCTACCTGCACCTGAACCTCATGCCTCGGGTCCAGGAGCCGACGCGGGCGGAGCTGCTGGCGCTGTACGAACGTGAAAAGGCGGAAGGCGCCCGCCCCGAGCGCCGGAAGATGCGGCTGATCGAAGTCCGGATGATGAACCATCTCGACCCGGCCACCGCCGATCCATCGCGAGCCGCACAGGCGGCCGCGCGCGACGCGGCGCGGGAAAAAGCCGAGCAGGCGTATCGACGCCTGCGCAGCGGCGAGCCGTTCGACGCCGTCGCGCGAGAACTGTCGGAGGGCATTCACGCCGCGGACGGCGGCGACTGGGGCTGGGTCGGCCGCGATTCATTGACCGAACGATGGAAAGCGGCGTGTGAGACGCTCTGGACGCTCGCGGCCGGCGGCGTCAGTGAAATTGTCGAGACGGCCGATGGCTTCTTCATCGTCCGATGCAGCGAAATCGAGCCAGCCTACGTGCCCGACTTCGAGACCGTGCAGCCCCAACTGGTCGAACGGCACCGCGCCGAGAAGTACAACGACCTGATCAACGGTCTGATCGAGGACATGATCCGCAGCGCCCGGTTTGACCCGCCGGACATCGAGCCGTTTTTGAACGCGGTGATCGAGGCCGCCGCGGCGGTTGAATAGCGGCCGTCCGCAAAGCGCTTCGTCAACGGGCGACGGGCAACGACGCCGTATCCCAAATCCTTACTAATGAAAAAGGGAGCGCAACGCCGCATCGGCGCCGCGCTCCCCCCATTCCGAAACTGCATGACTCGACGGGCGCGCATTGCGACCCGAGCCAGCGCTCAGTCGGTCGCATCCTCCGGCACGGCGGAAGGATGCCAGTCATCGTCGGGGTCGTACTTCGACATGGCGCCCGCGATCCGAGCCGTCATCTTGCCCAGATCCTTTTCGTAAACGACGCCGTCGTGATTGACGATGAAGGTCATGATGCCTGAACTGCCATACTCGGCCGGCCAGGCGACGGCCGCGAAGCCGCCGATCATCCTGCCGTTGATGACGTAGTCCGTCTCACCGCCCCGCGCGTTCCTGCCCTGTGCCTTCAACATGCGATAGCGATAGCCGTGGTAAGGCGTTGGCTCAGCACTCGACGAATCGCGGGCGTACCCCTCTTCGGTCGCCGTGGCGATCAGCGGCCCTAACGGGCTGGGGTCGTCGCCTTCCGCCACGGCCCAATAGAGGCCGTTGTACTCACCCGGGTCGCTCAGAAACTTCTGCGCGTACTGCGGCACGCCGCCGATGCGCAGATAAGCGTACTCCCGTTGGGCATCCACGATGGCGAGGCAGACCTGGATGGTGTTCAGTTCGTTGCGGCCGATGCGTCGGGCGACGATCTCCTCTAGCCCGCGATCGGCGTCGAAGGCCCAGCCGTCGCGGCCCTTCACGATCGGAATCGGGAACGGCCACTTGTCCGCCCCGACCAGCAGCGTGGCGCTGTCGGGATCGTCGCGGACGATCGAATGGTGTTCGTCATAGCCGGCGGTGAACTTTGCCAGGTCCGCCCTGTCTGAGACTGGATCGCCGGAACTGACCAGATCGGCCGCCCGCGAGCCGAGCACGGGCGTCAGACCGTCGACGTCGCCCCCGCGCGTGGCGTCCGCCAGCGCGGCGGCCGCGGCGTCGGGTGAGTCGAAGTTTCTGGGCCGGGTGGTTGCGCAACCTGCGGCGGTAATCAACACCGCCAACGCCGGCAACAGCCGCGCGACGAGGAAAATACTCTGTCTCATCGGTATGAACTCCAGGGTTGATAACGTGTTGGTTAGCGCCTGCCCCCGACCGACCGGCCGCCGGACATGCTCGACCGTCCTCGTGACGAGTAAGAGGACGTCCTCGACCGGCTGCTCCCCGCTCCGCTGAACGCTCCGCTGCGCGTTCCGGACGTACTCCGCGACGGCGTCGCACTCGGCCGCTGCGTCGTCGTCGGGCGTGACGTTGTGCTCCGCCCGGGCGGCGTGGTGCGTCCGGTCGGTTGCGGACGCGCCGTGGTCCGGCTGCCCGGCGGGCTGACGTCCCGAGTTCCGGGCGATCCCGGTCGGATGCCGTCGCGTGACGCCGCGCTACTGGGGCGCGTCACGGTTCCTGTGCGGCCGAAACCCGGCGAACCGAGACCGTCGAAGCCACGATAAGAATTACGTGTCAGCGAGGAAGTCTGACCGAAACGGGCCGCCGTATTTGCACTTCGATACGGCGCTCCCTGCCGGTGCGCCGCATTGTGAGTCCACGCACCCGAGCGGCCGCCGACGCCGCCCCGGTTGAAGTCAGCGCGGTATCGGTTGCGGTCGATGTGGTGGTTGACCCTCAGGTTGCGGTCGATGTCGATGTCGATGTCGCCGTGGCGCCAGTTGCAATCGCCCCACGCGTAGCCCCAGGCGGCGCCCACCGCGACGCCGGCACTGAACCAGAGGCCGGGGCGCGGCGTGTACGTCGGCGGATACCAGTAGTAGGGAGGATAGGACGGATACCACCAGGGGCCGTAGACGTCGGACGGGTCATAGACCGGCACGTAAACGACTTCCGGTTCGGTCGATTCGATCACGATGACCGTGGTCTCGCCCGACGTGTCAGACGTGACCGTCTGCTGCGACGTGGAGGCCAGATTGCCGGCGTCCTGGGCCTTCACGCGCAGTTTCTGGATGGTGGCCATGACTTCGTCCTGCTGCGCCAGCACCGCGTCACCCAGCATGACCGTCCAGTCCAGTTCTTCGCTCATCATCTGCAAGACCTGCGGAAAGTTGACCAGCGACTTGACGCTCGGATCCCACGACTGCTTCTCCAGCGCGACGGCGAGCGCGTCGCCCTGCAAGTTCTTGTTTTCCTGAGCCCATCGCTGAGCCTGGACGATCTCCAGCGGATACGTCGCGGCCATGAGCACCTGAGAGAGCACATCGTCGGGATAGAGCGCAACCGACGCGAGAATCTGGTCGAGTTGCTCCTGCGAAAAAGTCTCGGACGGGGAACCCGCGGCAGCCGCTGCATCTTCCTGTGCCGCAACCCGTCCCGGGGCCACCAGTACGAGCAGTGCCAACTGCAGTACGTGGATCTTCATGCGCTTCCTTTCAACTGGCAGCTATGGTCGTTTCGGTGCGCCCCGCGGGTCCGCCCACGGGCACGGGGCCAAGACTGCACGACTGCTTCATTCCACCCGGAAGACTGGCGGCCGTCAATCCGGCCCAAGGCACCCACACGCTCCTCCGGTCGCGAATCGCGCGGCCGATCCTGCGGCCGAGGTATCTTGACACCTGCACGGCGCACCGAAATACTCCAACAGAGCGTGTAGCGCCGGCGCCGGGTCGTGCGCCCAGTCCGAGTATCTAGTCCCTACAGGCTCCGCACGAGCCAGAGGGGGCGGAACGCAAGACCGCCTCAGCGCAAACGGTATGTGCGCACCGGCTGAGAAAGAGAGGGCTTCATCATGATGATGGTTCGCAGCTTCCGGGGAATGGCCGTGTTGATCTGCGGTCTGTGCGGCGCTTCCGTCGGCGCCGGCGAGATCGACCGGACCGTGCTTCCGATTCCCGAACCGACGCCGCCGACGATCACGACGCTCGACGCGCGCGATGCGACCCCCCCGCCGCGCTTCGAAGTCAAGGCGCCCGATGGCGCGCCGAACGTCGTCATCGTGCTGATCGACGACATCGGCTTCGGCCACAGCAGCGCCTTCGGCGGTCCGATCCACATGCCGACCGTCGAGCGGCTGGCCGGCCGGGGGTTGAAGTACAACCGGTTCCACACGACGGCCCTGTGCAGCCCGACGCGCGTCGCTCTGCTGACGGGCCACAACCATCACGCCAACAACGCCGGCGCGATCATGGAACTGGCGACAGCCTTCCCCGGCAACACCGGCGTTCGGCCGCGCGAGATCACCACGCTCGCCGAGATCCTGCGCCAGAACGGCTACAGCACCGCGGCGTTCGGCAAGTATCACGAGACACCGCCGTGGGAGGTGTCCGTCTCGGGGCCGTACGACCGCTGGCCCACGGGTTCCGGGTTCGACAAGTTTTACGGGTTCATCGGCGGTGAAACGAACCAGTGGGCGCCGGCCATCTACGACGGCGTCACTCGAATCGAAACGCCCACGACGCCGGGCTATCACTTCACGACGGACATGACGGACAAGGCGATCAACTGGGTAAGCGCCCAGCATTCGTTGACGCCGGACAAGCCGTTCTACCTGTACTTTGCGACGGGCGCGACCCACGCCCCGCATCACGTGCCGAAGGAATGGATCGACAAGTACAAGGGCAAATTCAGCGGCGGGTGGGACATGATGCGCGAGGAAACCTTCGCCCGGCAGAAGCAACTCGGCGTCATTCCGGCAAACGCCCTGCTGACACCGCGGCCCAAGGAGATTCCCGCCTGGTACGACATGACGGAGGATCAGCGGAGACTGTTCGAGCGGCAGATGGAGACGTTCGCCGGGTTCGCGGAGCATACCGACCACGAAGTCGGCCGGCTGGTGGATCGGCTGGACAAGCTCGGCGTGCTCGACAACACGCTCTTCTTCTACATCGTCGGCGACAACGGTTCGAGCGCCGAGGGCGGTCCGGAAGGCACCTACAACGAGATGATGGCTCTGAACGGCATCATCGGCAAAGCCGACCAGATGATGGATCACATCGACGCCTGGGGAGGTCCGGCAACCTTCCCTCACTTTGCGATCGGCTGGGCGTGGGCGGGCAACACGCCGTTCCAGTGGACCAAGCAGGTCGCCTCACACTTCGGCGGCACGCGCAACGGCATGGTGCTGCACTGGCCCAAGCGTATCAAGGCGAGCGGCGACCTGCGCAGCCAGTTCCATCACGTCATCGACGTGGCGCCGACCGTGCTGGAAGCGGCCGGCATTCCACAGCCCAAAACGGTTAATGGCGTGAAGCAACGGCCGATGGACGGCGTCTCGATGCTCTACACTACAGGCGATGCTGCGGCGCCGGATCGCCGCACGACCCAGTACTTCGAGATGTTCGGCAATCGGGGCATCTATCACGAGGGCTGGATGGCCTGCACGCGGCATTCGGTCCCATGGTTGATGGTGCCGCTGCCCCCCGTCAAAGACGACGTCTGGGAGCTCTACCACGTCGAGGAGGATTTCAGCCAGGCCACGGATCTCGCCTCCCAGAACCCGGGTAAGCTGAAGGAGCTGCAAGCGCTCTTTCTGAAGGAAGCGGCGCGCAACCACGCCCTCCCGATCGACGATCGCCGATCCGAGCGATTCAACCCCGCCATCGCGGGCCGCCCCGACCTGCTGGGCGGACGGAAGACGCTGACAGTCTATCCCGGCATGGTCGGCATGATGGAGAACGCCTTCATCAACGTGAAGGGCGTTCATCACACCATTACGGCCGAGGTTGAATTGAAGGACGAGCGAACGAGCGGGGTCATCATCGCCCAGGCCGGGTACTTCGGGGGCTGGACGCTCTACATGAAGGACGGCAAGCCCCATCACGAGTACAACTGGTTCGCGCTGGAGCGTACCAACATCGCCGGCGACATGGCACTGACGCCGGGAAAGCACACCATTCACTACGAGTTCATCCCCGACGAAGCCAAGCCGGGAACGGGCGGCAAGTCGATCCTGAGCGTCGATGGCAAAAAGGTCGCAGAGGGACAGATTCCCAAGACGCAGCCGTTCGCCTTCTCCGGCGATGAAGGCGCCGACGTGGGTCTGGACGCCGAGACCAACGTGTCGCCGGATTACCAGCAGAACGCCAACGCCTTTACCGGCAGAATCGTTCAGGTTACGGTCGAGCAGAAGTGAAGACCGCTTTCAATCCGGCCACCGGCCGATTTCTGATGTGGGCGCGGACGCGACGGGTCGTCATGCCCGTCAGCCATCTACCTGGGAGTTGAATTGATGCGCCGACGTAGCACCGCCGTGACTGGAGCCGTCCTGGTTCTCTTAGCGCCGGCATCCCGGGCACAGGATCCAAACAGCGAGCCACCGCCGCCGCCGGCGTCGGACGAGTCCGCCCAAGTAGAGGCCGATGCCGCACCCGCCGCGGAGGCCGCGGTCGAAGGAACGCTGATTCCGGAACTGCCGGACTACTCCGGAGACTGGAAGTCGCGCAAGTTCCTGCTGGGCGACTGGAACGGCGCCAGGACGGACCTGGCCGAAAAGGGGCTGTTGTTTGAGCTCACGCTCGACCAGAACCTGTCAGGCAATGTCCACGGCGGCAACGACACCAACAACGCCGCCCGCTATTCCGGCTCCTGGGATTTGCGCCTGAAACTGGACACGGCCCGTATGGGGCTGTGGCCGGGCGGCCTGCTGGAACTGCACGCGGAGAGTCAGTTCGGCGACTTCGTCAATGACGAGGTCGGCGGCTTGTCCAACGTGGACGCGCTCTTCCCGCTGCCGGGCTATCGCGACATCACGCTCTCCCATGTCAGCTACACGCAGGCGTTTTCTGAGCACTTCGGCGTGTTTCTGGGCAAGCTCGACACCACCGTCGGCGACCGTAACGAGTTCGCGTGGATTCACGGCGACAATTTCCTGAACACGGCGCTGACCCTGAACCCGGTGGTCTTGCGCACCGTGCCTTACTCCGCGCTCGGAGCGGGTGTGTTCGTGACCGGCGACTGGGGCATGTGGACGCTCAGCGTGATCGACGCGGAAGGGACGCCCAAGACGACCGGGTTCGATACGGTATTCGACGGCGGGACCACTGTGGCGTCGGAGGTCCGCTTCAACGTCGAACCATTCGGCAAGCCGGGGCACCAGTTGCTGGGCGGAACGTGGAGCGACAAGGTGTACTTCTCGCTCGATCAGGATCCGCGGCTGGGGCTGCGGCTGATAGATTCGGACCTGTTGCGTCTGGCGCTGCGTTCCCGCCGGCCGGACCGGGAATCCGGCTCATGGTCGTTTTACTATAACTTCGACCAGTATCTGTACGTCGAGGAAGACGACCCCGAGCAGGGCATCGGCATCTTTGGGCGATTCGGCGTCTCCGACGGCGAGGCGAACGCGGTCGAGACGTTCTACAGCATCGGCGTCGGCGGACAGGGGATCATCCCCGAGCGCGATCGCGACAAGTTCGGCCTGGGTTATTACTTCGTCGGGTACGGCGGCAACCTGCTCGACCGCATCGGCATCCGCGACACGCAGGGCGTGGAACTGTTCTATGACATCGAGGTGACGCCCTGGATGCACGTCACGCCGGATCTGCAAGTCATCGTCAACCCCGGCGGCGACGCCAGTCGGGACGTGGCCATCGTGTACGGCCTGCATTGCCGCATGAGCTTCTGATGCCCTGTGGGCGCAGTCGCTGTCCGGCGTCCGTCGTGCGGCAGTCTAATCCCCGGGATAGATGGTCTTCCAGTCCTTCTTCATATCGACGACGGTCCAGCCGCCCGCTTTGGCCGCGTCGAGGCCTTTGTCCACCTTGCCGATGTGCGAGTCGCGATCGTAGGCCCACTCGCGCTCGGCGTCGGTGTGATGAACGTACAGGCAGAATCGCGCGCCGGTACCGGCGGCGGTGTATTGAAGCATCTGGAGGTCGCCGTCGGAGTTGCCGAACGCGGCGATCGGCCGGCGGCCGATGTGCTGGTAGATGCCGACCGGCTTACCCTCCTTGTCATCTACGAAGAGGCCTTCCGCCACCTTGACGATCGTCGGCACGCCGTTGCGCATCTCGAACTTCGCCCGGATGCTGGAGCCGACGATCTGCTCCGGTGGAATGCCGTAGGTCTTCTCCGCGAAGACGCGCATGAAGTCGATGCCGCCGCCGGAGACGATGAACGTCTTGAAGCCGTTGGCGCGAAGGTAGTCGAGCAGTTCCAGCATGGGCTGGTAGACCATCCCGGTGTAGCGCTTACCCGTGGTGGGGTGCTTCGCGGACGCCAGCCAGTCGCGGACCGACGCTGAGAATTCGTCCGCGGTGATGTTTGCGTGCGATGCCGCGATGATCTTCAGCAGCCCCTCCTCACCCGTGGCCATCAGGGCCTTCATGTCTCCCGCCAGCGCACTTTTGAACGGCTCGGTGGTCTTCCATTCCGGGTGATCGGGGGCCAACTGCTTCACGCGATCAAGCGCAAAGAAAAGCTGGAAATAGGCAGGCTGCTCGGCCCAGAGCGTCCCGTCATTGTCGAACGTGGCGATCCGCTCGGCGGGAGACACGAAGTCGGGCGAGCCTGATTTCGTGACCTTCGCGACGAAGGCAACGATGGCGGACTTGGCGTCGCCGTCGTTCCAGGAGGGCAGCGGGTCGGTTCCGGTCTGTGCGTTCGCGACGCCGGTGACAGCGAAGCAGAAGACTCCGACCAGACGGGACAGGCGCGGTGGCATAGAGGTCTCCAGGGCAGGAAGGCGGGCGCCGCCTTATTCAAAGCGGCGCCCGCGACGGTCATCGGATTACTTGCCGGTAGCGGCGTTCTCAATCTGTTTCTGGATTTTCTCGAGGTTAAACGACCCGGGCATCTGGCTCGGCGGGAACTCCTGCAGAGTCTGGAAGAACCTGCCGGCGATCTGCTGCATCGGTACACAAACAAAAGCCCGCTCAAGAAACCAGTCGTGGTAGACGTTGGCGTCGATCTGCGCCTTCTCAAACGGATCGCGCCGGAGGTTGAACAGCAACGGCGTACGAAGCTCGACGAAGGGCTCGCGCCAGATCTGCAGCGCGTCGGCTCGTTGTTCGAGGAAGACGCCCTTCCACTGGTCCAGCCGGATGGCCACGATCGCGCCGTCGTCACTTACGTAGATGAACTCCTTGCGCGGCGAGGCCTTGATGTTCGCCTCGAGAGACTTGTAGCCGTCCGCGTTGGCGAAGTAATCGTTCATGTCGTAGCCGTCGAGGTGCTGCTTGTACGTACGGCCGATCGCTTTGTACCCGTCGAGCATGTCCTTCTTCAGATCCTTCTTGCCCGCAGCGGCGGCGAAGGTGACCATCCAGTCCTCGTGGGCGACGATGCCGTTGAGCGTCACGCCGGCCGGCCAGGTGCCGGTCCAGCGAGCGAAGCACGGCACGCGGTACGCGCCTTCCCAGTTGCTGTTCTTCTCCTTGCGAAACGGCGTGTACCCGCCGTCCGGCCAGGTGTTGTAGTGCGGACCGTTGTCGGTCGAGTACATCACGATCGTGTCCCTGGCGATCCCAAGCTCATCCAGCAGGTCGAGCAATTGACCGACGTGGAGGTCGTGCTCGACCATGCCATCGTGATATTCATCGCCCCACGGGCCGCTGATGCCCTTGTGCTCTGCCTTCACGTGCGTGCGAAAGTGCATCCGGGTGCCATTCCACCAGCAGAAGAACGGTTCACCGGCTTTGTGCTGCCGTTTGATAAAGTCGATGGCGGCGGCGACGGTTTCGTCGTCGATGGTCTCCATCCGCTTCCGGGTGAGCGGACCGGTGTTCTCGATGGTCTGCGTGCCGTCGCCGTTCGCCTTCGACTTGAGCACGCCGCGCGGGCCGTAGTGCTCGAGGAATGTACGACCGTCAGGCATGACGAAGTCGCCGGGGTAGTCGCGGTTCTCCGGCTCTTCCTCCGCATTGAGGTGGTAGAGGTTACCGAAGAACTCGTCGAAGCCGTGGTTCGTCGGAAGATGCGTGTCCTGGTCACCGAAGTGATTCTTGCCGAACTGACCGGTTGCGTAGCCCTGCTCCTTCATCACCGCGGCGATCGTGATGTCCGCCTCCTGCCAGCCCTCGGCAGCCCCGGGCAGGCCGACCTTCGTCATGCCCGTGCGCACCGGAACGGTGCCCCCGATGAACGCCGCCCGCCCCGCCGTGCAGGACTGCTGGCCGTAGTAGTCGGTGAACGAAATGCCTTCCCGGGCGATGCGGTCGATGTTGGGCGTGACGTAGCCCATCATGCCGCGATTGTTGTGGCTGACGTTCCAGGTGCCGATGTCATCCCCCCAGATCACCAGGATGTTCGGCTTTTTCTGTGCGTGCGCCGGCGCCACAACGGCGGCGACGACGATCAGGGCGATCGTCCGTGCAAATCGAATCATGGGGTCTCCTTTGTCGGAAGAGGGTTGTTTTCCATTGCAGCTTTCGCGTCCCGCACGCACCGGAAGCCGACGTGCGACGAGGCGGTGTCGGCGGCCAGCCCGCGACGGGCGCTGGGTCGATAGCTTTCACAATACGATGGGTGGCACAGGAATGAGCCGCCCTTGATCACGCGTTCCCAGGCGTTCGGCGCCCGGCTGGCGGACGCCGCGGATGGCGCGGCCGGGCCGCCCGGATTAATGCAGCAGCCCGACGGCGATGCCTCCGCCACCCGGCGCGATTTCTCATGGGATTCGGGGTCATAGCGATCGGCCGTCCAGTTCCAGACATTACCGACGATCTCGAACAAGCCGAAGGCGTTCGGCGGAAACGACCGCACCGGGGCAACCAGCGCGAACCCGTCCTCGGCCGTGTTCCGGTGCGGAAAGTCGCCCGTGAATGTGTTGGCCAGGAAGCGGCCCGCAAACTCTCCCTGAGTGGGGACGAACTCGTCACCCCACGGATACCGCTTCTGACTCAGCCCGCCGCGGGCGGCGAACTCCCACTCAGCTTCCGTCGGCAGCCGCTTGCCTGCCCAGCGGGCATAGGCCAGAGCGTCTTCGTGTGAGATGTGGACGACGGGCAGATTCTCGCGCCCTTCCAGCGATGAGCCTGGACCGGTGGGGTGTCGCCAATCGGCGCCGTTGGTCCACTTCCACCAGCCCGTCATGTCGCCCAGATCAACCGCGTGATCCGGCGGCGTGAAGACCAGCGAACCCGGTTGGAGCATCTCCTCCGCCGGGCGTGGCGTGCCGGGCGGAACCTGCTTCTTCAATTCCTCCCAGTCGACCGGCCGTTCGGCGACCGTCCGGTAGCCCGTCGCGTCGGTGAACTCCGCGAACTGCGCGTTGGTAACCGCCGTCGCGTCCATCCAGAACCCGTCCACGCGGACGCGATGGGCGGGCCGCTCGTTGGGGAACGACTGCGGGTCGTCGGTTCCCATGACGAACTCGCCGCCCGGGATCCAGACCATGCCCGGCGGCGCGGCAGTCGGTTGAGCCTGGGCGCTGGAGACGGCGCCGACGATCATGACGCCGGCGAGCACAGGTGCACACATAACACGTCCTCCGCTGCGTTCCTGCGAGGAGAACGACCTACGCTCGGACGAGCGTGCGATCCTCTGCCGCGCAGCGGTCTGCCTTGATCCGTGGGTTGAGAGACCCAGTCTAACCATACGTTCGCGATTGAAGTTGAGGGAGTCGCATCGCGACATCACGGCCCCGTGGTGTCACGGCGTCATTGATTGCCGGCCAACTCCGGCAGTGGACAGCGGACGGGGCGCCCTGTCAACCGGCGCCGCAAGCTCGCAAGCTCAGGATCCAAGCTGTAACTGCTCAAGCGGCGCGTCGCTGATGCGGATCAGTCCCACACGCCCGTAGTCCAGGTCGATGGTGGTCCACAGCGCGGTCCCGATCAGCAGAACCAGCGGCACCGTCATCATCAGCGCCCTTCGGCGCGACAGGCCGCAGGAATAGCCGATCACGCCCATCGAGAGAACCGCGCAGACCGCCAGGAGCCCGAGAACGAGCGCCGGCGCGTGCTTGTCCGCCGCGGCAACGCGGGACGAGTGCAGATCGATGACCTCGTTCACGGGCGGCAAGACGGCCATCGTCGCGTGCGGACGCGCCGCGACGCCACTGACCGCCGCTTCCCACATCTGAGAATGGAGTTTTGAAACCTGGGCGACGGCGTCCTCCGAGATGCTGAACGTGAACGCCCTGGACACTCGAATCCGGTGCTCAACATAGCGCGTTAGCGCTTCCCGCAGCGCCGATCGGTGTGCGGCTTCCAGCAGATCGGCGCGGAGGTAGGCCGTGCCGATCGCGTTCGCCTCGGTAAGAATCAGATCCTGCCGCTCGATGTACCTGCCCGCGGCGCCCGCAAAACTGAAGCCCAGCAGCAGGCCCAGCAGCCCGAGCATTGCCCCCTGAATCGCGCCGACCTGGCCGGCCGCCTGTGCCTCGCGCGATCCGGGGCGCAGGCCGATGCGGTATCCCGCCTCCAGTCCGACCGCAAGAATCAACAGCAACCCGATGGGGATTCCGGCCTGCAGCGCCATACGTGACGATTCCCGGTGGCTTTTCTTCGTCCTAGCCGCGGTTCCGGAACGACACGTCCAGGTCCGTTGCCAGTTCGTTCTGCGTGAAGGTCAGACAAGATTCAGGACCGTCTGCTCGACCGACCCGCCGCACCCGCCCGCGAGTGCGCAAACCCACATCGAGGCCGAAAGGGCAATTCTTCTGGTTGTCATTTGTCTCTCCCGCTGCTGCGTGTGGCTGGGGTCGCGAGCGATTCGCGCGACGCCGGTCACGACGGCGGCGGTGCGTGTCGTAACTGCGGGCCGAGGGTACGTCAATGCCGACGGCGATCGGAACCGCTGGTCGGCGCAGCCGGTCGTTACGACGGCTCAGCCGCGACCGGCGTGGCCGGCCGGCGCCGCCCGCGCTGACTGAACTCGAACGGTGCGCGCGAAAGCAG
>CAZYLK010000129.1:0-13790 GCA_964648365.1 uncultured Phycisphaeraceae bacterium
AGGTCGGCAGGGAGCAACACACGCCTTGTCGGTCTGAGGCGAAGCCTCGTTAGGCAGTGGCCCGGTCCTAAACGACTCGGGGATCATGGCCTGGCAAATATTCAAGCGACTGACTTGCAATATCGAATCGGACATCGTTCGGTTCGATGGACGTGAACTTGCTGTGACCGACAGCGACCTGACCAATCAAAGCGTGGAGATCAATCGCCATGGCTGGATCACCTGGGGGCAGCAAGATCTTTGCCTTAATCCCTGGGAAGGCAAGATCATGCTGTACGCGGAGGGCGAGATCTCGGTTCTTCCGTCCCGTGCGTCACAGGCGCAAGCGCCGGCAACGAACGACCTGGGCCAGGTCTCGTGGGGTACGTCGGAGGCTGGGATTGAGATATGGGAGAGTGGCGAGACCCGCGTGGTGCTCGACGAAGGCAGCAACGTACGACTCAACAATCTTGGCGATATGTACTTTCTGCGCTTCAATTCCCAGACCTATTGGGATGGCTACCTCTATCGCATCTCCAACGGAGAACCAGTGGTTCATCGCCTCACCGACGATCCGGTGTGGAACATCGACGGTGACATCAATGACTGGACGGAGGTCGTATGGCGCTGGAAGCTGCAGGGTGAATCCCACGGAGGCATACGACTTCTGCGCCGTATCCGTACAGGTGACTCCGAATTCGACCAAGATATCGATCTTGACGACTTCCGGGCCTTCAGCAACTGCATGACCGGCCCGGTGCGTTCCGACCGGTTGTGCGACTGTCGTTTTCTGGACATCGACCACGACGGCGACGTGGATTTGGCCGATTTCTCAAGGGTTCAGTTGGGTTTTACGGGGGATGAGTGAGGCCGACGTTGGCCTCACCGCCCCCTGGTTGACGGATCGCGGCAGATACCGCGGCCGAAAGGAGAGTTTCGTTATGAGAAGGTATGTTTCTAGGTCCATGCTGGTTGGGTTGGTCGGATGGTGTGCCCTGCCGGCCGCGGCCCAGTATGACAAGGAGTTCGCGGAGGGCCCGAATAACAACTTCTGGGGCAATGCGGAGAACTGGAGCCCTGCCGGAGTTCCGGATGGCTCGGATGCCGTTCTCATTCCCGAGGGCGAGACGTGCGTCATCCACAACGGCGGTTCGGACGCCGTCGCAGAACTCGTGGATGTGGAGGGATTGCTGACGATCGAGCAGAGCCGCACCCTCACGTTCACCGAGGATTCCGTGGTTACGGGTACGCTGACCGTCAACGGCGGCGGCACGCTCGACATGGATGGTGAACTGACCCTGTACGGCGAGAACTCGTCCGGGAGCGGCGGGACGCTGGTCGTGTCGCGCTCGGGAGGTGCATCGACCATCAGCGGCGATGGGGCGATCCTCGTCGAGGCGGGAAGCGTCGACCCGGGCCACCTGTACGGCGTCGGCGTTGTCAACGTGGAGGTCGACAACGACGGCAAAGTCGAAGCTTTCGGCAGCGAAAGCGACGTACTCATCTTCAACGCGGCCATCGACGGCAGCGGGGAATGGTGGGCAACCTACGGAACCCACCTGATCGTTGCCGGCGGCGCCACAGGCGACGGCACGTTCAGGACGGCCGGGAGCGGCTCGGGCGCGACGAACCTCAACCTGTTCATCTTCCGAACGGTAGAGGTTTGTTTCAACGCCGATTTCGAGGTGCCGCGCGGCACGATCTCAGCCGAGACCGACCTGTGTACCACCGGGGATGTGACCGTCGGCGACGACGGCGTCGGCGAGAGCAAGGGCGCCATTCACGTTCACGCCGGCAAGACGGCCACGTTCAAGGTGGACGATCTGGCGAACTGTGGTTGCTCCTGAGAGTCACAAGGCCAAGGCCGCCCTTGAGTGAGTAATGCCAGCGGGCGGCTGTAACGAAAACCCCTCCGCGCTCGCGCGGAGGGGTTCTTCATTCACGGGTCGAAGACTGGTTCTTGCTTCAGGCTTTGGACGCCGCAGGTTCCCCAGCCCCCGCGGCGACCGTGCCTTCGATGCGGTGTTTGCCGCCGCCCTTGGCGCGGTACATGGCTCGATCGGCGGCGCGGATGAGGCGGGGGCCGTCGGCGGCTTCGGGGTCGTGCATGTCGGCGACGCCGATCGACAGGGACGTCTCCAGGCGCGAGTCGCGCTCGCGCAGGACGCGGGTAAAGTCGGCTTGAATCCGGCCGCACAGGACGCCCGCCTGGGTGGCGCTGGTCTTGGGCAGCAGCAGGATGAACTCGTCGCCGCCGAACCGCGCGGCCACGTCCGCCACGCGCATCTGCCGCTTGATACTGCCGGCGAGCATGTTCAGCACGGCATCGCCCACGTCGTGGCCGAACTGGTCGTTAATGGGCTTGAAATCGTCCACGTCGATCATGACGCACGTCAGATCCTCGCTGTACCGCTTCGCCTCGGCGAATCGGTTGGAGAGGACTTCGTCGAAATGCCGGCGGTTGAAAAGGCCCGTGAGCGGGTCGCGCAGCGCCAGGTCGCGCAACTCGCGGGTGCGGCGAGTGACGCGGCGCTCCAGGTCGGCGTTGAGCGTCACAAGCTGCTGGTGCGTGCTCTCGTGGCTGTCGGCCATCGCGTTGAACGTGTCGGCCAACATGCCGAGTTCGTCGCTGCGGTAGATCGGCGCCCGCGCGGACAGGTCGCCGCCCGCGAACTCGTTCATCGTGTCGATGACGCGCTCCAGCGGCACGACCAGCCGCCGCGCCAGCAGGAAACAGAGCGGAATCGCCAGCAGGCCGACCATGATGCCGACGCCGATGAGGACGTCGACGGTGCGGGAGGTCCAGTCGAGCGAGTTCTGCACGGTGACGCCGACGCGCACGTAATGGAGCGCGGCGGGCGACGGTTCGGCGCCGCCGTTAGACGAATCGGGCAGCCGCCGCACCGGATAAATCACCTCCAGGTGGGCGGGCAGGGTGCCGTGGGCGGCACGGAAGCTCGGGTTTCCGACCAGCGGACGGGCGGTGTCCTCGGTCAGGCGAATGCGTTCGGCCAGCGCCTCCCGTGACGTGGCGATCGGCTGCCAGTTGCTGTCGTAGACATCCGCGAAGATCAGCCGCGACGGGCCGATGGCCTCCTTGACCACGTCGTTGAGATTTACGCGGTCGTTGGCCGCCTGGGCATAGGAGACCGTCCGGGCCAGCAGATTGGCGGACTGCATGGCGTACGCCGACTGCTCCTCCCGAACGAGGTGCGTGCTGGATGAGACGAGATAGGTACACGCGAGCCAGGCGACCGAGAACGTCATCCCGACCACGATGACGGTCAGGCGCGCTTGCAGTCCGAAGCTCGAATGGCCCCGGTGAGCGATGTTGGGATCCGTTTTCTCGCGGCTCATGGCATCCATCGCGTCACCCACCGCCGGACCGGCCCGGGGGCCGTCCGGCGTGCCCTCCGCCAGCGTGCGGGCGCGCGTCGCGGGTGAGGACACGAATCGCTCGCATTGTGGTTCATCGGCAGGCGGCGCGGGTGAATCAACGTCCCGGAACCCGGTGGACCCATAAAAGGCGGCGGACGAAAGCCCGCTGCGTCTGCTGCCTACGCAGAGGCGGACCCACCCGAGACCAGGCGGGTCGTGTGGTCGGGGGGTCGGAGGGTGCCGTCTTGAGCTTGCGTCGGACGCGGCGTAGACTCGCCCCGCGGTGTTCGCCGGACGGTCGGCCGGCCCGGTAGGGGCGCGGTGATCGGCCGTCAGGCTGCGGGACCGATCCATGAATCCACACGCCTACGACTTTCTGAAACGCCTCCTGCAGGCCCCGTCGCCGTCCGGGTTCGAACAGCCCGCCCAGCGGGTGGTCCGCGAGTACATGGCGGACTGTGCCGAGTCGATCGAGACCGACGTCCACGGCAACGTGATCGTCGGGATCAACACCGGCGGCTCGCCCCGCGTCATGCTGGCCGGCCACTGCGATCAGATCGGCATGATGGTGCGGTACATCGACGACAAGGGGTTCATCTTCTTCAATCAGATCGGCGGGCTGGATCCGGCGGTGCTGGCCGGGTCATGCGTCACGCTGCTGGGGAAAAAGGGGCCGGTTCCGGGCGTGATCGGGCGGCGGGCGATCCACCTGCTCAAGCAGGAGGAGCGCGGCGCCAAGATCGAGCTGCGCGAACTGTGGATCGACATCGGCGCGAAGGACAAGAAGGACGCCCTCAAGCACGTGGACATCGGCACCCCCGCGGTCTTCCTGCCGGGCGTAACGGAGCTTGAGAACGATCTGATCGCCTCGCCGGCCTTTGACGACAAGTGCGGAACGTGGGTCGTGATGGAAGCCCTGCGGCAGGCCGCGGACAAGAAGCTCAAGTGCGCCCTCTTCGCCGTCAGCACGGTGCAGGAAGAGGTGGGGCTGCGCGGCGCAAAGACGTCCTGTTTCGGCGTGGACCCGCAGGTCGGCATCGCGGTGGACGTGACCCACGCGACCGACTACCCCGACGTCGACAAGCGTTCCCACGGCGACATCCTGATGGGCGCCGGCCCGGCCATCTCGATCGGGCCGAACATTAATCCCGTGCTGGGTGAACTGCTGGAGAAGACCGCGAAGCAGAAGAAAATCCCCTTCCAGCGGGAGGCGGCCGCGGGCGGCACCGGGACGGACGCCAACGCAATCCAGCTCACCCGCGCGGGCGTGGCGACGGCCCTGGTGAGCGTGCCCAACCGGTACATGCACACGCAGGTTGAGATCGTCAGCAAGACGGACCTGACCCACTGCGCTCGGCTGCTGGCGGAGACGGTCGCCCGCATCGACGGCAAGCTGGACTTCACGCCGAAGTGACTGCGCCTCTTCCACGCCCGGCGGAGAGCATCTCCAGCCTTGAAGGTGGCGGGGCGTGGCCGGCCCTGACGGATCGCGTCCGCGCCGACATCCTTCAACGACTGCAGAACCGCTCGTCGGCCGTCGTCGGCGTATCCGTGGCCATCTGCGACCGAAGCGGCCGGCCTGCCGTGCCGCCTATCTGGGCCAGCGCCTACCTGCGACTGATGTCGGAATCGCCCGGCGGACGCCGTCTGGTTGACGCGGCGTTGATGCAGTGCTGTTCGGCCGGCGAGCCGTTGTTGATTCCCTACTCTGTGGACACCGGCGTCAGCATGTACGGGGCGCCGATCCACCTCGAGCGTGAGCGCCTGGGCACCATCGTCATCGGTGCGCGACCGCCCGTCGCGCTCGACGCCGACGCCGTGGGCGAAGTGGCGCGCCGGTGCGGCATGGACGAAGAGACGCTCCGCGCCGCCGCGCGGGACATGAAGGCGTGGGGCGCCGCCCGGCGTCAGGCCGTCTTCAGTTTCGTCGACTTCCTCGCCGACACCATCGCGACCCTTTACGCCCAGTCCCACGAGCTGACGACCCACCTCGACAACCTGCATACGATCCACGACCTGACTCAGCTCCTGTCCGGCACGCGCGACTTGCAGGAGATCCTCGATATTACGACGCGCCGCGTCGAGCAGGCACTGCGGGTGAAGGCCTGCGCGATCCGGCTGCTCGATGAGGAGACCGGCGAACTCGTCATCCAGGCGGTGCATAACCTGTCCGAGGCCTACCAGAACAAGGGTCGTGTGTTGCTCGTCGACAATCCGATCGACCGGGCCGCCTTCGGCGGCGAAGCGGTGTACATCGCCGACGCCCGCAAAGACCCGCGCATCCGGTTTCGCGACAGCGCCATTGCGGAGGGGATCGTCAGCGGACTGTGCGTCGGGATGACCTATCGCGGCAAGACGCTGGGCGTGCTGCGCGTCTACACGGGAGAACTGCGGGCGTTCAGCGAGAACGAGACGCAACTGCTTCGGTCGATCGGGGCGCAAGCGGCGGCGGCGATCACCCACGCCCGGCTGCACGACGAGTCCGTGCGCCGGGCGGCGCTGTCGGCCCAGTTGCAACGGGCGGGGCAGATTCAGCGGCGCATGATTCCGACCGAACCGCCGCCGACCGATCTGCTCGAGGTCGGCATGGTGTACGAGCCGACGCTCGACGTCGGGGGCGACTTCTTCGATTTTCTGGAACTTGGCGGCGGGCGGATCGGCATCGCGATCGCGGACGTGGTGGGCAAGGGGATTCCCGCGGCGCTGCTGATGGCGGCCGTGCGATCGACGCTGCGGGCGCACAGCCGGACGGTAGAGGCGGCCGACGAGACGATGGTGCTCATCAACCGGCAGTTGTGCCGCGACACGGAATTGCACGAGTTCGTGACGCTCTTCTACGGCGTTGTCAACCGGCAGGCGAACCGGCTGGACTATTGCAACGCGGGGCACGAAGCGCCCGTCCTGCTGCGGGGCGACGTGTTTACGCAGTTGGACCGCGGCGGCAAGCCCATCGGCATCTGGCCGGACGAGACGTATGATAAGGGCACGATCGACCTGGCGCCCGGCGATATACTCGTTTTCGCGACCGACGGGACGATCGAGGCGATCAACTTCGCCGACGAGCCAATGGGTCGACCTCGATTCCGTCAGTCCATGCTGCGGTATCGCCACCTGCCGGCGCAGCAGATGGCGCAGCAGCTTCTGTGGGACGTACGGCGATTCGTCGGCCTGGCGAAGCAGAGCGACGACATAGCGATCGTCGTGGTAAAGCGGCGGTAGCCGTCGCTGTGCGACGGCAGGGAGTGAGGGAGCAGGGAGTGAGGGAGTTAGACTCTGACAACGCAACTTCTTTGCCACTTTGCGCGCATGTTTCGCAAGGAGCCGCGATCGTGCCCGTGGCGAGGGGAATCAGGGAGTCAGGGAAGAAAGACAGACAAGACTGTTTTCCCTCTGCCCTCACTCCCTCATTCCCGTTTCCCTCACTCCCTTTGGTTGCGGCCTTGGCCGCCTCAGGTAAGAAAATGGCGAGGCGCTTTTACAGTGGCGGTGAGTGGTCCAGCCGGGTCGAGCCGGCTCCGCTCCGCTCTTCCCTGACTCCCTTACTTCCTCACTCCCTTACTCCCTTCCTGGAACCGGCATGATTACCACGACCCTTGACGCACCTCGCCCGTTTTCGTTGAAGGCGGTGGCCCTGAGCCACGGCTGGCACGAGTGTGCGCCCTTAAGCTGGAGCGAGGGGGGACGCTGCCTGCAGTGGATCACACGCTGGGAGCCGGCAGACGGGAAGGCGAGTACGCAAGGGCGTGGGAAGCGGCGCTCCGGCGCGCCGTCGGGGAGGCGTGCGGCGACGGGGCAGACGGGGGACGGATCTTCCTCGGATGCGGCGGATCGGGCGCAGGTTCTTGCCACGCGGCGCCGGTCGCGCGAAGGGAAGGACATCTACCGCGTCAGCATCGTGGAAGGCCGTCCGCGGCGATCCGTCGTGCCGCTCAACGTTTCCATCGAGGGGCCGGCCTGTGACGACGAACTGGTTGCGCGGATCCGCGCCGACGTTCGCCTGATGCTCAAGCTCGATCTGGACATGAGCGAGTTCTACGGGTTGTGTGCCGCCCATCCGACCCTGCACCTCCTTGAGCGCATCGGGGCGGGGCGATCGATCCGGTCCGTGTCGATGACCGAAAACGTCATCAAGATGATCTGCGGCACCAACGTCAACTGGGACCAGGCGGTGCAGATGATCAACCGGCTGGCGCAGCGCGGGCCGTTCTACCCGCACTACCGCCACCTGAACGCCTGGCCCGGCCCGCGCGAGATTCGCAAGTGCGGGGAAGACTATCTGGTCGGCGTGTGCCGGATGGGATACCGGTGGAAGTCGATTCTCGCCCTGTGTGAAGGGATTATCGACGGCAGCTTCGACCCTGACGACCTGGATGACATCGCCGCGCACGTCTCGACCGACGAACTGCTCAAACGACTCAAGTCGATGCACGGCGTCGGCCCGTCGAGTGCGCACGCGCTGCTGTCGATGCTCGGCCATCACGATCGTCTGGCGATCGACTCGTCGACGGTCTGGCACGTCTCCCAGGTTCACACGCCCGGCCGCAAGCCGACCCTCAAGGAAATCCAGGACATCTACGAACCCTACGGCCGCTGGAAGAACCTGATCTGGTGGTACGAGATGTGGATCAATTGGGAGACGGCGCGGGAGATGGTGGTTGAATAACGAATGGCGAATAGCGAATAACGAATGAAGAAGCGCGCCGGGCCGGCGCGACGCCATCAGGGCCGCGACCGCGAGGTAGCGGGTGCCGTAGTAGCTTCAAAAGTCGAACCGCGAACTACGAACGAGAAATGGCGAATCCGCGGGAAGCATACGCTTATGAAGATTCAGGATCGAATTGCCATCATCGCCGTCACTGTTGCCAATCTGGCTCTGTGGATTATCCCCAGCAACGTCGTGGAACTGATCGCGCGGGACCGGGTCGTGCTGATGGGGCGGTATTCGCGCGCCCACTTCGGCTGGATCATCGGCGTGACGCTGATTTCGATCCCGATCGTCATTCTGGCGACGGCGCCGGATGCGCGGCGCAAGCGCCGCCGCGGGATGATCCTCGCAGCGGGGGGGCTGGCCGCCTTCGGCGTCACATGCGTGTGCGATCTGGCGATGCGCTCGACCGAGGAGGTCTATTACATCAAGGACAAGCTGGCATACCATCGGCCGGCCGGGGTCTCGTATCAGGAGCACGTCGAGGACAAGCCCGAAGCGGCCTTTACTTATCCAGATGCGCCGCCAGGATACCCACCTTTCGACGGGGCGCTCTCGACGGACGCGCGCGGCTACCGCAATTCTACCGCCCTGGAAAAGGCGGACGTGCTGGTCATCGGAGATTCGTACGCGGAAGGCTCGAAGGTCTCGGATGAACATGCCTGGCCGCGGCGCCTGGCGGATCGCTGCGGCGCGGCCGTGTATAACACCGGCATGTCCGGCTACGCGCCGCACAATTACCTGGCCGTCTTGCGCGAGTTCGGGCCGTCGCTCGATCCGCGCGTGGTGATCTGCCTGTTCTACGAGGAAAACGATTTCCGCGCCGCCGAGGTGCGCGACACGCCCGAGCCGGAGGGCAGTCGCTTTTTCAAACGGTCGCCGATCTTGCAGGCGATCGACCGGGCGATCGTCGGCTCGCTGGGCGGCTCAGCGTGGGGTAGCGATGTCGCCGGCATCGAGATGCTCTCGTGGATGCCCGTACGCGTGCCGGTGCGAACCGGGCCGTACTACGCTTTCTCGCCAAACCTGCTGCTTGATCTCTATAAGACCCCTGAGAAGCTCGCTGCATCGGAGCAGTGGGCGGCCATCCGCGAGAACTTCTTGCGTATGCGTGACCTGTGTGCCCAGCGAGAGGACCGATTCATCATCGCCTACGCCCCCAGCAAGCCGCACGTCATGCTACCGCTGGCCGTCGATCGCATCCCGGCCGACAAGCTGCACGCCTTCGCCCGGCTTCGCGAGGATGACCTGCCCCCGCCAGAGGAATTCCGTGATGAGTTGATGGGTTCCCTGGACAACAAGGAACGGTTGGTCAGGGAGTGGTGCGCCGCGGAGAAAATCGAGTTCGTCAGTCTGACCGAGCCACTGCGGGCTGCGATGGCGGACGGCCGGCAGGTGTACTTCACCTACGACGATCACTGGAGTCCGAAGGGTCACGAGGTGGTGGCGGAGGTTCTAGACCGATACGGGGCGTGCGGGATAACACCTGGCGAAGAGCCGTGACCGCCGGCGGGCATGCGCCGCCGCCGTCACGCATTCATCAGCCGCGGCACGCTACCTCGCCGTGCGTCGCCGGCTCGCCACGCCGACCAGCCCGATGACGGCGAGAATGGCCGCTCCCGGCGCCGGGATCGGCTCCGGCTGCAAGTAGCGCTGATCGGAGCCGAACTCGACCTTGCTGGTAGCCAGCGCCGCGCCCAGGGCGCCCTCGCTCAATGGTGAGGCGAGCGTCAGCGTGAACAGGATCGAGTTGTCGACGGCGCGCTTGCTACCGTTGAAGGTCGTGCCGGCTCGTGCCATGCCGCCAAACGGCCCCTTGACGTTGCCGGTACCGCCGCCGAACAGGAACCGGTCGCCACTGCCCATGCCGTTCGACGTGCTGATCACTTGTTGATAGGCCGACAGGTCGTCGCCGCCGCCATTGTTGGACCAGACCCACTCCGTCGCGACCGATGACCCGGGCGTCAGGCCGGACCAGGTGCCGATGCCGTGGGAGCCGGGGCCGACGACGGCCGTCGGCGCAGCGTAAATGTCGATCGGCAGGTTCATGCCGAGCGACACGAGCAGCCCGTCGGCCGCGCCGAAGCCATTGGGTACACCCGTACTGGTGTTTTCGAGCAGAATCGTGAGCGTCGAGCCGCTGACGGAAAACGTGCCCCGCGCGGAAAGACCGTTAAGCGGACCGGTGCTGTTGCCGCCCGCATCGACCGTGTAGTTAATCACGACGTCGCCGTTTGCCGAGCCAGCCAGCAACGTCGCTGCGAACAGTACTAGAAGAAAACGGCGCACGATACTCTCCCCTCATGGCCAAGACCTGCGTGATCAGACCGGCGGAGTCCTTCCCCAGCCGTTCCACTCTACCGAACGCGGACGCAAAGTCCAAGCCAGATCGGCGCGGCGAGTGGTTATCGGCCGCAAGAGGTGCGTGCCACAATCGGTCTTCCAGGTCGGCCCGCCGCGTCCTCCCGGCTAGAACAGCGGATAAAGGAACGGGGCCAGCGGGGATGAACTGGCGAAGACGAGGAAGCCGCCGATGATCAGCAGCACGGCGATCATCGGGATCATCCACCACTTCTTTTCCTGCTTCAGGAAGAGCCAGAATTCTGCGATCAGCGACATCTGCTGCATCGCGGCGCCGAGTTCCGCGCCGCACTGCTTGCAAATCTCCGCGCTGAGCGGGTTCTCTGCGGCGCAGTCGGGGCAGGTCTGCGTGTCGGGTGCGGCTTTTTCAGATGGGTGCGTCATGGCTTTGTGCAGGGCATCACGGCGTCATTGGCCGGTTCAACGTTACGTTGCGATGCGGCTTCCTCGCTGTCGCATGACAATGGCCGCGTCGGAGCCGGGCCGGCGCCGGGCGGCCTCTGCGCCGCAACGACCTGCTCGCCACCGCCGCCGCTATGAAACCAGTGCGCCGGCCTCCAGTGCGACGCTGCGGGCCATGCCCGCGTCGTAGTCCACCGGCTTGGGCTTCTCGGTGACGATGAAGCTGCCCATCACGAGGGCGTCGATGCCGGTGTTCAGAAAAGTATGGTACGCGTCCTGCGGCGTGCAGACAATCGGCTCGCCGCGGACGTTGAACGACGTGTTGATCAGCACCGGCACGCCGGTAAGGTCGCCGAAGCGGCGGATGAGGCGATAGTAACGCGGGTTGTGCTCCTCGGTGACGGTCTGGACGCGGCCGGTGCCGTCCTGATGCGTCACCGCCGGGATCTTCTCGCGAGCCTCGGGTCGTACGGACGGCACGAGCAGCATGTAGGGCGCGTCCATCCCGGCCGGCATGTCGAAATACTCGTGCGCGCGCTCCTTCAGCACGGCCGGGGCGAACGGGCGGAACGCTTCGCGGAACTTCACCTTGGCGTTGATGATGTCCTTCATTCTGTCCGAGCGCGGGTCGGCGAGCAGCGATCTGGCCCCCAGCGCCCGCGGGCCAAACTCCAGCCGTCCCTGGAACCAGCCGACGACCTGCCCGTCGGCGATCAGGCGGGCGGTCCGGTCGATCAGTTCGTCCTCGCTTCGGCAGCGCTCATGTGGCACGTCGTGCCGGTCGATCACGGCCGCGGCGATTTCGTCGTCGCTGAACTGCGGACCCCAGTATGCGTGCTCCATCGTGAAGGTCCGCGGCTTGCGCAGGACTGAATTGTACGTGTAGAACGCCGCCCCCAGGGCGCCGCCGCTGTCGCCCGCGGCCGGTTGGATGAAGATGTTGTCGAAGCCGCACTCCTGAAAGATGCGCCAGTTGGCGACACAGTTCAGGCCGACGCCGCCGGCGATGCAGACGTTCTTCATGCCGGTGGTCCGCTGTACGTGCGACGCCATTTTGACCATGATTTCTTCGACGACCTTCTGGCCAGAGTGGGCAATGTCACGATGGAAATCGTTCAGTTCTGTTTCGCGCGGCCGCTGGGGCGCGCCGAAGTGCTCCTCCCAGCGCCGGTTGAACATGCGCTCGGTTGAATAGGTGTGGGCGAAGTAGCGCATGTCGAGATGGAAGCTGCCGTCGTCGCGGATGTCGACGATCTGGCGGAACTTGTCCACCAACGTCGGCTCGCCATAAGGCGCCAGGCCCATCACCTTCCATTCGGCGTCGTTGACGCGGAAGCCCAGGTACGCGGTGATCGCGCTGAAGAGAAGGCCGATCGAGTGGGGAAAGCGGATTTCCTTGTGAAACTGTATGTCCGTCCCGCGGCCCACGCCCCAGGCTGTGGTCGTCCACTCGCCGACGCCGTCGGCGCTGATGATCGCGGCCTCATCGTAGGGCGACACGAGAAACGCGCTGGCCGCATGCGACATGTGGTGCTGGCAGCACAGGATCGGCCGGTCGGCGCCGAGTTCGCGCCGGATTTCGCGGCGGACGTTGAGTTTGTTGGCCACCCACTGCGGCAGCGAGAAGACCCACGGCTTGTACGTCCGTGGCCACGCCGCCAGGATGGTCTCCAGGATGCGATTGAACTTGATGAGCGGTTTTTCGTAAAAGACGACGTAGTCCACGTCGTGGATGGTGACGCCGCCCTCGCGCAGGCAGTACTCAACGGCGAGCTTCGGGAAGCCGTTGTCGTGCTTTTTGCGGTTGAACCGCTCCTCCTCGGCGGCGGCGATGAGCTGGCCGTCGCAGACCAACGCGGCGCCGGAGTCGTGGTAGTAACATGAAATGCCGAGGATGTTCATGCTCTTGGCACCGGTTTGTAACCGGTGAATCCAGTGTGGCACCGGTTTCCAACCGGTGAGTCCAGTGTGGCACCGGTGTCCAACCGGTGAATCCCATGTGGCACCGGTTTGTAACCGGTGATTCCCATGTGGCACCGGTTTGTAACCGGTGATTCCCATGTGGCACCGGTTTGTAACCGGTGGATCCCCGCATGAGCGCGAGTACTCGGATCGCGCCGGTCTGCAGCCGGTGGACCCCCGCATGAATGTGGGGGCTCGGACGGTTTACATCGCAAGGGCGCCGGTTTGGCGCGGATGGACCGCGCCGCGAGCTTACGACAGCCGCGCCATATGCCGCAGCGACGGCTTCTGCGGCGCCACGTCCTCCCAGTAACTCGCCTTCGACTGCCGCCTCAGCCGCAACGGATCGGCCCGGCGGACGATCAACGAGAAAACCGGCACGAACAGACCAAAAAGCACAGACATTAGTACGACGAACACCACGATTCCGATCGGCCGCGTGGCCGTCATCCAGCCGACGTAGAGCACGCGCGTCGCCGCCGGCGACAGGCGGGAAACCAGCCACACGGTTGGCCCGGCGAGGCCCAGAACCCACACGATGGCCGGTATCGCGCGCTCGCCCGACTCGCTGCCGCCGGAGAGAGCGGCGAGCAGGAGCACCAGCGCGATGCCGCCCAGCCCGCCCAGCATGATCCAGCCGAAGCTCTTGAGTTCCTTCAGTGACGGATTCCGATTAACCGGCGCGAACATCGTAACGGCATCCGGGGCCTCGTGTTTCGCATCCGCCGTGCCGATCCACAGGCACGACGGCCGTGCTGACGGCCGCGCAACGCTGCTCCGATGCGACGCGTCAACCCGACGCAGGGCTTATCCCGGAAATGACGCTTCGCTGCAAGTTGCGGCCGATCAGTCCGCCTGCCCGCGGGCCTTCTGGTGGCGGTAGTAGTGCCGAACGTCGCGCAGAAGCTGCAGTGGCGGCGTGGGGCAAAACCCGCGGGAGCGGTTCACGCTGCCGATGCGGAACGCCAGCTCCCACTGGCGGAACAGCGTTCGGTACGCGGCA
>CAZYLK010000129.1:13890-17868 GCA_964648365.1 uncultured Phycisphaeraceae bacterium
GTAAAACACGCCGGCCTCGAACGGGCCGGGGTGATAGCGCTGCATCACGACCGGTCCCGGCACCTGATCCAGATAGGCGGCGGCCGTTTCGCGATCGCGGATCAGGCGGACTGCCGTGCCTCGCTCGCCGGTGTCGGGTTTGAGAATGACCGGCAGGCCGCAACCGATCCCCACGCACGTGTCGAACTGGTCGAGACGATGAGGTAACGGTCCCGGCGCGATGCACGCCGTCGGAACTGTCCACTCCCGCGGCAGGCGACGAAGGATATCGTATTTGGATTCGCCGACGACGCCGCCGTGTCGGATGCCCGGGTTGGCGGCGGTGAATGTCGTGACGCCGCGATAACGCACGGCGAGCCATCCCAGCCAGAGCAGCACGGGCTGGTAAAACAGCCACGCCGGCCAGAACTCCCACCGCCACACTCGCGAGACGCCCGCGAGCAGGCGTGCCCGTCCCGTGCCAGTGCCGGCGAGGCGGATGACCCGCAGGAGAAGGAAGCACGCGGCCGTTGCGGCGACGAGCGCCAGGCCGGCATGGCCGAGCCACCGCTCGAGCGGTGCGACGATCGGCTCACCGACCAGGGCGGCCAGACCGACCAGGAGCGGGGTCCAGACCAGGCCGGCCAGGGCAGCCCACTTGAGAAACCTGGCCGACCCGGCGCCCAGCGCGCCCGCCGCGACATAAACGACGAAACGGGTTCCCGGCAGGAAGCGGGCGGTCATCACCACCTTTCCCGCGTGTCGCTCGAGCGACTCCGCAAGGCGTCGGTAGCGGTGGGGCGGCAGCCGGCGAGCGACCGGTCGCCATCGCAAGACGCCCGCTCCCAAAGTTCGACCCAGCAGCCACAGACCCAGGTCGCCGCCGAGGATGCCCAGGTAGCACCCGAGCAGGCCGAGGCGCCAGTCGAGCTGTCCTTGCTGAATGGCGACGCCGACGGCAATGCAGGTGAGATCTTCGGAGATGAACGTGCCCACAACGATTGCGAGGAGGGTGGTCATGCCGCGGGGTGGCAGGCTTGCTGCGCGTGGGGAGCGGGCGCGACGGGCCACCGCGCCGCCGGGGCCTGGGAGATCACGCGCAGCGTAGAGGGTTCGCAGCCGAACTCCGCCGCAGCTCTGGCACCGGCGGGGCGGGCGTCGGGGCACACCTGGGTTCCCGTTCTGCTCACGTGAGCGTCCGTCGAGGTCTTGCTCATGCAGCCGATCCGCGTCCCTCCGCGTTGTGCCGCTGCGGCCCCCGCGCCTGTGCGAAGAATGGCAGCGCACGACGGTGTATCATCAGCAACAGCGCGCTGCAGGCAAAGACCACCAGCGCCAGGACAAAAAGCAGGCCGCCGTCGTCATTGACCACGATGCCGAGTTTCGTCAGATGGCTGACGATGGCGCCGGTAATGATTGCCAGGGCCAGTAACGCGCCCCACGCCACAGTCCCGGGCATCAGCAACAGCACACAGGCGACCAACTCGGCCGCGCCGGAACCGATCCGGCCCCACGGCTCCATGCCAAGTTGCGTGAATATGTACACCGACTCGGCGGCGGCTGTAAACTTGAAAATCAGCGTCTGTCCCAGAATGACCGCCGCGACGATCCGCAGCACCCAGCTCGCGGCGGCGGCGCCGCGGCCATGGCCGGCCGCGCAGGCGGGGCGTGTCAGTGGCTCTTCCATGTCTTCTACTCCAATTCAGAAAGTTCAGGCACGATGTTGGTCGGTCACGGTACGGCGTCCTGACGCCCCGGTACGGAAGATTGAGCCTTGTCGACGTACGATCCCTGCTGATCGGTCGGTTTTGCGGGGTACGCCCCGTGCGTCGCCTTGCAGGGGCGCGCGACCCCACGAAAATGCCCGACGTGACCATGACGCCGGAGAAACCCTTCGTATCGCGCGGGGGCGAGAAGCTTGATCATGCCCTGACGGAACTCGCGGTCGATGTGTCGGATCTCGTCTGCGCGGATCTCGGCAGCCACGTCGGCGGCTTTGTCGATTGCCTCTTGCGCCGCGGTGCGGCGAAGGTTTACAGCATCGACACCTCGTACGGCACGCTGGCGTGGACGCTGCGTCGCGATCCGCGGGTGATCGTCATGGAGCGGACGAACGCCCTCCACGCGAAGCTGCCGGAATGCGTGGACCTGGTGACGATCGACGTCGGGTGGACGAAGCAATCGAAGGTGCTGGAGACGGCGGCTGCGATGCTGCGAAGCGGCGGTCGCGTGGTGACGCTGATCAAGCCGCACTACGAAGCGAGGCCGGATCAGCTTGTCGGAGGTGTGCTGCCGGTCGATGTGGCTGCGGCCGTGGTGGACGACGTGTTGCGGGACGTGGCGGCGGCCGGTTGGGATGTCGAAGCGTCGTGCGAAAGTCCCATCGCGGGGCACGGCGGCAACCGGGAGTGGTTTGCGCGGCTGGCAAGACGTGGGTGACTTGACGGCGTCCGGCGGGCGGGAGCAACATGAACGCGATGCCTCACGGAACCAGTGACGCCTCCCTGCGACCCGCGGCGGAGTCTGAAGGAAATGCGCAGCGGCTGCGCGTACGCCCTGCCGTGGTGATGGTGCTGATTTTCTGGTCTGCGTTCCTCGCGCTCGGCGCCCTGGACGTGCCGATGTACGTTCGGTTTCTGATCCGCGCGGGCGTGATCGGGGTCTTCGTGCTCGTGTTCGCCGGCTGGTGGTTGACTCGGCGGGCCGTGCCGCGTGGCGATCGGTTCCTCGTCATCGGCGTTGCGTTGGCCGCGGCGGTTGCCTTCACGCTCCCGGCGGACCCGTCTGTGCTTGCGGCCGCGTTCCTGTTCCTGGCCGTGCCGTATCTTCTGACCGTGTGGACGGCGTGGCTCGTCTGGACGCGCCCGCGGTCGGACCGTCTCCGCCGCAACGGGATGATCACATTCGCGGCGATCGCCGTGGCGCCGGTCTGCCTCGTTCGGATGGACGGGCTGCGTGGCACCGGGGAGGCCGACTTTCATTGGCGATGGTCGCCCACGGCCGAGGAGACGTTTCTGGGTCTTGCCGGCTCCGGCAGCGATCGGCCCAGCGCTTCTGCGGGCGAGCGTTCGGCCGAAACCCCGACATCCGCCGTCTGGCCCGGATTTCGCGGCCCCGATCGTGACGGTGTCGTCCGCGGCGCGTCCATTGCGACGAACTGGACCGAGTCGCCACCGGCGCGGCTGTGGCAGCGGCGGATCGGTCCCGGTTGGTCGTCCATGGCGATCGTAGGCGACCGGCTCTTCACGCAGGATCAGCGCGGCGATTTGGAGACGGTCATCTGCCTGGACGCCGGCACGGGCGACGACGTGTGGGTCCACACCGATGCCTGCCGATTCGACGAGGCGATGGGCGGTCCGGGTCCGCGGGCGACGCCGACGGTTGCAGATGGTCGTGTGTATGCACTCGGAGCGATGGGGGTACTGAACTGTCTTGACGCCGCCACGGGCGCCCGTCGCTGGTCGGCCGACATTCGCGTCGCCTCGGGGGCGGAGCCGCCGATGTGGGGCTATTCGGCGTCGCCGCTGGTGGCGGATGGCCGCGTCATCGTCTTTGCGGGTGGCGGCGGCGGCTCAGGTCTGCTGGCTTATGACGCAGACAACGGGACACTCGCCTGGACCGCCCCGGCCGGCAATCACGGCTATTCGTCGCCGCACCTGGCGCGGTTGGGCGGCGTGCCGCAGGTGATCATGCTGAGCAACGACCGGCTGGCGGCGTTCGACCCGGCGACCGGCGCCGTGCTCTGGTCGCACCCCGCGCCACCCGAAGCACAAGGCCAGCCGGTGGTGCAGCCGCTGATGCTCGATGAATCCCGCATCGTCATTTCGTACGCGCCTGACGCGGGAACGTCTCTGCTGCGCGCCGCGTTCAGCGAGACCGACACGAAGTGGCGCGTCGAAACCGCGTGGCAGTCGCGCGGGATGAAGCCCTTCTTTAACGACTTTGTCGCTCGCGACGGCTACCTGTACGGCTTCGACGGCGCGATCTTCTGCTGTCTCG
>CAZYLK010000130.1:0-17844 GCA_964648365.1 uncultured Phycisphaeraceae bacterium
AGGTCGGCAGGGAGCAACACACGCCTTGTCGGTCTGAGGCGAAGCCTCGTTAGGTGTCGAGCTCCTCCTGCCCATGTCAAATCTCTCAGCGGCCGACCAGTCCCATGTCCGCGCTGTTACGCGCATCATCAAGCGAACACTCCGTGAGTTCGCCCCCGTCGAATTCGCGGTCGTTGACCCCACCGAACATCCCCATCTAGTCTCGACCTGTCGTCAGGATCACGGGGGCAAGATTTATCAAAGCTGTGTGAAGCGCATTTTTCAGGCTGACGTGGCTGTTACAATAGTCGCGCCCTCGGCAACCGGCGTCGGCATCATGTCAGAGTTGCATGCCGACGCCACCATTCCGAGGATTGCCATTGCCGCCGACGACGCGTCAGTGAGTCGAATGTACACGGGCCTGCCAGCCGCACTGCTAGGCGAGGCGGTGATATCCTGTCCAGTCGAAGAGGTTGGCACCCGCCTTTCGGCGGTGCTTCACGACAGTTGGTTACTCCTCGCACAGTGGGCGCCGATACGGCGGAAAGTAATTGATCGCATTGCGGGTGCCCGGATAGCTCACGCCTTCCACGTAGATCGCATCCGGCATCGGCAGTCCCTCGATGCCTTCATTGAGGATCGATGCAAGAGCGTTCACATCGAGAAAGGTTGGCTGCGGGCGATTGCGTCATCCCCCGAGCTGACACCGACGCTGACCCTGATGCAGCTGATGCACGTGGCTCAGGCACTTGACTGGGAAATTATGGTGGGATCTACCGGCATTCCTCGCTGGGATGCTTCGCGTCAAATGCCTCGGGAGCATCAACTTGCGTTGTCAAATCTGGTCCGAGCATGTGAGGCTTTGGATTGGTGCGTCCCGGACGACCGGGTATTCGCTGAGTGGTCTGACTGCGAGCAGGGCATGTTGGTCGGCAAGGAGGGCAGCTTCCGTGTGCCGAGGGAATATACGGTGGACGGTTGGAAGGAGCGACTTGCGCCGACCGACCTGTTCGGACAATAACTGATGCACGCTGCACCGACACAGAGCCTGGCTGGAGTCAGGCGTGCGCGAGCCCTTGCCGAAGCGTGCGCGCCAGACGCTTCGACAGGCGAGCGCCTTGAGGCATTGGCAACCAAGCTAAGGGTCGCACGTATTGTGCATAAGCGGATGCACGCTGCCGGTTCGGTAACGCGAGAGTCCGACGGGACGTTCGAAATATGTGTCTCGGAGGAATTAGGCCACACCCGGCGGAACTTCACCGTGGCACATGAGCTCGCGCATATCATCCTGGAGCCGATCCTTCCGCACATGAGGAATGTAAGGCCGACGCATCGTAGCATTGGAAGCTCTCGCTATGATGAGATCGAGCGCATAGTTGATTCTATGGCGGCGGAATTGCTAATGCCTGAGGCGATCTTTACCGACGCCCTGCGGGAGGCCTGCATTGCTCAGCGCAACAAGTCTGCAGTCCGAATTCGCTATTGGGATGTTGTCCGTGTGCTGCGGCAACGATTCGAGGTGTCGGAAATGGCACTTGTCTTGCGCCTCTTGGAGATTGAAGGCATCGACGCTGTCAATATCCGCCTCCCGAGAGACCCTGCTCTCCAATGGAACTCGCGTGGCATTCGCGTTCGTAAGTCGTCGGGAACTAGAGTTATTCCGTCGTCGGGCCGTCCCAAGAGCGCAGCAGCGTTTCTGGAGCAATGTGAAGACGGCAATTTTCACCACGTTTTGTTGCACCGGAGCGGGAAGACAAGGGTCGTGCAGTGTCAAGTGAGGTCGCGGTATCAGTGCTCCGCTCGCGAACGGTTTCCAGTCTACAGCATACTCGGCTGGACGTGGCGGATGAACCCCATTCCATACTACGATGACGCCAGGTGAGGCTAGTGGCCAGGGGGCCGCGATTCTGCGCCACGAGAGCGAAGAAACCCCGGAAATCGCAGTCCTTACGGCCTCGTCGAGGTCCGCTGCCCGGAGTGCGGCCATGTTCACCGGCAGTAGGCCAGCGATGCCCGTGGCGACGGCCTCGCGGCGCCTCGCCCGTGCAGCCGGCTGGGTCGCGATCGTGTACGCGGTGCCGATGATCGTCCTCGCGATCAGTCGTATGACCGGGCCGTTCTGGTCGTGGACAATCTGGTCCTCGCGGCTCGACTGCGCGCAATCCCTGACGTGGGTCGCACACCCATTCATCACGCTGGCGTGCGGCTTGATTGTGCTCGGCAGGCCGTCAGCACTGGCGGGGTGCTGCGCGGCGTTCGCTGCCGTGACCGTCGCCTCCGCGGCACTGTCGATGGCCGAGTCTCGGTCGCCGTCGTCGACAGCTCTCCCACGGTCGGCGGAGGTGCAGACCGTATATCTGATCTATGGCGGCGTGTCCCGGCCGATCGGACCTCCACCGAACAAGGCTTTCTTGCTCACCACGGAATTCCTGGCCGTGGCGGCCGCGAGTATCGTGGCCGTTGTTGCGGCCTGTCGGCTGGCCCGACTGCGAGACGACCGGCGCTGTGCGGATTGCGACGCCTCGTTGCTGGGTATTGCGACCGTTCGATGCCCCGAGTGCGGCCGGGAATGCATCGTATGAAGCCATGCGTCGCCGACAGCACGGCGGGTGCGCAGCTTCTTGCTGTCCGGAGCATCGCATGGATCGCGATTGCGTATGCTCTTCCGATGATCGCAATGAGGGCGGGATACGCCTGGAACTGGTGGCATGGATACTCGGATCTTGAGTACGTTGATTTCAGCTCGATCATGCCTGGCCCACCAGACTGGATGATCACCGTTACTCGAGCATCGGCCGTGCTGCATCCGGTCGTCCTGCTGCTGTGCGGCGTATGCGTGCTTCGCGGACCGGGAGGATTGGCGGCAGCCTGCTGGGCCGTCTTCGCGGCCACGCTCGCCTGTGAGGCCAGTGAGCTTCTGGGCCGCCGTCCCTGGTCCGAGCTTCTGACCGTGGAGGCCTGGGCCTGGTTCCTGTCCGGCGTCGGGCCGGCGATGGCCGCTGCGCTCGTAGCTCCCCAACTTGTGAAGAACAACGGCGATGAGGTCACCTGCCTTACCTGCGACTACAACCTCCGCGGCCTCGTCGAGGTCCGCTGCCCCGAGTGCGGCAACGTACATAGCCAGTGACGCAAAGCGCACCCTCACGGCCTCGTGGCTTGCTCGCAAGCATACGGCGCGATGCGTCACGCCTGTGAACAACGCCTCGACCGACGGCGGCGCGGCCGTCGCGTTGAACTGCCGCCCTTTTTTCGGTATGCTTGGCCCAGCCGGCTACGGGATGTCGGCACGAACGGGTTTTCGATCGTCTGATCGAACTTGCGGGAGTTGAAACATGTGCAAGCTGAGTGGATTGAGCACGCGCAGCAGCGCCTGGCTCGGGGCGGTCTGGGTCTGCGCGCTACTGTCAGCCCTGGCGCTGTCGCCGGTTGCCGGTCAGCCGTTGGACGTCGAGTGGATGTCGGGCGGGCATATCGACGGGGCACGATACATCGCGTTTCTGCCCGATGGCGAGACGTTTGTATCGAGCGGCAAGGAGGGGACGGGCAAACGCTGGCGGATCTCGGACGGGAAACTGGTGACCACGGTTTCGCAGCAGAGTTCGATTCTGAGCCTGTCCGCGGACGGTAGCATGGTGGCCGCGGGACATCCGGGCAGCTACGAAATCGCGCTGCGGCGCGTGGCCGATGGCACCCTCATCCGCACGACCTCCGGCCTGACGGAGCCGACGTATTCGACGGCGTTTTCGCCGGATGGCGCCTTGCTGGCCACCGGCGGCAACGAGGGACCGATCCGTCTGTGGCGGGTCAGCGACGGCTCGCTCGAGCGAACACTCGAAGGTCACACCGCTCGGGTCATGTCGCTCGCCTTCTCGCCGGACGGGTCGCTGATGGCGTCCGCGGCCCGGGACGACACCGTGAGGTTCTGGCGTGTGGCGGACGGGTCGCCGGTCCGTACCATCAGCAGCCAATGGGTGAACTCGATTGCGTTTTCTCCGAACGGCGAATTCCTCGCGACCGCAGGCAGTCCCAGCCGGCTGACTCTGTTGCGCGTGTCGGACGGGTCCGTCGTCTGGGACGCACGCGTCACTTCCGTCGGTTCGGTGGCATTTTCGCCCGACGGCGCCACGCTGGCATCGGGCAGCAGCGCGTCCGAGACCATCAGGCTCTGGCGCGTCGAAGACGGCTCGCTGCTGCGCACGTTCGACGGGCACCCGTACCGCAATGTGACCTGCGTGGCCTTCTCGCCCGATGGGCAAACGCTCGGATCAACGGGCGAACGGATCGAGCCTATCATGTTGTGGGACGTCGCCAAGGGCTCGCTGATTCGCGAGGTAGCGGATCGAACGGATGCGGTCCAGGCCGTCGCGTTTTCGCCGGATGGCACGAGCGTGGCCGTTGGCGCCCTGTCCCACCACGTACCACACTTCGTGGACAACGCAATCCAGTTGTTGAGCGCCGAGGACGGCTCGCTGATTCGCACGTTCGAGGGCCAATGGCACCGCGCGTTTTCCGTCGCGTTTTCGCCGGACGGGACGTATCTGGCAACGGCCGGGAGCGGATCGAGCATCCTCGACCCCGCTCTCAAGCTGTGGCGGGTGGCCGACGGATCGCTGGTCGCCGACCTGGCGGGTCACACAAGCTGGATCCTCGCGGTGGACATCTCGCCGGACGGGACGCTGTTGGCATCCGGTGGCCACAGCGCTCAGGAAAACTCCGGCGAGTTGAAGGTCTGGAGTCTGCCGGAGGGGGCGCTTCTCCGTGATTTCGAGGATATCGCCAGTACGGTCGAGGCGGTCGCCTTTTCGCCGAACGGTGAACTCCTGGCCTCGGCGTCAGGCAACGGCATCCAGATCCGGCGCGTCTCGGACTGGTCTGTGT
Organism: uncultured Phycisphaeraceae bacterium; assembly: GCA_964648365.1. Lineage (GTDB taxonomy): Bacteria > Planctomycetota > Phycisphaerae > UBA1845 > UBA1845 > SURF-32. The sequence continues at coordinate 4,858 of CAZYLK010000130.1, forward strand.
TGCGCACACTGCCCGACGAGAGCGGCGACCAGTCTATGGCTTTCTCGCCCGACGGACAGTGGTTGGCGTGCGCCGGCAAGTGGATCATCAACGTGTTTCGGGTGGACGACGGCTCCCTCGTACGGAAACTCCGTCGCTCGTTTGCGGAGGATGTCAGGTCTGTGTCGTTCTCGCGCGACGGCCGTGCCCTGATCGCCGGGACGGAGACGACGATCGAGTTCTACCGTCTGGCGACCGGGCAAGTCTGGCGGGTCGTTGACCGGGAGGTCGCCGGCGGCGTCAACTCGCTTGATTTCTCGTCGGACAACGAGCGATTCGTCTACGGTCGTGAGGATGGATCGGTCGTGATGGCACGGAATCCGTTTACGGCTGAGGTCGGCGCCTGCTTCTACACGATCCGCAAGGACGCCGGCTGGCTGAAAGGTTGCAAGACCTGTCCCGAAAAAGGAGACCTCTTCATGGCCGGAGCGGATTGCGCGGAACGGAACGACTGCCCGCGCAAGTTCACCGCCGGGCGGACTGCGTGCCCCGGCGGCGGCAACGGCTACTGCAGGAAGGTCAAGGGACGGAAGGTTCGATGCGAATAGCCGTCGCGCCGGTTACGAAGACGTGAGAGACGAACTACCGCGCTGGGCCGGTCGTAGAGCCGGTCGGGAGGGTCGTTCGGAGCGGGAGACCATCACCCGCCTTCCCCCCCCCACGCCCGTACCCGTACTGGTCGAGCTTGCGATAGAGCGTCTTGCGATCCATGCCGAGCACACTTGAGGCAAGGGTCTTATTGCCCTGCACGGCGTCCATGACTTTGAGGACGTAGCGCCGCTCGACTTCGGCGAGCGTCACCAGTTCCGTCGGATCGTCGCCGGCCAGCAGGACGTGCGACGGGCCGTAGTTGCGGATTTTGTCGGGCAGGTCTTCGACGGTGATCTGCTCGAAGCCGGTCAGGGCGACGGCGCGCTCGATGCCGTTGCGCAACTCGCGGACATTGCCGGGCCAGGCGTACGCGAGCAGTTTCTCCGCGGCCACGCTGGAAAGCCCGACGACGTGTTTGCCGGCGCGGGCGGCGCATTCTTCTATGAATCGCTGGGCCAGCAGCAGTACGTCGCCGCCGCGGGCGCGCAGGGGCGGCACGGCCAGGTGAATCACGTTGACGCGATAGAACAGGTCGCTGCGGAAGCGGCCTTCATCCACGGCGCTTTCCAGGTCGCTGTTGGTCGCGGCGATGAGGCGGGCGTCGAAGGCGACTTCGGTGTTGCCGCCGACCGGACGGACGTGTCGCTCCTGCAGCGCGCGAAGCAGCTTGGGCTGCAGCGGGATCGGCATGGCGCCGATCTCGTCGAGAAACAGCGTGCCGCCGTTGGCCTCTGCAAAGAGCCCGCGCCGATCGGTGCGCGCGTCGGTGAAGGCGCCTTTGACGTGACCGAAGAGTTCGCTCTCCAGCAACGGCTCCGGCATGGCCGCGCAGTTGACCGCCACGAACGGACCTTCGCCGCGGCGGCTGAGCTGGTGCAGCCCGCGGGCGACCAGTTCCTTGCCTGTGCCGGATTCGCCGGTGATCAGGACGGACGCTTCGGAGTCCGCCGTGCGCCGCATCAGCGAAAACAGTTCCCGCATCGCGGGGCTGTCGCCGAGTATCTCGTCGAAGCGCCCGGCGTCTGCCACGGCCAGCCGCAGGCGCTTCACCTCCTCGCGCAGGCTGCGGTGCTGAATGGCGCGATCGAGGGCGAGTGCGAGTTGCTCGGTGTCGAACGGCTTGGTGATGAAGTCGTAGGCGCCGGCGCGGATGGCCGCGATGGCCGTGTCGAGGCTGCCGAATGCCGTGATGACGATGACGGGCACGTCCGCACGGTTGGCGGCGATCCGCTGGCACAGTTCCAGCCCGTTGACGCCGGGCATGTTCATATCGGTGGCGACCACGTCGAAATCCGCGGACTGCATCCGTTCCAGCGCCGCGGACGCGCCGGTGCAGGTGACCACGTCGAACGCGCGCCGCGTCAGGCCGGTCTCGACGACGGCGCACATCTCGGGGTCGTCATCGATAATCAGGACTCGGCCGCGCATGGGATCGCCTCCTGGGGCAGGCAGACGCAGAACCGGGCGCCGGCGCCGACCCGGCTCTCGACCTCGATCCAACCGCCGTGTTCGCGCACGATCTCGGACGCGATCGACAGCCCCAGCCCGGTGCCTTCCTGGGGACTGCGGGTCGTATAGAACGGCTCGAAGATCTCCTCAAGTTTGTCGGCCGGGATGCCCACGCCCTGGTCCTCGACGGCGATGCGCACGATCGGCCCGCCGCGCGATCCGGTGCTGGAAGACGGGGGGGGGGCCTGGCTCCCGACGCGCACCACCAACTCCCCGCCGTTGGGCATCGCGTGGATGCCGTTGACCACAAGGTTGGAAATAACCTGCTGCATCTGCTCCGGATCGACCAGCGCCACCGCCGATCCGCCGTTGGCCACTTTCAACGTGACCCCTCGCTGGCGGGCCAGCGGAGCGATCAACTCGACTGCGTATCCCGCGACGGCCGACAGGTTCACCGAAGACTTCTGCGGTTTCCTCCGCCGGGCGAAGTCCAGAATCTGACGGATGATGGCGGTCATGCGCTCGGATTGTTCGACAATGACCCGGGCGCTGGCGATGGCCTGATCATCCTCCGCCTCGCGGGAGGCGATCATCCGCGCCCGGGCGAGAATGACGCTGAGCGGTGTGCCCAGTTCGTGGGCCATGCCGGACGCGACCCGGCCGACGGTGCTCAGCCGGTCCGCGTGCCGGAGTTGTTCAACGGTCCGGCGGCGCGCGGCGGCCTCGTCCGCCGCCTGGCGGTCCACCTCCGCCAGACGGCGGCACATCGTGTTCAGTTCTTCAGCCAATTCGGACAACTCATCCCGCCGGCGCAGTCGAACCACGCTGGTCAGATCTCCATCGGCCACCCGCCGCGCGTGGGTGATGAGCTGGCGGACCGGGCGACCGACCAGCAGCACGCCCAGCACCCACGCCGACAGCCCGAAGATCAGCACGACGGCCATAACCGACAGGACGACGCGCTGCATCGTCGTTCTGACATAGCGTTCTTCGTCCGCCAGCGATTCGGAAAGTTCGATCGCGCCGTCGGCGCCCTGCGGCGCGACTACCCGCAGGTAGGTGTATGCCCACGGAATCCCGTCGCGCTCGACGCGTGTCCAGAACGCGCTGCCGCTCGGGTCCGAGGCCCACGGCGTCTGTTGGACCGCGATCTCGGGCGCGAATTCACTTCCGGGGCTTGCGTTGAGCCATACCCAGCGGATCAGCACGTGCCCCTTGCTCTCATTGGCCTGCTCGATGAACTCCATGGCGGCCGCCTCGCCCGCCAGTCGCCAGATGGTCTCAACGCCCGCCGCCAGGTCGCGCCCGCTGGCTTCGTGGTCTTTGCGAATATCGGTTTCGAAGAGGAGTACCTCGCGCTTGACCCGAGCAAAAGCCGCGACCCCCAACACGAGGCACGCACCCAACAACAACCAGGCAGTGACATGCAGTGCGAGCCTCATGTGTGCTGTCCGCGGCAAAACGGCCAACGCGGCGCCATCCGCCGACGGCCGCCTCGACCATTCTATCCGGGGAGCGTCACGACCGCGTCAGGCATCATCACCGGGTTGTCTGCCCTCGTCAGCGGAGCCGCGCGGGGCACCGCGGGACGCGCGGAGACCGCCCGCGCAAGCAAAGACGCGCCCGGCCGCATGTCGTCAGCCGCGGGTGGTGCGCATCCCGTCGGCTCACGCGTCGAACACCCCTCGTTCTTGACGCGCAGACCGCTTCGTGGATGCACGAACACGTCCGCATCTGACGGTGACATGCGAGCCGAACGCGCCTGCGGCGCCCGCCGCAGCGGGGCTCGACCTTCCCACTCCTGGGTTCGGGACACAACCGGTCCGAGGCGGCGGCTACTTCGCCGCCCGATCCAACCGGATGGCAATCGACCGTGAACCGCGCCCGGCCGCGCTCCGTGTCGTCTCTCTCCCTTGACACACCTGCAACAGGTCGCCCCCCTTCCGGCTCTCACGCTCGACGCCCCGCCCCATGAGTTCAGACGCGAGTCGCTCGGCCGTCTCGGCCAGCCTTCGATCTGTCTCATAGGAACCGTCGGCGATGCGACGCCGAATGCGAACCAGGCGGCTCCGACTCATCGCAGTGTGCGTGACACGGAACATCTACTCCCCTCGCTTCGGAACGCGATTCTCCGGTCAGTTGGTCGGACGGCGCTGACGCCGCCGCCGTCCCGGCCGTTCCCGACGACTTCGAAAACCGCATGACCCGGGTGCTCCAACGGAGATCCTGTTGGCGACCCCCGGTCTTGCGTCGGTTCTGGCGTAAGCAACGCGCGTGCCAGGCGACCGGGACGGCGTGCGCGTGGCCGTTTCGCGGCTGACGGCTGCAAGAACGCGGGTTTGAGCGGTTGCGCCGAGGGCCGGGCGGCGGGTTGAGACGCTGCGCCGAGTGTGGCGTTTTGCTGCGCGCCGCGAAAGGCGGCGCAGGCTGGCGTGCCTGGATGAGCGAGGCGGGCACCGTACGGCCGATCTCGCCCGGTGGCGTCCGTTCGACTCTGCTAATGCCTCGCGCGGTCCCCAGCGCTGCCATACATGCGCGTGCCCTAAGCCGGTACCACAGGTGTCACATCGGACCACCGGTTGAAAACCGGTGCCGCACCAGAGTCACCCGTTGCAAACCCGTGCCACACCGAACCGACGCCACACCAAGCCGGTGCCGCACTACTTGGCCGCGATCTTCTTCCATGTATCCCGCAGGGCGACGGTGCGGTTGAAGACGGGATTGCCGGGCCGGCTGTGGCGGGTGTCTACGCAAAAGTAGCCGTGCCGCTCGAACTGGAAGCGGGCGCCGGGGGCGGCCGTTGCCAGCGAGGGTTCGACCTTGCAGTGCGTCAGCACCTGGAGGGAGTCGGGGTTGAGGTTGTCGAGGAAGGAACGTCCGTCCGGAACTGCCTCCGGATCTTCCGCGGCGAACAGATGATCGTACAGCCGTACTTCCGCGTCGATGGCATGGGCAGCACTGACCCAGTGCAGCGTCGCCTTCACCTTGCGGCCGTCGGGCGAATCCCCGCCGCGGGTGGCGGGGTCGTAGGTACAGCGCAGCTCGACGACCTCTCCGGCATCGTTTTTGATCACATCCGTGCAGGTGATGAAGTACGCATAGCGCAGACGTACCTCGCTGCCGGGCGACAGACGGAAGAACTTCTTCGGCGGGTTCTCCATGAAATCATCGCGTTCGATGTAGAGTTCCCGCGAGAACGGCACCTTGCGCGTTCCGGCGTCCGGGTCTTCCGGATTGTTGACCGCATCCAGCGTCTCGTGCGCCTCCGGATAGTTCTCGATGACCACCTTCAGCGGGTTCAGCACCGCCATCACCCGCGGCGACGTCTTGTTGAGGTCTTCCCGCACGCAATGTTCGAGCTTGGCGAAGTCGATGGTGCTGTTGAACTTGGCTACGCCGACGCGGGTACAGAACGTGCGGATCGACTCGGGAGTGTACCCGCGCCGCCTCATGCCGGACAGCGTCGGCATGCGCGGATCGTCCCAGGCGTCCACGTGAGCATCGCGGACAAGCTGCAACAGCTTGCGCTTGCTCATCACGGTGTAATTGAGTTCCAGCCGGGCGAACTCGATCTGCTGCGGATGGAAGATGCCGAGTTCCTTCAGGAACCAGTCGTACAGCGGGCGATGGTTTTCGAACTCCAGCGTGCAGATCGAATGCGTGATGCGTTCGATCGAGTCTTCCAGGCCGTGGGCCCAGTCGTACATCGGATAGATGCACCAGGCGTCGCCGGTGCGGTGATGGCGGGCGTGCAGGATGCGATACATGACCGGGTCGCGCAGGTTCAGATTGGGCGAGGCCATGTCGATCTTCGCCCGCAACGTGCGCGAGCCGTCGGGGAACTCGCCCGCCCTCATGCGTTCGAGCAGGTCGAGATTCTCCTCCACGCCGCGATCGCGAAACGGACTGTTGCGTCCCGGCGAGGTGAGCGTGCCGCGATATTCGCGCGTCTGCTCGGCCGTCAGGTCGCACACGTACGCCTTGCCTTTGCGCACCAGGTCGACCGCCCAGTCGTACATCTGCTGAAAGTAATCGGAGGCGAAGTAGAGCCGGTCCTCCCAGTCGAAGCCCAGCCAGCGGACATCCTCCTGGATGGAGCGGACGTATTCGTCCTCTTCCTTCTCCGGGTTGGTGTCGTCGAAGCGCAGGTTGCACTTGCCGCCGTACTGCTGCGCCAAACCGAAGTTCAAACAGATCGACTTGGCGTGGCCGATGTGCAGGTAGCCGTTGGGCTCCGGCGGAAAGCGCGTGTGAACCCGCCCGCCGTGCTTACCGGTGCGGTTGTCCTCCTCGATGATCTGCTGGATGAAGTTCAGCCGCCGGCCGGCCTCGCCGGACGAACCGCCCTCACCCTCGCCGACAGGCACATCCTCGTTGTCTCGACCGCCAGGCATTCCGTGACTCTCAAGCTACAGCACTGACCCCGCCCACCGGCCGCGCCGCCAGGCTCGTGCAATCCATATCCGGCCGCGACGGGACGTCAAGGATACGCCTCAAACCCGGCAGCATCCGAAGCCCGCCGCGGCCGACCCCGCGCGCCGGCATTCTCGCGGCGATCGCCCTCCGTTATGCACGCAACGTCCGAAAAACTCGGGCCTGACGTACTCTCCTGACGCACTTCGATTTGCGAACTTGACCAACGGCCGAAACGACGGTATATTCTGTTAAAACAGAAACAACGGGCAAAACGATTAAGTCATGACTCAGCCCTTCGCTGCCATCGCCGTTTCAGGTTGCCCGTCCAGGACGCGCACGGCGACGTTCCCGCCCTCATTGCGCTGGCTGACGCGATCGGCGGTTGCGCTCACGTGGATCTATAACGGCCTGTGGCTCAAGCTGATCGACGCCGGGGGCCGGCACAGTGTAATCGTGGCGCAGGCAACCGGCTGGTCGCCCAGCGCGGCGCGGGCCGCCGTCGTCGGTCTTGGGCTGCTCGAGTGCCTGATCGCCGTGGCGGTGCTGAGTGGATGGCGCCCGCGTCTGGCGGCGTGGGTGCAGATCAGTCTGCTGACCGGCATGAACGCCGCCGGGCTGTGCGGCGCGGGGGGCCTGATTCCCGACGTAGCAGACATGCTGGTGACGAACTTCGCCTTCGTCGCCCTCATCCTCTGCACGGCCCATCTGGAGAACCACGATGAGTGACCGGATCGACGCTGCGAGTTGCCCCTGGATTGCCGGCCGCATTGACGGCTCGCGACGGGCGCCGACGTTGCTGTTTCGCCGCATGTTTGAGGACTGGACGCTCGAAGAGTCGGTCTTCGCCGGGCGACGCCGCGTCCTCTGCATCGCGTCCGGCGGCTGCACGGCGATCGCGCTGGCCAATCGCGGCCACCGCGTTACGGCCGTCGACGTCAACCCGGCGCAGATCGCTTCCGTCCGCAGGCGTCTTGCGGCTCGCGGGAAACCTCGATGCTCCCGCCCGATGGAGAGTGAACCACCTGCGTCGGTTGAACGCGCGCTACGCATGCGGCTCTGGGCGCTGCGTGCGCTCGGCGTTGCATCCTCGCTGGTGCAAGAGTTCGTCGATTGCGACTCGGTCGCGCGTCAGGTGCAACTGTGGGACCGGCTGTGCTCGCGCCGCGTTCGCCTGGCGCTGCGGGCCGTGCTTCACCCGTCCGTGCTGCGGCTGACCTATGCGCGGCCCTTCGTGCGGGCCTTGCCGCAGCATTTTAGTCAAACGCTTCTGACGCGGATGCGACGCGGCATCGCCCGCTGGCCCAATCGCGACAATCCGTTCATCGGACAACTGCTCACCGGCCGCCGTTCGCCACGACTCGATCCTGCGCTCCAACCCGGGCGGACCATCGAACTGGTCTGCGATGAGGTAGCGTCTTATCTGGAGAGGTCCGCGCCCGGGTCGTTTGAAGCGTTCTCGCTGTCCAACATTCCCGACGGTTGTGACGAGGGTTACGCGAGGCGGTTGGTTGACGCCGTTTATCATGCGGCCGCTCCAGGCGCCGTCGTTGTCATCCGATCGTTTTGCGGCTCACCGGAGCCGGGCTCAGACTGGTCCGCTCACGATCGCGCTCACTTGTGGGGCAGCGTCCACGTCGAACGGGTGGAGCGGCGGGTTGCCTCCAACCCACGTCGCAGCCCGGGAGGGCTGTTCGGGCGGCCCATTCCGCCGCCGCCCTTGGAAGTATTGGGAGTCCCAGATGTTCGCGTGGCTTAAGCGACACCCGTTCCCGGTCTGCGCTCACTTCAGCGACTCGGTCGTGCTCACGTATGCCGTCGAGCCGGACTCGGTACAGCATCTCGTACCGCCGGGGCTGCGTCTGGATACGTACCGCGGCCGGGCCTTCGTCGCCATCGCGATGGTCCAGACCGAGGCGCTGCGCCCAGCGGTCTTCCCGTGTTCTCTCGGCCAGGCCTTCTTTTTGGCCGGCTATCGCGTTTTCGTGACGTACCGCACCGCCGGCGGGCGGACGCTGCGCGGGCTGCGCATCCTCGGCAGCTACACCGACCGGCGCCTTATGGTCGCGGCAGGCAACCTGCTGACGCATTACAACTATCACCGCGCTGACGTTTGTTGTGTGCGCGACGGCGAGACTCTGCATATTGCCACCACGACGCCGGATCATGCGGCCGATCTCGACGCCGATTTCGACCTTGCGGCGGGATGGGACGCGCTGCCGCCGGGCTCACCCTTTGAGACGATGACGGAGGCGCGCCGCTTCGCCGGGCCGCTGCCCTTTACGTTCGACTACGATGCCGTCTCGCACGCGATGGTCATCATCGAGGGCCGCCGGCAGCACTGGCGTCCGCGGCCGGTGCGGGCGGAAGTGCGCCGTAACACCTTCGTGGATCAGCTTTCTGCACAAGGTGCATATCCCGTGCTGGCGAACTGCTTTCACGTCAGCGACGTGGACTATCAATGGCTGCGCGGCCGGCGCGAGCGTCTGAGAGGGCGCTGCGATGACTGAAGTGCATCAGAATGAACGCGGCCGAGGAGGCGCCGTCAGCGAGCCGCGGGCTTCAGCCCGCGCGGACTCTGCGGCGTCGATTGGGGTCGGGATCGCGACCGGTGATTCAGCACAGCACGGCAGACGCCGCCTCCACGGCACGCGGCAGGTTATCGAGTTCAACTGGCCGCGCTACGCCGTCGCCGCCGTTGTGGCCGCCGCCGGACTCGTCGTGGCGGCGTTGGCCGCTTCGGGCGTGCTGCGAGCCGTGGGGTTGAGCGCCGCGCTAACCGCGCTGTGGTGGACGGTGGCGTCTATCGCGGCGTCGTGGTGGGTGTACGACGCGTCGGGGCTGACGACCTGGCGCTGGCTCGCGCAGCACGTGGATGCACCTTCCCGGTGGATCAACGTTCACGCGGGCTTCGACGAAACCACGTCCCCACTGGCGGCTGCATTTTCGGGCACGGACTATTGCGCCGTGAACCTGTACGAACCGGGCGTGATCACGGAGCGTTCCATCGAGCGGGCGCGGCAGCGCTCGGCCCGTCCCGAGCGGACGGTCCGCGGCTCGTGGAACCGGCTGCCCCTGCCGTCGAACTCGCAGGACGCCGTGTTTCTGCTCTTCGCGGCACACGAGATCCGCCGGGCCGAGCAGCGTGCCGCGTTTTTCCGTGAAGCGGCCCGCGTTCTGTCGCCGGCCGGCCGCGTCGTGCTGGTCGAGCATCTGCGTGATGCGGCCAACTTCATTGCGTTCGGGCCGGGGTTTCTGCACTTCCAGCCCCGCATCGCCTGGATCGCCGCCGCCGCCGCCGCAGGATTGCCTTTGCGCCACTCGGAGATGTTGAACCCGTTCGTCGCCCTGTTCGTCTGGGAAAAAGGCGGGCATCCGCCGGGCGAGGTGCATCGCTGCACGGTCGCCACACCGCGGACGTGTCACGCCGTCGGCTCACCCGTTGTGGTTGCCGAAAAGGAGGAGCTGTGATGGATAGCACACTCTACCTTCGCGTCGCCGGCGGACTGCTGATCCTGCTTGCGGCCGCCAATGCCTGGTTTCCGCGTCACTTTCGCTGGCGCGAGGAGACGACAGGGCTGTCGGTGTTCACGCGGCAGGTGTTCTTCGTGCATACGTTCTTCATCGGCCTGTTCGTGCTGCTCAACGGGCTGCTGTTTGCGGTCTGGCCGCACCTGCTGCTGTCGGGCGATCCGCTGGCGGACGTGGTGCTGGGCGGAATCGGGAGCTTCTGGTTGTGCCGGCTGATCTGCCAGGTGGCGGTCTACGACGCCAGCATCTGGCGCGGCCACCGCGGGCGGACGATCGCGCATGTGGCGTTCACGGGGTTGTGGGCGTATCTGGTCGCGGTGTGCGCGGCGGGGGTGATTCTGTAGGACAGCAGAGCGTGACTTCGCCGCAACGATATCTCTGCGCCGCGGTGCCAACGGCTCCTCCGAGCGCAGCAATGTCGAGTGTCGCGTCCGGATGACGGCAGCAGGCCCCTGCGACAGCCTGCCGGGATTCCTCGCTCGGCGCCCTTCACAGACGAATCCGAGTCCTCTATACTCCAATCCAAACAGAACCCGAATGATGACGTGGCCCGCGAATGAAACGCATCAACGCCGACAAACCGCATCTGTGGAAGGCCGATATCGCCGCGTCGGTCGACCAGTTCAACCAATGGTTCATGCGGTTTGCGCCGGAGGCGTTCCGGTCGACGCGCGTGGCCACGACCCAACGGGTGAAGGACGCCCTGCTCGCCACGGGCGACCTTCAGCGCGTAACCCCGGCCATTCTCCGCGATAATCCAGGCGCAATTGCGACGCTGCGGATGTGTACTGCGCCACCGCTGGCAGTCGATCGCGTGGTCGGCCTGGCGGCGGTGACTACGGACCTCCCCGCGCCACTGCCACTGCCACCCCCGAACCTACTAGAGATCATCAGCAACTCCCCCACGGAGACACCGCACACACGTCGTCGCAGCCACTGCGCCGTCGTTGGGCTCGCTGGCGGCGCATCCACTGGAAGGGCCTTGCCGCGACCGCGGCACGAGTCATACTACCACACCGAGAACGTCAGCACTGGTACAGCCCACGCCGCGGTAGCCGGCAGGCCACACCTATGGCTGTCGCACTGGTCATTGCGGCCAGTCCGAGGAGTGAACACGCAGACCAGTGCGCAGCGATATTCAAGAGCCGCTACTGCCCCTAACAAGGCGTAAGGATCCACGGCAATGAATCAGTTCCAGACCAAGACCTACTCCGTCGCCGACTTTCTCGAGTGGCAACAAGGCGGAACACTCGTACTCTCGCCGAAATTCCAGCGACGTGATGTTTGGACGCCGAAGGCTCGCTCCTATTTCCTTGACTCCGTGATCCGCGGAAAGCCGGCCCCGAAAATTCTGCTTAGAGAGCAGATCACGCCAGCCAAGAAGACCATTCGAGAGGTAGTCGATGGCCAGCAACGATTGCGCGCACTCTTTGAGTACATTAGTAACGGGTTTCCGGTTTCCCGCACGCATAACCCTGACTACCCCGGATTCTACTTTGTCGACCTTCCCGATGAAGTTCAGACGGCCATTTTGGCTTACCAAATCGCCACTGACTGCCTTGTCAATCTAGGCGACGCAGAAATCCGAGACATATTTGCAAGGCTAAACACGTATGGAGTCAAACTGAACAAAATTGAACTGCTTCACGCGGAGTACTTTGGCGACTTTCGCACGTCTGCCTTTGCACTCGCAAACGAACTCGGCCAGTTTTGGACTAAGAATGCCATTCTCACGGAAAATCGATTGTCTCGCATGCTCGATGCCGAGTTGACGGCCGAGTTGCTAATCGTTATGGCTGATGGCATCCAAGACAAGAACAAGCTTGGGTCGTACTTCAAGAAGTGGGATGACACCTTTCCGAAGCGCCGCGTTCACGAAGGCCGCTTCCGGGATGTCATTGACATTATTGGGTGCCTGTTTCCCGACGGCCTCCGCGGTCATGTCTTTCGCCGTCCCGTACTGTTTTACTCTCTCTTTAGCGCCATCACACACATGCAATTCGGAGTTCCACGGTTGAAATCGCCGCGTGCGCGAATACAACGGAGAACAACAGTTCGTGTGAGCAACGAACTCTTGGAGGTAGACGCAATCTGGGACACCAAGGGACGAGACGAGAATGAGGTTGCCTTCCTTTCGGCGGCCAAACGAGCGACTACACACCAGCGCGAGCGAGAGGTACGAACAAAGTTCTTATGTGAGCTTATTCGCAAGGGATGCCTGTCGTGAGGGCTCGCACGTTTGCGTCCATCGAGAGACACCTCTCGCAATCGCTTACGCAAGCGCGACAGACGTCAACGCTTGGTGGGACGGGAAGAACGTTGGCGCACATCGAATGCGTCCTTCACGAAGCGGCGTTCTTGCAAGGATTTGTCGCATGGGAGCGTTTCATGGAGGACGCCTTCATCGCGTACATGATGAAGGCAAGACCGCTCGGTGGTCGCTCTCCGCGTCAGTATTTTGAGCCGACAAGCGCCAGCGATGCATACCGGTTCCTTCAGTTGATCGCCGGGCGTCGACCATACATCGATTGGACCGACCCTGGGCAGGTGAGAAGCCGCGCAGACGTTGTTTTTAGGGGTGGAGGACGATTCACAAGACTAAGCGCCCACCACTCGGTAATCCAAGATATGAAGCAGGTTCGCAATGCGATAAGTCACCATTCATCGGACGCAAGGACCAAGTTCGAGGCATTGGTAAGACGCGAACTCGTGACTCTTCCCAGCAAGTGTACGCCGGGGCGCTTCTTGCGATCCTCGGACCCCCGGGCGAACCTCGGCAGCAGCTTTCTTGACAAGTACCTAGGCGCAATAGCGACCATCGCTGACGGGATCCTCAGATGAGTCTGGCGTCGACTGAATTGAAGCGGCAGAGCCGGCAAGAGTGGCTTCAGGCCCTACGCTTGCGTTGGGAGCGTAACCGCCTCGGGCAGTTCGCTACGCCGAACGCACTGGCCGTGGACATCG
>CAZYLK010000131.1:0-17715 GCA_964648365.1 uncultured Phycisphaeraceae bacterium
CCAACAACTTACGCTCGCTACCCCCATGATTAATTGAACGGCGTTGGGTGGCACGCCGCGCGGGTGGCACGCCGCACGGGTGGCACGGTCTCGTCTTCGAGGCCGTGGTGATCGCTGAGCGAATCACCACCACCGGCCCATCGCCTTGCAGCGGCCCACGGCAAGCCTTGACACCCGATCCTCGCTCACGGTGGCTGCCGAAACGCCCGCTCCGACGGGGTTGCTATCGGGTCGAGAGGCTCCGCGCGGGCTTCAGGCCGCGCGGAGACTGCGGATTCCATCCGGCTACCGACGGCGCACGGCGGTTTCGAGGGCAATCTCCCGCCGCGACCACTTCCGGCGTCACCACGGCCTCGAAGACGAGACCGTGGCACCCGTGGCAGCCGCCCGGCTCGTGGTCGCTATCGGTGGTCCGCCGGCGGATCATTCGCCGCAGACGGTCCGCCCTGCGCGCAGCGCCCCGCAGGCCCACTCGGCGGTCACCTCGTGCGGGCCCGCTTCCAACCGACGCCACTTCACCTTGACCTTTGCCGACTTGCCGATGCCAACGCCGGACTGGCAGGCGCCGCCATCGAGACAGATTTGGATCTCTTCATCCCGCGTGCCGAACATGGCTTTTGCGCGGATCTTGTGGCCGCGCGGACGTACCTTGCAACGGGTCACGAGCCGCTCCGACTCCTTGCAGCCGTTGCCGACGGTCGGATAGGCGAGCGTCAGCGCGTCGCCGCGACGGATGTCCGAGCCGGATTCGTAGTCGGTCCGGCCGTGGACGATCAGCGTGTTGCCGTCCGGCGACAGCGCCGCGCCGCGACACGTGTCGGTGACGTTTTCCTGCCCGTTGAACCGGGTCACCCACAACCGCTCACCCTGCGACGAATACTTAATCGTCGTGATGTCGTCGTTATTGTCCGGCATGTAGGTCGTGCCGCTGACATAGGCGTTGCCGGTCGCGTCAAGTTGCAGGAAGCGAAGGTCGTCCCATTCGGCCTGCGGCGAATGAAATGTGTCGAACCACATTACCTCGCCTGCGGCGTCGAACGCCATCGTCAGAGCGCGGCCGATCGTGCGGTTGCGATCGGAATACACCACGCCGGCCACCACGAGGCGATCGTCCACGTCGATGGCGGCGGCGAGCGGAATCTCCGAGTATCCCTCGGGATGGTCAAAGGTGGTCACCCATTGCCGGTTGCCAGAGGCGTCGAAACGCGCCGCGACGATGTCGGACGCGCTGCTCGGTTGTTCGAAGTACCCGACGACGATGGGCGACCCGTCGGCGGCGAGCACCATATCCCATACGCCGTCATCGCGGCCGTCCGGCCCGTCCAGGTTGCGCGACCACAGCAGTTCCCCGCCCGCATCGTACTTGAGCAAGTAGATGTCGAAGTTGCCCAGGTCGTCCTGGCTGCCCGCGGCGGCGTAGACGCTGCGATCATCGTCCACCGCCAGAGCCTTGACGAACTGCTTGTCGATGCCGCCCGCGTCGAACTCGCGCCGCCACAGCAACTGGCCATCCGGCGCAAACTTCAGCGTCGTAGCATAATTACCTTCGCCCAGCGACCCGCCTCCGACGTAGACGGCGCCGTCCGCGTCAATCACGGAATCCCGCGGGTTCATCGCGCCTTCCAAACCGCGCGACACTTCGTTGCCGCCCTCGTCGAAGCGAATCCACAACACGTCACTGACGACGGCCGCGACCAGCGTGACCCGTCCATCGTCGCCGACGTGGCTGTCCATGACCGCGGCTGCGTCCAGAGTCTTCTCCCAGACCGGCGTGCCGTCCGGAGCATACTTGACGTAGGCGATCCGGCCGGACGCCCAGGCGCCGGCGTGAACGTTGCCGTCGGCGTCGACCACCGCCGCCCGCATCGTCTCCTGCCCTTCGCCGTCATAGGTGGCGACCCAGCGCGGCTGGGCGAGTAAGGTCGATGCCAGGCACAGGAACAGCCCGACCTGCATGAAACGATGGACAGACATTCTGTTTCTCCCGTAGCGTTGCTCGTCAGTATATCACCATTGACGTCTTGGATCGACCCATCGGGTGAACCCGCCGCGTTACCCGACGTCATCCGCATTCGACGGCATCCGTCCTGCGGGCGCCGCATTGCCAGTCGATGCGTACGCCATGTTCGCCGTCCGGGACGTTCTTCCACTTCGCCTTTGCCTTGCCACGATTGTTGGCGGTGCGCTTCTGACAGTCGCCGCCGTCCAGGCAGAACTCGACGGCAGCGCCCGGCGTTCCCCGGGTTGCCTTCGCTTTGACCTTGTTGCCTCGGTTGCCGCTGTTGCAGCGGATGCTCACCCGTTCCTGTTCGGTGCAGCCGTTGCCGAAGGTTGAATACAGCGCCGTCAGCCCGTCGCCCTGCAAGTCCTGCGAGCGGAACTCGTAGTCGTCCTGGCCGATCACCGCCACGGAGCGGCCGTCCGGCGCCAGCGCCATGCCGCGGGCGTGCTCCAGGCCGTTCTCCTGTCCGTTGTAACGCGTGACCCACATGCGTTCGCCGGCCGGCGAGTATTTGAGGGTTGTAATGTCGTTACCAATATCGTTGACCGCGTGCGACGTGCCGGTGACGTAGGCATTACCCGCACCGTCGACGCGAACGCTGTGACCGCGATGGCGCAGCCCGTCGCCGGTGTCGTACGTGTCAAACCACAGGGCGCGGCCCTTCGCATCGAACGCGGCCGTCAGATAGGCATAGGTCTGATCGTTGGGAAACGTCCGGCCGGTGACGACGACTGTGTCGTCCGGGCCGATCGACGCGCCGCTGGCGTAGTCCGCCAATCCCGAAGGCCCGTCGAAGAACGTGGCCCATTCCTGATTGCCCGCGGGGTCGAATCGCGCCACGAGGAAATCATCCCCCCCGGGCGCCGAAGCCGAGCCGACCACCACCGGCGAATCGTCGGCCGCGAGCAGCACCGCCACCGGAAAGTCATCCCCCCCGCCGGGGCCGTCGATGTTGCGCGACCAGAGCAGATTGCCGTCGCCGTCGTACTTGACGAGGAACAGGTCATGCGTGAAGTCAACGACGGCGCTGAGGCCCGCGACGTAGACGTTGCCAGCGCCGTCCACCGCGACGCTGAACGCAGCGTGCCGCCCGACGGCGCCGCCGGTGAACTCCCGCCGCCAAACCCGCTGCCCATCCGGACCGACCCTGATGGTCGTCATCTGCTCCGGATCGCTCGACTGCCCGCAGACGTAGGTCGTGCCGTCGCCCGTGGTAACGGCCGAGCGCGGATAAAGTTCCGCCTCGGTCCAGCGCGACTGCTCGACCCCGTCCGCGTCGTAGCGAACGACCATCGTGCCGTAGAAGTCGACACTCGCGACCACGGTGGGCCGGCCGCGGCCGTCGAGGCCGATCGCCGCGCCGAAGTCGCCCGAGTGCTCGGGTCCGTCGATGGTCTTCAGCCACACCTGCCGGCCGTCCGGGCCGTACTTGATGACGACGGCGTCAGAGAATTCCTGCTGCTCCGGGAGCGTCGCGCCGGTGACGTAAACGTTGCCGTCCTGGTCGATGACCGCCGACTCCATCCAGTCGCTGCCCCGGCCGGTCCCGTCGAAGGACACCGACCAGCGCGGCTGGGCCGTCGCCGCCGCGGCGCACAGCATGAAGACTGTAACCAACTTTGCTTTAGGAACTTGCATCATCATCTCACCTTCCCCGAAATGAAAGAACGGCGTCGCCCGGCGGGCGGCCCGGCGATCCCGCCCCTTGCGCGCAGCACCTCCTGCGATATGCGAAGCGGATACGGCGCGAGGGGAGCGCAAAAAAAGTTGTGCGGCGGCCTACGGCGCCGCGTGAAACCGGCCAAATCCCACGTCGCCGCGCTTCAGCGCCGCGGCCGCGGCCCGCACGGCTTGCACCTCGTCGGCGGTGGGTGCGTCGGCGGGGTCGGCCGGGTGATGAAAGGCCGCGATTTCGTCCCAGTTGCGGGCGCGATCGCGATCGGCGTCCTGGTGCTGCACCTTCAGCAGCCGCTCCACAATGTCGAGCGGAACGTCGCCCCTTGCGGAGGCCGCGCCGCCTCGGCCGCGACCGGCCGGCGACTGACCCGGTCGCGCACCGGCGGCCGGGCCCTCCGCCAACGCCGCGAGCGCCTCGCCGAAGTCGTTGTGCGGCGCGTCGTCGCGTTTCAGGTCGGTAGCGTCGCGTGTGTGGCACAGGCGGCAACTGACGACCGACTCGACGCGGGTACGCAAGTCGCGCAACGCCGGGTCACCCTCGTTCGGCACACTGTTGGGGTCGGACGGGTCGGTTCCCGCGAGGATTTCGACCCAGTTGAGCGTTCCGTCGCTGTCGATGTCGACGCGGAGCAGTTCCTCTTTCCGTTGATCGACCGGCAGAATCGTCGGCAGCCGCCGCTCCAGACGCCCGATCCGCCCGGCGAGTGCCGCGGATCGGCCCAGATCAGCCAGACGCCGTCCGTAGGGAGTCAACTCGGAGGTCAGCGGCGCCGGCTTGTCCGGCGGGCTTGCCGGGTCGGCGGGATGGCAGGTCGTGCAGCGAATGTTCAGTTCGATGAGGCGACCCTTAACGACCTCCAGATAGTCCTCTTTCGCGGAGGCTGACAGGACGACCATCGCCAGAAGCGCGGTCGCGGCCGCCCACAGTCGCCGTCGCGCGGTGCGTCGAGCCCGCGGCGTGGGTGTGCCGGTTGCCGGCGTCGCGCCTTGTGGTCCGTTCACGTCGTCATCCCCCGACATCCCCCGCAGCGGCCGGCCTGGTTCATCTTGACGACCCCTGTGGGGCCGCATACAGTCGCGACGAGCTTGGCGCGACCCCAACCGCGACCGGGCCAAAAGCCCGATGGGCAGGTAGCTCAGTTGGTAGAGCAACGGACTGAAAATCCGTGTGTCGGCGGTTCAAGTCCGCCTCTGCCCAGTCCTCCCGCCGGCGGCGTCCTCGCCGCATTCCCGAACTCTTGAGCACGCTCGGCGCGGCGTCACACCGGTGCTTGACTCCGCGCCGACGCCCATCGGGGTTCGGCGCCGGGGGTCACTCGGCGTCCGGTCGGATCCACGCGCCATCCGTGCCCCTGACTGTCCAGAGGCGATTCGAGGTGCCGCCCTCGAGCGGGGGTCGGTCAATGCCGAATGTAATCGCACCGTTCTCGGAGACTTCGTAGCCGACAGACTTGTTCGTTTCCGGCGTCACGTGGCCGTCGATCCACAGCACGTTGGCCTGGTCGTTGTGGTGCCGTTCGTGGAGGGCGGTGCGTACGGCCTCGCTGACGTCCTCAGCGAAGCCGGCCATTTCGCCGCGCGACGGGTCCACGAGGGGCGGATCGAGATTGAAGCCCTCGTCGCCATAGGCATGCACGTCGCGACCGTTGTTCTCGTATTCATTGCGGTCACGTCGGCCGAACGTGGCCGCGGTGCCCATGCTGTCGCCCACCGCGACGCAGCGGGCTGGATTCTTGACGCGCGAGTAGGCCACCGGCCAGTTCTTGAACGACCGCTCGTCCCCTTCGTCGAGCAACCGTCCGTTGCCGAGGAACTGGTAGTTGTAGCCGTAGGCCGCGTTGCGCTCGTCCGTCCAGTCGGACACGACGGGACACAGGTAGGCATCGTTGTCGTAGTTCTGGCGATCGGCCAACTCTTCGAACCGGTCCTTGCGCCGACCGTTGTTGCCCTTGTCCGGCATCGGATCGGAAAACGGCGCCACGCCCACCTGCGACCCCATCATGGCGATAAACGTCGGACGGTACTTGACGCCCCCCTCGATGCCGACTGAGTAGCGGGCGTTATCCACCCTCGGCATCCTGCCCGGCATCAGGTAGTCGCTGTTCTCGCCCGCGTACATGACCATGCCGGAACCGAGGTTCTTAAGCCGCGACTGGCAGACCGTCGTCTTGGCCTGGGCACGGGACTTGGACAGGAAGGGGATCAGGATGCCGATCAGCAGCGAGATGATGGCAATCGATGCCAGCAACTCGATCAGCGTGAACCCGCGACGATGAGCCCGAAGATGCGTCATGACAAGACCCCGATCCAGATGACCCCGCGCCCACGACCTAAGGCCGCCGGCGGCAACGATGGAGCGTCCGCCCCGTTTCCACTGAGGATTCTAGCCCCTGCACGTCGATTCTCAAACCCCGTGTCGTCGAGGCGATCGCCCGCAACGGCACCGCGCAACCACCACCCGCCCGCGCGGCGACGGGGACGCACGCGGATGAGTGCGCGGCGCGCGGGCCGTTGGAGCCGGTCCGATGCACGTCTATACTCGATCCCGTCGCGCATCGCGACGAGGAGTCGAGCGGATGTCGAAGCGCCGGTTCACCTTACTCTCGCTTGCTGCACTCTGCCTTCACGCCGCGTGTGCGCCGCCGCCGTCCGGCGGAGGCAACGAGAACGACTCGCCCGATAATGACAACGCACCGCCGAATGGGCCGGTCACGCACGCCGTCTCGATGCGCGGAATCGCATTCGTGCCGGAACAGGTGACGATTCACGTCGGCGACACCGTCCGCTGGGTCAACGAAGAGCCGTTCGCCATCGCACACACCGTCACGTCCGGCGTGGATTCGGTCAAAGACGACGACCCCGTGCTCGATTCCGGAACGATCCCGCAGGGCGACACCTTTGAGTTCACGTTCACGGCCGCCGGCGAGTACGTTTACTTCTGCGAACCCCACCCGGTGCAGATGACGAATGCGCGCGTCATCGTGGAGCCCTGACGCCCTCGCCGCGACGTGCAGAAGCCGACGGCGCGCCTGCCCGGGTCCGACCGGCAAGGGGGCGGCGCCACGATTTTCACACGCCCAAAAAAATCATAACCTATTGAAAACAAATATTTTATAGCAGCCGAACGCCGTCGTCGGGCCAAAATCGCGGTTTGACACGGCCGGGCGCGCGTGATAAACCTGCCGCCCGGTGAACGAACCAGCGTTCAGTCCGAAACCTGTCGAATGCCGGGCCGGCAGCGGCCCGCCAGAGTATGCGGCTTGCGTAGCCGTGGCGCGCTTCCGGGGCTCGTGGCAACACATGTCCCGGAAGTCTTTTTTTGGGGCGCCGCGCATCTGTTTGCGCATCGCGCCCGCCGGGGGCGTTGAGGGATGTCGCCGGTCATGAACGCCGCCGCCATTCGGGTTGCCGAGGTCGCCGCGAACCGCATCCTGTGCGACGAACATCTGCGCCTGACGCTTCACGTTCGCGAACGCATCGCGGCCGCGCCCGGCCAGTTTGTGCATCTGTGCCCATTGTCTGAAACCACCGTCGCGACCGTCGAAGCGGGCGCCCCGGAGGCGCCCGCGCCGCTGGCCATGCCGCTTCTGCGCCGCGCCTTCAGCATCGCGTCGCTGACCGCTGCGGCTGACGGCTGCGACTTCGACGTGATCTACCGCGTCGTCGGCGCGGGAACGCGATGGATGGCGTCGCTGCGCGCAGGCGATCAGGTCAGCGTGCTCGGCCCGCTGGGCAATCGGTTTCCGATCGCCGACGACCTGCGAGAGGCGTGGCTGGTGGCGGGTGGCGTGGGGCTGCCGCCGATGCTGTGGCAGGCGGAGGCGCTCGCGTCGGCCGGCGTGGCGACGATCGCCTTCTGCGGCGCGCGCTCGGCGAATCTGCTGCCGCTGAGCATTGTTGACGCCGAGGCGGCGGCGGATGGCTGTCCCAAGCCCATCGCCCGCGAGTTCGCCGAACATGGCGTGTCCACGGTGATCGCGACCGATGACGGCTCGCTCGGCTTCGCCGGACACGTGGGCGCCGCGGTAGCGGCACACTTTGATCGCGCCCGGCCGGACGTGAACGCCCTGGCGGTTTACACCTGCGGTCCCGAACGCATGATGCACTTCGTGGCCGAGTTCTGCGCCGCGCGCGGCATCCGATGCTACGCCTGCGTCGAGCAGGCCATGGCGTGCGGCACGGGCATGTGCCAGTCGTGCGTGGTGCCCGTGCATGACGAGGCGGCGCCGGATGCATGGCGGTATGCGCTGTGCTGCACGGAGGGGCCGGTGTTCGACGCGACGCGCATTAAGTGGACGTAATCGCCGCCATGTGCGATTCGCCACGGTCTCAGCCTCCACGCGGGGTTGAGGCCCGTGGCTCGGCGCCTGAACGTCAGAGCGTGCGGATCGGCCTCCCGGGCGTTCGCAGGCCCGGGCCGCGCGGGATTCGAAACGGGGGGCGAATAACCGCTCAGAGCGTGCGAATACCGCCCGGACGGATTTCAACCGCACTTACCCCCCGCTTCGACGCCGGCAGGGATCAGCCATGTGGTTTAACAGCGCAGACGACATCGAACCGTGTTCACTCCGGGAGCAGTTGAAGTCGGGCGAGGCGGGCTGGATCACCCGGATCGGCGTGAGCCTGGCGGCGCTGGCGGCGCTGGCGGCCGTGGCGATGCTGGTGCTCGCGCTGATCAATACGATGACGCCGCCGCTGCAGTATCAGGTCACGCAGCGTGATGGCAGCGTGAACGTCTACACGCGGCCGCGAATCGACGACGAACACGTCGCCCTGGGCGTGGCGCTGGCCGCGGCGGCCTGGTGTTTCGTGCTGACGAAAGTCTGGGCGACGTATCGGCGCTTCCGCCTGCTGATGCGGGGCGTGTTTGGCGTGATCGGCATCTGGGCGGTGGCGATTCCGCTCAGCGTGGCGCTGGATTCGTGGGCACGCCCGTCGGAAGAGTTGTGGATCGCGATGACGATTCTGCTCGCGGCTGCCGCCACGTTTCTGTGGATCACCCACGTCGGCCACAAGGCGGCCGCCGGGAGGCGGCTGCGGCAACGCGACGGCATCATCAACGTGATCTGCCCCGCCTGCGGCTACTCGCTGATCGGCCTGCGCGAAGCGCGCTGCCCGGAATGCGGCGAGCAATTCACCCTTGATGAACTGATCCGCCGCCAGGAGTTCGCCCTGCCGAAGTCGGCCCTGGTCGTCACGGACCGAACGGAGGGAAGGAGCCCCGAAGCCCCGCGCCAACCTCAGAGCGCCAGCTTTAGCGCCGGGCGTTGACTTCACAGCCCCGGCTTTCAAGCGGCATTCACGCCGGGCGTTGACTTAAGAGCCCCGGCTTTCAAGCAGCATTCACGCCGGGCGTTGACTTCAGAGCCCCGGTTTTCAAGCAGCACTCACGCCGGGCGTTGACTTCAGAGCCCCGGCTTTCAAGCCGGGAGTGTTGGGGCAGACGGCTCCCCCCGCCGGAATAACCCCGCCGGGCAGCAGATCGCCCGGGGGCTACTCCGCGCGGCACCAGACCGCCCCGCCGCAGCAACCTGCCATGCAGCGAACCGACCCCCGACCGCGCCGCACGGGTCGAACGCCCCGCTGCGGCGGGCGGTCGCGGAGCCGGCGTGCCCAGCGGCTCTCCGGATCGCTCCAAGCGGGCAGAAAAAAATAAAAAAGTCGCGTTGCGCCGGGCGGTGGCGGGAGACTATGGCAGGCAGAGGTCTCCCGTGACCGGCCGCGTGGCCGCGAACGGCAGGTCAGCCCGCCCGGGCTGCGAACGCCCGACCGGTGTTGCTCGGCGACCCGGCGTTGAGGGGCGACCGGTCGGTGGTTTGAGAACCGGCGTTGACGGGCGACCGGTCGGTAGTTTGAGAACCGGCGCTGGCCGGCGAAGCGTCGGTGCACGCCCGGGCCGGCCGGCGGTGCCCGTCGCGCGACTGGAGTTTCGACGGCATGATAGCCCATCCGTATAATCCCGGCTGGCGGATGCTTGAGGTCCGCGACGGGTCGGTCAACGTCGTGGCCGCAGTCTGCGGCGGGAGCGCAGTACTCCCACCGCCGTTGGCGGGCGACGAGGTCGTGGCGATGCGGGTTGAGGACGGCTATATGGTCGTCAACCAGGACGCCAACTGGAACGTCGTGTCCGCGACGGACCTCGCCGGGCGAGTCCTCGAACGCACCTTCTACACCGCCTACGGCCTGCCCACCTTCAACTCCGAAACCTACTTCGGCGACTACGACGGCGACGGAGAAGTGGATTCCACTGACGACGCCGAACTCGGCAGCGGCCAGACCTGCCGGGGCGCCAGCCCAACCGGCGCCTGCCGCGTCTTCGACTTCGACCAGGACGCAGACCTCGTGAGCGACGACCAGACCGTCATGACCGCACTCGTCGCACTGGCGTCGACCAATCACGTCCGGCTGGCGCGGACAAGCGGGGCGAGAGCCTGACATGAGTCGGTTCTGGATTTCAGCAGTAGTCGGGACGGTCGTCGGCTCAGCATTGGCGCTGACGCTCCCCATAGACGGATGGAGCAACAAGGTCACGGCCTCCGTGATCACTTGGGTCGTCGCAGTTCCGACGCCCGTGCCCATTCCTCCTGAAGTCCCGCCGTCACCCGATGCTGATCCACAGACGGCCGCAAATTATGCAGTGTTGCAGCGGTATCAACGCATCCTGATTCTACTGGAGAACGACAGGGCGCAATTGACATACCAGAGGAACGTCATGCGTCTCTCGCAGCAGACAAGCTCCATCATGCAGACTTGCATACACGTCCTTGCGGGTTGTCTTGCGACGTTATCGTGTCTTGCGCTGCTACGTCCGCGACCCAGGCCCGGGTGGTGTCCGTATTGCAACTACAATCTCACCGGGAATACAAGTGGTGTTTGCCCGGAGTGTGGCAAAGAGATTCGCGGGCCGTCGCCGCAAGGCAGCGACACGCCCGCGATTGACGCCTCGCCTGGAGACGGCCCTCGCGCGCTTGCCGGGTCGAGGACGGCGGCTTGTGAGCAGTGAAACTGGCGCATGGGATGCGAATGCCGGTTGGTGCGATTATTACAAGAAGGAGCAGGCAATGTCTTTGCGTTTCAATTTCAGGTGCGTTATTGTCGCTGCGACATCGGTGCTGCTCCTTGCCCTCGTCGGCTGCGACATGTGCCGAAGCCAGTGCAAGGAAGCCGACGGGTGTAGTGAGAAGCCCATCGAGGATTTTGCGAATTATGATGCCGCGCTGGAAGAATGGCGTAGCGCGGCGCAGGTGGACCCTGATCCAAGCTGCGCCACGGCGACCAGCAGAGTCGCCGGCGAGTGTGCGGGAGGCGAGCGGCTCTTCTTGTACGAGGAAACGTCGGACTGGCACGCGACGCTGGTGCGCTACTACGATGCCGAGAGTCGCGCATTCCAGGGCATGACCCGGCCGACCATGTACACACTCATTCCCTGCCCTCATCTCTACTGGCCCGAACGCCTTGATTGCAATGATGCGGTTGTTATCGAAGTCGTCTGCGGTACGGGGCACAACGCAGGCGATGCCATCAACCTGCCCGGCACGCAATAGCGGGTGGCAGACCGAAGGGGGAGTAGCGCGTCGACCTCCACCACTACTTGTCAGCGGACTGTTACGTGTGAAATGGCCACGATTTCTCCTTCAAGCCGAAGTGTACGTCTTTGGGTCGTCACGCTGGTGACTGCGTTCGCTGCACCCCAGTGCTGGTTATGTGCAATTACGTTTGTAGGGTACTGGCACGAGTTGCTCCAAGGGACTGGAGGCGTTCCAATTAAACTTGAGACCATAAGGGGGCTCATCGGCTCGGCGGCTCCGTTGCTTCTTCTCGGCCTTGTCGCCGCGTTATGGCACAATTGGATCTCGGTCCGATGGGTGATAGGGTTCGGCATTGTCGAGTCTGTTCTGGAGGTGGCCTTGCAGTGCTACATCGACAGAACGCAATACAACATGGCTGTGAGTATTCTGGTCGCCTATGGGTGCGTACCGTCCGTCTGGATTGCATCGGCCGTGCTACTATCTCGAAGGAGGGGCATCGCCCGAGATGATCAGACGGCACCGACGTGCTCCCAGTGCGGTTATTGCCTTCGTGGACTCGCGCAAGTCTGCTGCCCGGAGTGTGGGCGCGAGCAGGCTATTTGATTGGTTGGTCTCACGGAACCCCGCTGCTCGGAGTGCGGAGAGTTCATCTAGGCAAGTTCGCCGGCTGGGAGGCGAAGACCCGCCCGAGCGGGCTCGTGCCACACCAGACGTCACCGGTTGAAAAGCGGTGCCACACACGAATCACCGGTTGAAAACCGGTCCCCCCAACGGAAGACGCCGCCTCAATCAAGCTGCTTCTGGAAGCGCTTCAGGCTCAGCGCGATGGCCAGGAAGCAGCAGGCGGCCAGGCCGGCGACGTGGGGCAGCAGGTCGGCCAGGTTGGCGCCGCGGAGGATGATGCCGCGGAGGATCTCGAGGAAATAGGTCACGGGCAGGGCGTAGCCGACCAGAAAGAGCGGCAGCGGCATCTCCGCCCGCGGGAACATGAAGCCCGACAGCAGCATCGACGGCATCATAATCAGGAACGAAAGCTGCAGTGCCTGAAGCTGCGTGCCGGCGAGGGTCGAGATGAGCAGGCCCATCGCCAGGGCGGTCAGGATAAACAGCGTCGAGAGGGAAAACAGCAATGCGAGGCTGCCCGCGATGGGCACGCCGAACAGTCCCACCATGATGACCAGGATAATCAGCAGTTCGCCGCAGGACATCAGCGCGTACGGCGCGAGCTTGCCCAGCAGCAGTCCCATCCGCCCCACCGGCGTAACGAAAAGCTGCTCCAGCGTGCCGAACTCGCGCTCGCGGACGATGGAGGAACTGGTGAGAAAAATCAGCACGATCTGGAGGATGGTTCCGATCAGGCCGGGGATGAAAAAATACGAACTTTCCAGGTCGGGGTTGTAGAGCAGGCGTGGGCGCACCTCGATGGGCAGGGCGAAGCGGCCGGTGTCGCCGCGGGCCGGGCCGGTCTGCTGCGCCTCGGCCACCGCGCGGCCGCGCGACAGCGACAGGCGGATGCCCAGCAGCTCGGCCGTGTTCATCGCGGTGGTGGCGACCTGGGAGTCGCTGCCGTCGATGAGCATCTGCACGGTGGCCTGCTCGCGGCGCAGCAGCCGCTCCGAATAATCCGGCGGGATGACCAGGGCCGCCTTGGCCCGCCCGCTGCGCAGCGCCCGCTGCACGGATTCATAGTCCAGGCAGCGCTCTTCGATGCGAAACGTGCCCGTGTTGCAGAAAGCGTCCACCAGCAGCCGGCTCTCCCGCCGCTGATCCATGTCGAAAACGGCGATGGGGATGTTCTCAATGGTCACGTCGATGGCGTAGCCGAAAATAACAAGCTGTAGCGCCGGCACGACGAAAGCGAAGAAGATCGTACTGCGCTCCCGGCGGATGTGGGCGAACTCTTTCAGCAGGATGGCGTAGAGACCGTTCATGGGGAAATAACGAATGGCGAATAGCGAATAACGAATGCCAGAGGAATTGCGAATAACGAATAGCGACAAATGTCAGAACACAGGCAGCGTCAACCTGATGAGCAAGCGAACGACAGCGGGCACACAACGTGAAAGATGTTCCGTCTTCTCTTCATTCGTTATTCGCTATTCGACATTCGCTATTCCCTTCGCTCCCCTCGTCAGCAGCACAAACACGTCCTCCAGGCTTGGTGCGATCGGGCGGTACGAGGCCGACGCATCGTTCGGGGCGGCGCGTTCGAGGAACGTCTGCGGCGGTATGGATTCTTCCACCAGCACGTGCAGGCGGTCGCCGAACAGGGTTACGTCGCGGACTTCCGGCAGGTCGCGGGCGGCCAGCATGGCGGCCGGGGCGTTGGCGCAGGTGACTTCCCAGCGAGCGGTGCCGGTTGGCGTAACCTCGGGGCGGCCTTTCAGGTCGTCGGGCCTGCCGATGGCGATCAGCTTGGACAGGTAGATGTAGCCGACCAGCGTGCAGCGCTCCGCCTCGTCCATGTAGTGCGTCGTGACCAGCAGCGTCACGCCGCGGCCGGAGAGTTCGAACAGCAGATCCCACAGACTCCGCCGCGCGACCGGGTCGATGCCGGCGGTGGGCTCGTCGAGGAAGAGCACGTCCGGCTCGTGGACCAGGGCGCAGGCCAGCGCCAGCCGCTGCTTCCACCCACCGGAAAGCTGCCCGGCCAGCCGGTCGCGGTACGGGCCGATCTGCGTCAGTTCCACCACGGCCCGCTCCCGCGCGGCGATGTCGGCCACGCCGTAGATGCGGGCGTAGAAGTGGATGTTCTCGATGGCGGTCAGGTCAGGATAGAGGCTGAACTTCTGCGACATGTAGCCGATGCGGCGCTTGACGCGCTCCGGGTCTTCGCGAACGTCGACGCCGAGCACGGCGCCAGTGCCTTCGCTGGGTTTGAGCACGCCGCAGAGCATGCGGATGATCGTGGACTTGCCCGAGCCGTTGGGCCCG
The DNA here is from genome assembly GCA_964648365.1 of uncultured Phycisphaeraceae bacterium. Taxonomy (GTDB): domain Bacteria; phylum Planctomycetota; class Phycisphaerae; order UBA1845; family UBA1845; genus SURF-32. The sequence continues at coordinate 14,143 of CAZYLK010000131.1, forward strand.
AGCAGGCCGAAGATGCCGGCCCGCGGCACGCTGAAGCTGACGTCGCGCACGGCCGTGAAGCTGCCGAAGCGGCGCGTCAGGCCCTTCGCCTCGATCACGCCGGTGCTCATGGAGCACTCGCCTCGCCGAGCAGCACATCGGCCATCATGCCGACCGCCAGGCGATCGCGCCCGTCGTCGATGGCGAGCTTGATGCGGAACACCTGCTTGCTGCGCTCCTCGGGCGTCTGCACGTTGCGCGGCGTGAACTCCGCATCGTGCGAGATGTAGGTCACGCGGCCGGTGAAGCGCTCTTCCGGGAATCCGTCGACGACGAAGGGAACCTGTGCATTGAGCGCGATGTCTCCCAGCCGCGATTCGGGCACGTAGGCGCGAAGCCACATGGAGGATTCGTCGAGCAGGGCGACGGTCGGCGCGTTGGCGGTGACGAGGTCGCCGGGTTGCAGGTCGATGGCTTCGACGCGGCAGTCGCAGGGCGAGGTGATCGTCAGTTCGGCGACCCGGACTTCGATCGTGTCGACGACCGCGGCGGCGGCGGCGACTTTCGCCTCGGCCTGAGCACGATCCTCGGCGCGGTAGCCTTCCTGCATCAGCCTCAGGGACGCCTCGGCCTCGTCGAGCGCCGCTTGCGCTTCGGCGATGTCCTCTTCGCGGCTGCCTTCCTCCAGCAGCGCCAGCTCTTCGCTCGCTGCGGATTCGGCCGCCTGGGCTGACTTCAACGCCCGCACCGCCCGGTCGTATTCAACTCGGGCCGCGTCCTCCTGCTGGATGAGTTTCTGGTAGCGCTGGTACTCGGATTCAGCCAGTTCGCGATCGGCGACGGCCATGTTCAACCGCTGGCGGGCCACGCCGATCTCCCGCGCCCGCGGACCGGCCTCCAGCCGGGCCAGGACCGCGGCGGCTCGATCACGCGCGGCCGTCGCCTGCGCGATCTCCTGCGGACGATAGCCGGCCTTGAGCCAGTCGCGCTCCGCCTCGGCGGCGGCGAGATGGCCCCGCGCCTCCGCCAGTTGAGCTTCAAGATCGAACGGCTCGAGCCGGAAGAGCGGATCGCCGGGCTGGACGCGCTGCCCCTCGCGCACGATGACCTCGGCGCAGCGACCGCCGACGCGCGAGCCGACCCGTACCTCGTCTGCTTCGATGAGGCCGGACACGATGAACGGCACCGCGCGAAGTTGTGTCCACGCAAGCCAGCCGACAATCGCGGCGGCGACGAGCAGGACGATCGGAATCATCCGGTTCATGGGCTATGGATATGTCCGCGCGCGATGCGAAAGTCAACAGCGGCTGACGGCAACGCGGCGCGAGAAGGCGCTCAGGCGTCGTCTTCCCTCGAGGACTTCGCGACGTTGCGCAACAGTCCCGCTTCAGCCGCCATCCACACGACGAAGCGCCCCACCGGCGTCAGGCGGGCGCGGGCGTCCTGAATCTGGCGGGCGAGGGTAACGCGGTCGGTGATGAGGCCGTCGACGCCGCGACTTAGCATGATCCACATCTGCACGGGGTCGTTAATGGTCCAGGCGTACACCTTCATGCCCCGGCGGTGCGCCCGGCGGACCAGCGACATCGAGACGCCGTCGGCCGCCAGCGCGAGGAAGTCGACGTCGAGCTGCGTGAGGTCGCCGATCGCAACCGCGTTGAGCAACCCGTACGTCCACCCCGGCCGCAGGGCGGCCGTCTTGCGGACGCCATCGTATTTGAGCGACATGACCACGATGTTCGACGTCATGCCGGCCTCTTCGACCAGCTCAACGACCTTCGATTCCAGCGACCGGTCCTGGCCGTAGTATTTCAACTCGATGAACAGGCCCGATCGCCCCTTCACCCGTCCGAGGATCTCGCGCAGCGTCGATACGCGCTGATCCGCGAACGTCGGCGCGAAAAATGAGCCGACGTCGAGCCGCTTGAGGTCCGCGTCGGCCGCTTCGTGAATTCCCAGGGGCGAGCCTGCGAGGCGCATGAAGTCGCGATCGTGAAACACGACGACGCTTCCGTCCGCGGCTTCCTGGACATCGAGTTCGATCCAGACGGCGCCGTCGGCGATGCCGCGCTCGAAGGCGGCGATCGTGTTCTCCGGCGCTGCGGCCGCCCCGCCGCGGTGGGCAATGATCAGCGTCTGCTCTGGCCGGTCGAGCGTTCGCGCGAACCAGTAGACGCCTCCCGCCGTAAGCAGCAGCGCGGCCGCGGTCGCGGCCAGCGTGCCCTTGCCGGGCAGCACGCGACTCGTCCCGTCGTCGAGTTCGCCAGCCGTCAAAAGGTCGGTTGGCGGCGATGCGGCGCCGACCATCTCGCGATGCAGCCGTACCACGAAGAGTGGAAAGAGCGTCGTTGCGCAGACGAGAATGACCAGGTGCATCAGCCCGCCAACGATGAGCAGCGCCGACAGTCCCGCCAGAACGGTCGTCGAGACGGCGCTGCCGCGGGGGATGAGCAGGCCGGCCGCGGCCGCGGCCGCGACGTTGACGAGCAACGAGACCAGCAGCGGCGCGGCGACCCACGCGATGAGCCAGCCCACCGCGCGGCGGCGCTCGCCGGACATCGCTTTTTCGCTGGCAATCACGGCCGCGCGGCTGCTGAACCCGTCGAAGAGCACCATCGGCAGCGCCAGCAGCCAGCCGGCGATTCGTGAGGCCATCCAGACCGCCATCACGATAACCAGCATCGCCGCTATCACCGCCGCGATCCGGAATTCAGGCGGGCGCTCGGCGAGGTAGTAGTTGATGTCGTGCTCACGGGTACCGAGCCAGGACGCCGCCGCGATCGCCGCCACAAACGGCAGCGCGATGAGCAGCAGGCGCACGACCACGAACGAGGCAAGCCTGGAAAGCGCCGGCAGCCGCCGCGACGCGAAGGTCATGGCCGACCGCCAGGTCACGCGGCGGTTATCGAGACAGCCATATCCGATGACCATCAACTGGCCGATCTCGGCGAAGAAGATGCACAGAGAAATGGTGCAGACAACCACCAGCGCCAGCAGCCCGATGGGGTGCAGGAGGAACGCCGCGATGGCTGCGTCCGTCAGCACGCCGCCGGCTGTCGTGTTGAGGAACAGCTTCAGCAACAGGCCCACGACGGGAGTCAGGATCACCAGGCCGAGAACCCGAGCCGCCAGGTCGGCCGCGACCATCTGCGGCCAGACGCGTCGAAGGTCGCGGAGCGATTCAAGAAGGATGGCTCTGGCTGACGTCTTCATGTACTCCTCGCGCCGCAACGCAGGCCGGATCGCTCGCCGGCGGCCGGCCGATGTCTTCGCCTCATCTGCAGGCAAGGCGGCATTGCCGGCGCTGGGCATGATCCTTCCGGGGCGGGGAGATGTCCACGACGGGCGCATGTCAGAATCAGCGGGCGGGTGGCATGGGTGGTACGGTCTCGTCTTCGAGGCCGTGGCGAAGCGCGAGCCCTCACATCCGCGACTTCCACTTGCCCGCCCCAGAACCCTGCCACGCGAAATCGTGAAGCATGCCAACGTCGCTGGGATACCCGAGAATGCGGGGTGTGATATCACTCCTGCCCGAACGTCCACGGCCTCGAAGACGAGACCGTGAAGATAAATGAAGTCGGGGCGTCCCGATAG
>CAZYLK010000132.1:0-17540 GCA_964648365.1 uncultured Phycisphaeraceae bacterium
CCGAGAAGGACGCCGCCTGAAGCCGAGCCCATCAACGAAATTTGGCAATAGCTCCTCTCTGATCTCGCTCCGACTCAAACGCCGCCTCGTTAAGGTTCTGTGAAGCAGGTTCCAGAAGGTCGGCGTAATGCCCGCCAATCCGCCGATCCGCGACCGTCCGATTGGCGGTCGGTCATCCGTTCGAGCCGGCAGACGGCGCGGGGGCCGGCGGATACCGTCCCCAACCCCAGGCGGCCAGCGCCATAAGGACAGTTTGCAGCAATCCGTATGCCATCGTCGCGGTCACCGCCGCGGTCCCCGCGAAGCTGCCCGTCACGATGACCAGCCCGACGCCGACGTTGCGAACGGACGAGGTCAGTGCCAGCGAGCGCCGGGTCGGGCTCGCCGGGCCGCCGAGCAGCCAGCCCGCCAACGCACTGGCCGCGACCAGCGCAACCATCCCGGCATATCCCGAGAGGCGGATCTGTAGCAGCGTCGGAAACTGAGCGGCGAGGATCACCCCCAGCAGCAGCAGGTTGAGCACCGTGCCGGTCCGGGCCATCGGCCGCTTGAGCCGGTCCGCGACCGCGGGGAAGCGTGCCGTGACATAGAGGCCCAACCCCAACGGCAGCAACTGCGTCGTCAGCAGCGTTACCACCATGGCCGCCGTGTCGATCCCGGCCGCCTCGCCGCCCGTCATCCACGGGATCAGCAGCCCGAGCAGCAACGGTGCGACGATCGCGGACGATGCCGCCAGGATGACCATCAAGCCGACCGACACACCCACGCTGCCGCGCGCCAGCGCCGTGAAAGCGGGGCCGTACGGAGCGCCCGGACACACGGCCGGCACCAGAAACCCCACCGCCACCATCGGCGCGGCGCGGTAGAGCAGGAGCAGCCCGACGACCGCGGCCGGGACGAGAAGGTAGTTCGCAAGTACGGCCTTCAGCAGCAGCCGGCGGTCGACTACCACCGCGAGCACTTCGCGCACCGTCACCGCCAGCCCGATGGTCGCCATCATCTGAATCAACGTGACCGTCGCCAGCAGGTTGATGAGTCGATCGATGCTCATGGCGATTCACTCGCACCCGCCGTCGCGCCGAAGCGCGGGGCGCGTCGAGCGAACACTATCCGAGAGCGTGGGTGTTGGCGACGCGTGGCTCGGCCAACTCGCTCTCACCGCCCGAAGCCGCATCGTCGCCCGAAGTCGCATCGCCGCCCGAAGCCGCATCGCCGCCCGAAGCCGCATCGCCGCCGACATCGCGCTGCGCTCGCGGCACGGGAAGCGCCCGCAGCGCCGGCAGGGCGTCCGGCAGCGTGAATGCCAGCCGCAGCAGCGTGTCCAGGCTGCGCGACTGGTAGATCGCGCCCGATTCCCACCGCGACAGCGAATTGCCGCCCAGCCGCAGCATATCCTGAAGCTCCTGCTGCGTCAGGCCGAGGCGCTCGCGATGGGCGCGGATCTCCTGCGGCGACAGCAGCCCGAGTTGCCGGTACGTCTCGGCATCCATCCGCCGGACCGCCGCGTCGTCCAGGATGACCGTGTCCGAAGGCTGCTCCGGCCGGCACTCCGGGTTGGTGCAGCGGATGATCTCCAGGTAGGGCACGCGGATTACGCACCTGCGGCCGTCGTGGGTGATGGTCTCTTCGTAGGGCTCCGCGACGCGGCGAAGGCTGTGGTCGCCACACACGTCGCATCTTCGCTGTTCGACTGGTTTGGGCATGTCGTTACCGGGGATCTGCTCGCTTGACGCTGCACACACGTGCCGTCGGATCGTTCAATTCATCCGGCTCGAGATAGACCTTCACATAGAGTCCAACGCCCGCGACGACCAGCCTGAACTCGTGAAACCGAACGGGTTCACCCCGAACGTCGTCGCCCTCATAGGTGACAACGGTGGGCGTGATCCCCTGGTCCACGTAGCGAACGATCGCCTCCTTGAGCAGGCGCTGCTTGTCAGAAAGCGGCAACTCAGCGGGCAACAGGTTTTCCAGTCCCTCGTCATCCCGGTATCCACCCGTACGCGCGGTCCGCTTGAACTCGACGGCGTTCGACGTCGGATCGGCGAAGGCACGGCGCAGCGCGTCGAGAATCAGAGGATCGTGCTCCGGCGGCATAACGATGCGAACATACGCCGAACACGCAGCCTCACGCAAGCGCTGCAACTGAAATTGTACTACCGATTTGGCATAAGTCGAATCCGAGCCCCCGGGCGTGCCCGATAACATCGCAGGCCGACGCTGGATGCCGTCGGCCCGCGCGGCAGCGCCGGAACGCGCGCAGCGCGCTCGCCTGTCGCGCCGTGAACGTGGAAGCCCCCATCGACCCATCCGCGCGGACCGTGCGCCCACCGGCCGGGACGCTATAATGACTCAGGCTTCCGCTGGAGGGTTCGCCCATGCAGGTATCGCTTTCACCCGATGTCGCTCGCTTCGTCAACGATCAGCTTGCGTCCGGCGCGTACGCGACGGCCGAGGACGTGCTCGATGCCGCGGTGTCCGCGCTGGAGCAGTCCGGCAAGTTCGGCGAATTCGCGCCCGGCGAACTGGACGCCCTGCTGGCCGAGGGCGAGCGGGGGTTGGAACGGGATGGGGCCGTGGCCGCGGACGAGGTGTTCGACGGACTCCGCCGGCGAAGCGCCGAACGTCGCAAGGGCCGATCGTGAGGCGGGTTCAATTCACGCCGGCCGCGGATAGTCGGGGTAGTATCGCTGGCGAGGAATCCAGAAATGTCGATTACGTTTCATCTCGGCGACGATCTCGAACAGCAGCTTGCCCGCGACCTCGGCGACCTGAACGAGGCGGCGCGGGAGGCGCTGCTGATCGAAGCGTACCGGCGCGGCAAGCTTAGCATCGGCGGCCTAGCGTGTGCGTTGGGGATCAGCGTCCTGGAAGCCGACGCCTGGCTGGGCCGGCGGGGTGTACCGCTGAACTACGACATCGAGGACTTCGAGGCGGATGTGCAGACGCTTCGTGAGCTTCGCGCCAACCACAACCCATGATCGTCGTTTCGGACGCGAGCCACTCGAGTATGTTGTCCCTCTTCTTACTGTTAGAGTGCAGGCGACATGCAGATTGACAACCAATGCGCAACGAGTCGAACTGGAAAGAGATGTCTTGATCTTGAGAGGCTGGTTAGGTGGGTGTACGCTCAGATTCCCCCGGCCGATCAACGCCATATCGAGGCAGTCTGCAGAGTCGTTCGAATCGCGCGAGGCGGATTCTCAGGAAAAGGAATCGGGAACTTCGCCCCGGAAGAGGCAACGATCAGGTTCATCGGCCCAACGCTCGTGGAAGACCACGTCGAGGACGGGCAGATCGGCTTAATTGCTCATGAGTTTGCCCACGCATGCGACTTCGCGAGACGAGGTCTTGTGGATGAGGAGGACGCCGAGCGCGTTGCGAACACCATTCTCAAGCGCTGGGGATTTGAGGAGGAGTACAGGACCACCCAGGAGGAACATCCATCGGTATTCGGCACGATCGGGCTCGACGACTGAGCCGTCTCACATCCCGTGTACCAGCCTCACTGGTAGCGCCGAGGCTACCCAAGTATGGCTCATCGCAAAAAATTTGCAACATACGATGTTTGAGAAACCCACGTTTTTACGGAGCTTTCGACCATTCTAATGATGCGGATTTATACGGATGAGCCATAAACTTGATCGCCGCGCTTCACCTAACCTCGTACTGGTCGATGAGTTGTCGGGTGGATTGAAACGTCGCTACAAATGTTGCGGAACCAAGTGTCCGGAGCGCGAGATTGTACTCGTTACCGCAATTGCCGGCGAAAATTCGGCCTATGTCGTTCGCTGGATCATCGCTGGTCAGCCCAACGAAATACTCCAACTGTCGTTGCTTGAGCAGAGCCTGGGCTTCTTCCTCGCGGCATCCCGCCTCGACTCTCCCAAAAAAATCGTCAAGCGCCCGATTCTTCAATGGACTGTTCACGCCGAGCGCTTTGGCCGTTGCGAAGTCGATGGCAAACGCTTCGAGGAAGAACAGCTCCCACTTCACCTCGGCTATGATCTCCTGCGGAATACTGAAAGCGCTGCCTTCATAACCGGCTTGTTGAGTAAAAGCCTCCGGCTTGTCCTGCTTCACGAGTTCTCCGAGAAGGCCAAAGAGATAGGTGCCAAGCTCCTCAGCAGAGATTCGTTTTGTTGGGGGTTCTTTTAGCTTGCTCGCACGGTTCCGCTGTCCGCATGCTGTACAGGTGCAGACGTCCCCAGCGGAAGCGCTGGAGACCCAAAACTCATGCTGGCAGCGACCACACGTGATCTTGATGCTCGCGGGCATGACCGACCGATCTACTTCGAACCGGATCAGGGCGTCAAGCGTCCGTCGCCCCTCGTGCGCTGTTCGCCGATGCAATCAACCAGTGTAACCCCTCCGAGCGGCGCCTGCAACGCGCGTCGTGGGGATGTAGACTGTGCAATTCTGAGCAGCTTGGTCGGCATTGGACATCCCCTCACCCCCCGACTAGCCTCTCTGCGCCATGGCAGACGACCAGAACAACGCCCAGCCCTGCCTCCTCGCCCTCGAAGACGGCACCGTCTTCCGCGGTACGTCGTTCGGCGCTCCCGGCAGCCGGACGGGGGAGGTGGTGTTCAATACCGCCCTGACGGGGTACCAGGAGATTCTGACCGACCCGTCGTATTGCGGGCAGATCGTCACGATGACGTATCCACACCAGGGCAACTACGGCGTCAACCCGGCGGACGTGGAGGCGGTGCGGCCGCAGGTGGCGGGGTTTGTGGCTCGCGAGGTCACGCGGCGGCCCAGCAACTTCCGGGCGACGCAGAGCCTGTCCGAGTACCTGGCCGAGCACGGCATCATCGGCATCGAGGGGGTGGACACGCGGGCGCTGACGCGGCGGCTGCGGGTCGAAGGGGCGATGCGGGGGATCATCACGACCGAGATTTCCGACCCGGTGGAGTGCGTGGCGCGAGCCAAGGCGTCGCCGAGCATGAACGGGGCGGACCTGGTGCGGGAGGTGGCGCCGCGCGAGGCGTTCGACTGGACCGGCGGCGGGTTGGATGCGGTGTATACGGCGTCGCGGCTGCGTGGCACGGCCTTCCAGGCCGTGGGAAATGCCGAGTCTGGCGGGACCGCCGCCGAGACGACACCTTCACAAGGCATCACGGCCAAGATGGCCGTGCCACACCAGACCACCGGCGGGATGCCGTTGGGAGATCAGACCACCGGTAGGATACCGGTGCCACACGGGACCACCGGTAGAATACCGGTGCCACACAAGGTGGAGCCGAGGTCATTCCGCGTCGCGGCCGTGGACTGTGGCATGAAGCGAAACATCCTGCGGCACCTGGTGGACATCGGCGCGACGGTCCGGGTGTTCCCGCCGACGGCCAAGCCCGAAGAGTTGCTCGCCTTCAAGCCGGACGGCGTGTTCGTCAGCAACGGCCCGGGTGACCCGGCCCCGCTGAGCTACGCGATTGAGTTGACCCGCGGCATCTTGGGCAAGGCGCCGGTTTTCGGCATCTGCCTGGGGCACCAGATCATCGCGCTGGCGATGGGAGCCGAAAGCTTCAAGCTCAAGTTCGGCCACCGCGGCGCGAATCAGCCCGTGCTCAACACGGCGACCGGCCGGGTCGAGATCACCTCGCAGAACCACGGCTTCGCGATTCACCCGGAGTCGCTCAAGACCAGCGGCGCGCGGGTCACGCACATCAACCTGAACGACAAGACGCTCGAAGGCTTCGTCCACCCGGACCAGGCCGTGCTGGCCATCCAATATCACCCCGAAGCCAGCCCCGGCCCGCACGACGCCACGTACCTGTTCGACTCCTTCGCCATGATGATGCAAACCGGCAAGGCGCCCACGGGCGAGCAAATGGCGGAGGCCCAGGCGCGGTTGCAGAAGCGGGTGGCGGCGATGGGGGAGTAGGCCCCTCACTGCGAGCCTGAAGGGCTCATTCTGACAGCCCAGATGTTCTCTCTGTTTGCAAGTCGGTTTTTGGAGATTTCATGCGCGGCTCCTATTGGCCGCTTTCTCACGGACGCGGTTCGGATTGGCCGCATCACACCCGCGTATGCACCCACCGATGCCCGCGGTAGCGGATCAGCGCGGCCACTGCCCGCCAGATCATGTCGGCGCACATACCCATCCACGCGCCGAGCAGGCCGCCGTTCAGGACGATGCCGCAAACGTAGCCGATGGGCAGGCGGACGGCGATGATGCCGAAGATGGTGATCAGCATCGGAAATCGCGTATCGCCCGCGCCGCGCATGCCGTGGATGTAGACGATCGACATGCCCAGCACCGGCTGCAACAGGGCCAGGATGCGGAACGGCGTCACACCGGCCGCCTGGACGAGGACGTCTTTGTGCATGATGGCGTAAATCTGCTCGGCGCCGGCGAAAAAGAGCAATGCGACGGCGCAATTGAGCAGGCCGCACTGGATCACGGCCTCGTGGCCGACGTGGATGGCCCGTTTCGGATCGCCCGCCCCCAGCGCCTGGCCGATCATGGTCGCGGCCGCGGTGCCCCAGGCGATGGCGGGCAGATAGGTGAACGCCTCGATGCGAACGGCGACGATGTGAGCGGCGTAATACGCTTCGCCGATCATCCCGGCGCCGACGTGCGCGATGATCATCAGGAAGACGAAATGCCCGCTCCACATGATCATTCCATCGGCGCCCGCGGGGATGCCGATGCGCATGATGCGTGCGATGATGGGGGGCACGGCCCACAGGCGCGTCGCACGGAGCCGCAGCCCCGCACGCCCGCGGATCAACAGGCCGATCATGATGATCGCGCCGAGCGACTGGGCGCAAACGGTTCCCATCGCGATGCCGTCGACCCCCATCTCCGGCAGCGGCCCTATCCCGTACAGCAGGCACGGCGACAGGACCATGTTGAACACGTTGATGACGGCCTGAATGGCCATGGGCGTGTACATATCGCCCGCGCCGCGCACGGCCGCGCTGGCCGCCAGCGTGATGCTGAGCATCGGAGCGCCCACCGCGGAGAGCCGCAGGTAGGCCACGGCGATCCGGCCGCTCTCGCCGGTCATGCCCTGCATGTGCGCGAAGGCAGGGGCCAGCGCGACGAGGGCCGCCGACGTGGCGACGCCGATCAACACGGCCAGCAGAATCGCCTGGTTGGCGACATCGTTGGCGTCGTCCGTCTGACGGGCGCCCCAGAAGCGGGAGACCAGGGCGGTGGTTCCGGTACCGACCATGGCGAAGATCATCGAGCACAGCCACGTCACATAGGCGGCCAGGCCGATGGCGTTGGTGGCGGCGGCGCTGACCCGCCCGGCCCAGAACACGTCGGCAATGCCCACGCAGGCGTTCAGAAGCTGCTCGGTGAGCACCGGCATGGCCAGGACCAGCAACATGCGCCTGACGCTGCCGGTGGTTATGGCCGGCTCGATGGTCTGGGCGATCGTCATGGGGCGGGATTGTAGCGATTGTAGGGCTGATTCGAGCCTGACAGGCCCGTTCGCGTCCCGTATGCGACTTGCGTGAACGACCCTTTCAGGGTCGCGCGGGGGGGCGCATCCTGCTCCCAGGGCTGCGCCCGGGGCTGACGAACGAGCCCTTCAGGCTCGCGGACCCGCTGACGCCGACCGGCGCTTTCTCACCGTGCGCGATGCTTGCCTTTCTTCCTCGCCGCCGTCGACGCCGCCGCGTTCTTCTTCACGCTTTTCTGCGTCACCGCTTTCTTCGTCACTGTCTGCTGCTTCACCGCCTTCTTCGCCCCAGCCTTCTTGGCAGTTTTCGTCTTCGCAGTCACCGCCGTTTTCGCGCTACCGGTTGACGTCGACGCCGGCTTGGACGCCTTCCGCTTCACGCCCGCGTTCTTGATCGCCGTCTCGTAGAAGTCGATGAACGCGCGCACCGGCATCCGTTTGATCGCGCCGCCGATCACGTCCAGCGCCAGGTCTTCCACCTTCCTGAACCGCACGCAGGACTTGCCCATGTCGAGCTTTTTGCCGGTCCTGGCCCATTCCTGCTGAAAAAGCCTGCTTGATCCCTCGTCGCTGTAGATACAGAAGAGGTACACGGCCATGTGGTTCTTCTGCGACGCCAGCGAGGCGTAGGGCAGCGGCTGTTTGGGGTCGCAATGGTAGCCGTCGGGGTAGATGGCGTGCGGCACGTAGTAGCCGATCATCCCGTACTGCATTCCCTCCTCGAAGCCCTCATCGAGGTTGTCCAGAATGACCTGCCGCACCGCCTGGATCGCCTCACGGCGGTCGGGGGGTAGTTCCGCCAGGTACTGGTCAACGGTCTTGGCTTTGCTGATCATGTCATCTCCTCGTCGGGTTGCGCGAGCATAATCACCGCGGCGCGGTCCTGCCACCACCTCAAGCCCCCGCATTCATGCGGGGGTCCACCAGTCGCAGAACCCTGCCACCGCAGTGACGCAGCGTTTTCTGACAGGCGGACCACCGGTTGCAAACCGGTGCCACAGGTGCCACATCACACCGGTTCCAAACCGGTGCCACACTTCAGAGCTCCCGCATTCATGCAGCGGGCCACCACCGCCCGCGGCGTCCCGCGGGCGCCCACCGCTGTTACTCCTTCACGCAACCGGTACGATTCGCGACGATATGCGTCAGACACCCCCACATTTTCCACCGGAGGCCGGGCAGCGACCATGATCGCACGCCGCTGGGGACAACTCCGACTCCGCCGCCAGATGCTCGTCGTGGGCGCGGCCGCATTCACCGTCCGCCTGGCCTACCTGCTTGCGACCGGCGTCCTCTCCGCGCCACCGCCCGACTATAACGAACAGGTCCGTATCGCCCGCTATCTAAGCCACGGCGCCGGATTCGTCTGCCCCGTCGGCCCCGAGCGCGACGACCCGTCAAGCTGGTACTCGCCGGGATTCATCGCCCTGACGGCATTGCACTTCCGCGTCTTCGGAGAGGCGACCACCGCCTCCTGGGTCGCCATCCGCCTGACCAACCTGGCCCTCCACGCCGCCGCGCTGAGCGTCTGGTTCGCCATCGCCCGCGGCCTGCTGGGCCGGCGGGCCGCCGCGCTGGCCGCGGTCCTGATGATCTTCAGCCCGCCGCTGGTCTACGAGGCCCGTCAGATATGGGACACGCACCTGCTGCTGCTGGCTGGCGGGCTGGGGACGGCCGCATTCGTGTTCGTCCCGATCCGGCGCCATCGTACCGCCGCCGCCGCGGGAGCCGTGTGCGGAGCGATCGCCTACGTCAACCCATGCCTGACGCTGTGCTACCCGCTGTGGTGGGTGTGGAACCGGCGGTCGATTCTTGCTAACCGCGCATCCACGCCAATGAAGCCTCCGACCACCGACGGCGAGCCGCGGGCTTCAGCCCGCGCGGACATTCTCAGTCGAAGCACGACCGCATTTGGAATGGGCAGATCGAATCGGGATTTCCAGTCGATCGGTACCACGGCGCCGCCGCTACCGCGCGGGCTGAAGCCCACGGCTCGCTCAGCGGAGAGGATCACCCGCGCACAGTCCGGCCATCGCCGACTCTGGCTCAGCGCGCTGATCGCGTTCGTCGTCACGATCATGCCCTGGACGTTGCGCAACCGCGTCGTCTTCGGCGACTGGTTCTACATGCGCGGCAACCTCGGCATGGAGTTGTGGGTCGGCGCCGCGCCCTGGTCTGAAGGCAGCATCATCAGCATCGACAACCAGCGAGTACACCCTGTCTTTGACGAGGTCGAGGCCCGGCGCATGGTCGAGATGGGCGAATACGCCTACTTCAAGGCGTGCATGTCCGAGGCACTCCGCTGGTGGAAGAGCGAGCCGCGGCGGATGGCGCATCTGACGCTCAACCGGGCGAAGTGGTTCTGGCTGGGCCGATACCCGCCGGGGCAGTCGTCGGCCGCCAGGGCGGTCAAGGCGATCGGCGTCACCTTCGTCGGGGCGGGCGGTTTGCTCGGCGCGATCCTGCTGCTGCGCTCCAGGCGGCGGGCGTGGATCATCCCGGCGATGCTGCTGGTCTTCCCCCTGCCCTACTATCTGACCATCACGGCCGTGCGATACCGGCTGCCGATCGAGCCGGCGCTGCTGCTGGCGCTGGCGTGGCTGCTGTCTTCCCTGGGGCGTCGACTGCGCCGCGTCAGCCGCCCTGCGTCAGCTTCTTGAGCACGCCGCCCACCTCCTGCTCCAGCGCGCCGCTGTTGCCGATGCTCACACCCGCGACCTCTCCCGTGCGGCTCAGCACGAAGATGGTGGGAAAACTGTCGGCCTTGAAGCGCGGCCCCAGCGTATTGCCCTGGTCAAACACTTGTTCCGCCCGCATCTCCAGCGCGTCGGCAACGACGTCGATCTGCTCGTCGGTATACTTCCGCCGCATGGTCTGGGCGATGTTGATGAAGCGCACGTTCTGATCCGCATATTGCTGCCGGACCTTTTCCAGCCGCGGCAGCGCCCGCTTGCTGAAGGGACAATCGGCCGCCCAGAACGTCAGAACCACGGCGTCGTGGCTGTAGAGCGTCTCGTGGCTGACCGTCACGCCCTCCCGGGTCGTGAACTCGAACTCCGGCGCCGGCCCGCCGGCCAGTTCTTCCGCGGGACGCTTCTTCTGGACCGACGTCAGCGGCCGGATCGGGATATCGATCTTTGGAAACGTCGCATCGTCCGTGTGCAGGGTCACGCGGCGTTCCTCCCGCGCCGAGACATAACGGGACGGGAACGTCACCTCGACCGTGTACTTTCGACCGGCCTCATTCTCGATCACCTCCAGCTTCAACGTCGGGTCGTCCGTCGTCGCGGACGTCACCGACGCGGCCTTGGCGCCGTTGTTGTTGAAGACAATGGGAATGGTCAGCCGCTGCGGATTGAACACCAGAAACGACGGATGGACCTCGATGCGTTTTGGAACCGTGCCGAACACGGGGATTTTCAGCGTTGGCTGTACCGGCAGATTCGTTTCAATCTCCAGATCCGCCGCGACGCGACCCTCGCCCAGCGGCGGCACGGTGGTCGCCTTCAGCTCGAAGACGCGGCCGGGCTCCTTCTCGGTCAGTTCGAACACGAACGGCGATTCCGGCGTGGCCGTCATCCGAGGCAGGGTCAGCTTCAAAGGCTGTTCCGTGTTGTTAACGAGGGTCGCCACTTTTTCGACCACGGCGTCTTCCCGCAATGGGCCGAAGTTGATCGCGGCCGGGGCCTGCACGTGGAAGCGGGCGTAGCCGGTCAGCAGCACCTCGGCGTGCGACTGAACGGGATCGTTGGTCACCACCGCGGCCGACTTGGCGAACCGGCCACCCTCCGGGCCGACCAGGCGCGTGCTCTCCATCTCGAACGGAATCTGACAGCTCTCGCCCGGCTTGAGCACCGGCGGGTAGTCGCCCGCCAGCGTGCAGACGCACGAGGTCTTCACCACCCCGATGTGCAGGTCGCCGTCGCCGACGTTTTTAAGCAGGAAGCTGTGCCGCAGCACGATCCCCTCGCCGGCCCAGACGGTGCCGAAATCAAACTCCGGGTCGACGATGACGGCCTTCGGCGTCCCGGTGGCCGGCGGGCTCGAACCGGCGGGGTCAGCATCCTGGGCCGCGGCGAATGCGGCCGGCGCCGGCTGCAGGGCCAGGATCAGCATCAGCAGCCGCACGGCGAAGCGCCGACGGCCGTTGAACGTGTACGATTTGGAAGCGCGCAGCATCGGGCCTGTTCCTCGGTAACACAAACGAATCCGCGGCCATTGTAGTAGACGCACGGCCGCCTGACACGGCGGGCTCGGCTCGCGGCGCGGCGTTACCGAGGCGTGACGGACGGTCAGGCACTGGCCCGCGCTCGCCGCGCCGGCCGGATCGAGGCCGCGGAGGCTGCGGCCGGCTTGATCATCCGGCGCCGCGGCGAAGCAGAGGCCGCGAAGGTCGTATTGTGGCGCCGTCGCGACCGACCTAGCACCTCAGCAGGGCGGAATCAGTGGCCCGCTGGGCGGGGTGCGTGCCGGCCAGGGAAACCCGTGGCTGTCGCCGATGCTCCCCTATGCTCCCCGATGTTCCCCGACCGATAAACCGGCCCCTTCGTGCAGCGGTCACGGGCAGGGTATCATCGGTGCGACCGCGTCCCGGCGGGTCGGCGGCGCGTGACGGCTAGTTCTTTCCTGCGCGTACGGAAAGGCACCTATGCGTCCCGAACCCAATCGTGGCAGCCAAGTCGTCCGAGCAAGCGTCGGCCTTGTACTGTCCGGAACCGCCTGGGTTTTTCCTGCTGCCGTGAGCGCCGCCGACAGCGGCGCGTGGGAGCTCGTGGACCCTTGGCTCCAGCCGCGCGGCGAACACGCGATGGCCTACGACAGTCAGCGCGGCGCGATCGTCCGCACGTCGCTGCCGGAAGGCTCGACCGTCCCGGTGGACAACACCGACCTCGAAAACAACACCACCGACCGCCGGCGCGTGGCCGTCAACGACCGCGGCAAGGCCAAAGCCACCTGGCGCTGCCAGCGCGGCCAACACACAATCACCGCCGCCGACTGCCCCCGCCTCCGCCAGACTGCAGCGTGCGATCCATAACCACATGGTCGGCTTCGCGTCCGGCGGTGTGGTCGGCTTCAGTCGACCGGTCTTTGCCCCCAGCTTTAGCTGGGGGGGGGGCGGTCCACCGCCTGTTCTCACAGCCGGCTTCAGCCGGGCTTGCGTCGCGTGTCGGTCTCAGAAGTCGCACAGCCACGCGGACAAGCCGGAATCCGTCCTGCCAAAGCGATCAGTCATGTGGCGGCACATGCCAGGCGAGGCGCTGCCGGATGAGCGTAGACCTCATCACATCCGCGGTAAGATCAAGCCCGGCTGAAGCCGGCTGGTGCGGGGTATAAACAAGAGGCCATCCCCCCCCGGCTGAAGCCGGGGGCAAGAGCCCGCCGGCTGAAGCCGGCCAGCGCGGGATCCAAAACAACCAGTCGTCGTATCCGACATCCGACACTCCCCCGTTGCCACCCGCCAATTGCTACTCGCTACTCGCGATCAACCCGTCGCCGCCTCCCCCACTCGCCACTCGCCACTCGCCACTCGCCACTCGCCATTCGCCATTCGCCATTCGCCATTCAAAAAACAGCCGCCGCGCCCCCGGAAGGGAACGCGGCGGCTCGCGTGATACACCGTAGCATGTGTTTCGCCAGGCGAGGGGCTACTTGCCCTGGCCGCCGGCGGTGGTCGTGGTCATGCCGGTGGCTTCATCCATGGCGGTGACGGCGCCGGCCGTGGTGGCCGAGGCATCGGCCGCGGACTTCGGCTCTTCGACCTTGCCGCCGGTCAGGACGGTGAGCTTCTTGATGAAGTCCTGCTCCAGCGTCGGCACGTTGCCGATGCTGACCAGTTCGACGTTGCCCGACTTGCCCAGAATGAACATGGTCGGGTAGCTCTGCGCCTTGAACTTCGGCCCCAGCACGTTCTCCTGGTCCGTGACCAGTTCGCCGCCGAGCTTGAGTTCTTCGTTGACCTTCTTCAGATCGTCGTCGCTGTACTTCTTCCGCATCGTCTCGGCGATGTTGATGAAGCGGACGTTCTTGTCCTTGAACTTCTCGCGCACGCTGTCGACGCGGGGCAGGGCCTTCTTGCAGTACGGGCAGTCGGCCGCCCAGAAGCTCAGCACGACGGCGTCGTGGCCGGACAGCGTCTTGTTGTCCAGCGACTTGCCGGCGGTCGTGGTGAGCTGGAACTCGGGGACGGGCTTGCCTTCCAGTTCCTCCGCCGGGCGCTTCCGCTGGGCCAGGGCCTGCGTACGGATCGGAACTTCGATCTCAGGCTTCTCAGGATCGTCCGTCTTGATCACCAGCTTGCGATCCGTCTTGGGCGATTCGTAGTTCTCCGGGAACGTGACCTTGATCGTGTAGTTCTTGCCGGCGTCCATCTCCTCGATCTCGACGTCGAGGGCCGGATCGTCCGTGGTGGCGCCGATCACCTTGACGCTGGTGGAGCCGTTGTTGGCCAGCGTGACCGGACGGGTCAGGCGGCGCGGGTCGTACACGACCAGCGACGGACGGACCAGCAGCCGCGGCGGCACGTTCAGCGCCATCCGGATCTTGAGTTCCTTCTGCTCTTCGACGTTGGTCTGGATCAGCAGTTCGCTGTTGATCCGGCCTTCCTGCAGCGGCGGCACGGTGCGGACCTTCAGTTCGTAGACCTTGCCCTCTTCCTTCTCGACCAACTCGTACTTGAACGGCGACTCCGGCGTCACCGACGTCTCCGGCAGGGTCAGCTTCAGCGGCTTGTCGGTGTTGTTGGTGATGGTCTCGGTGCGCTCGGTGTCAACGTCGGCCTTCAGCGTGCCGAAACTGACCAGCGACGGGGCGGAGACGTGGAACTTCGCCGTGCCTTCCAGCATCAGCTTGAAGGTCGGCTGCTCCGGATCGTTGGTCGTGACGGTCACGGCCTTCGAGAACTTGCCGTCCTTGGCGTGCGCCAGGGTCTCGGTCTTGAGCTTGAACGGGAACTCGCCGCTCTCGCCCGGCTTGAGGCGGTCCGGGTGGTCGCCGGCTGCGGTGCAGCCGCACGCGGGCTTGACGCTGAGGATCTTCAGCAGTCCGTCGCCTTCGTTCTTGATCGTGAAGCTGTGCTTGATGTCCTTGTCGGCGCTGGCCCACACCTGGCCGAAGTCGTGCGTCGGCGCCGGCACGACCATCTTCGGCGTGCCGCCGAGGTCTTCCTCGTCATCTTCGTCGTGAGCCGTGACCTCGTCGCCGTGGTTGTGGCCGGCGTGCGGATCGGCCGCGTCCTTGTCCGCCTTGTCCTTCTTCGACTTGTCCTTCTTCTTGTCGTCCGAGCGCTTGTTGCGCTTGTCGTCCTTCTTGGCCTTGGGCGGATCGGCTGCGTCCTGCGCGAGCGCCGGCGCCAGCGACACCGAACCCAACAGCGCCAGAGCGAACAGCGCCTGGAGTGTGACCGCCTTTCTTAACCACTGCTTCACCACATTCATGCTCCGGTTCCTTCTTTCTTGTTTCCGGTGAACGCCCGATCCTGCGAGCGCCTTGATCATCCCAATGCGCGTCGGCGCCCGGGGGCAATGCGGGCCGCGTTCGCGGTCTGGCGGACGCCGACCCACCTTCGTTACGGAAGAATCTATCGTTGTCTTAAACCCCGTATCAACCACCTCCCGCGTCTTGTTACCCCGACGTTACCGCCGTCCGCCGCCGTTCGACGTGCCGGCAAGGCGGGATTTGCCCCGTTCCCGTGCCCCGACACGCGGGTGCCGCCCGCAAGGCCCCTCCCGGCGCCCCGGCCGTGGTTCCGGCGGCGCCGACCGGCCCGCGTTCCCGCCCCGTTGTCGGACGTTCGGGCGACGCTTCGGACGTCGGGTAGCGCGGACCCGTCGGCGTCGCCACAGCGTGGCCTCCGGGCGCGAATCAGCCCGCGCGGCGGGTCAAGACCGTGCGGCCGTGCTCGTCGCCGCGGCGGCGGGAACCAGCCCCTGTCACAGCGCCTCGGACTCCCGCAGCTTGGCCTCCAGCAGTTGGGCCGCGATCCCGATGAAGTCCCGCTCCGTGACGATGCCCACCAGCCGCCCGTCCTTGACCACCGGCAGGCAGGCGACGCGGCTCGAGCGCATGAGCGTTACCGCCTCCAGCGTCGGCGTTTCCGGCCCGATGGTAATGGGGTTTCGCTGCATGACGGTCCGGACGGGAACGGGATCCCCGCGCCCGTGCGGCAGATCGTGAGCGAGGAAACGAAGCAACTGGCGATAGGAAATCAGCCCGACCAGGCGATATTGATCGTCCGTCACCGGCACGTGGCGAATGTGCGCCCAGTCCATCAGGTTCGCCACCAGGTCGATGACTTCGTCCTCGTGGACCGTGAACACGTCCGTCGTCATGTACTGGTCGACGCGTCGATAGCTGCCCGCCCACCCGCCGGCTTCCTCCATCCGGGCCAGCGGCCACTGATGCACCGGGTGGCCTTCCTCCTGCCGCGTCCACGCCGCAGCGGTCAGGGCCGCCATCTGCTCCGCTCGCTTGCCGCGATCCTGGAGCGCCGAGTGCGAGTCGAGCAGCCATTGCGCCCCGGTCCGCCCGGACGCAGCGCGAGCCTCGATAATCCCGATGTAGTGGTCGATGTCGCGCGGCGCAATGCCGGACGCCGTCAGGCCCGCCCGCGCCAGGGGGACGAGGTCGCTGAGGATCAGTTGCCGCGCCGGGTAACTGTGTCCGTCCAGCCAGGTAAGCTGCGTGTGAATGCCGGAGCGGGCGGCGTTGAAGAAGTTCGCCTTAACGGTGTCGAACTCGATGCGGTCGGTCACGTCGCCGACCTGTTCCACCATGCCGCTGATCAGGCCGAACCAGAACGCCGCGTTGGCGACCTCGTCGGCCACGGTCGGTCCGGCCGGGAGAATGCGGTTCTCGATCCGCAGATGGGCACGGCCGTCCGTCACGCCATAGCAGGCGCGGTTCCAGCGATAGACCGTGCCATTGTGCATCTGCAGCGCCCGCAGACGCGGTACGCCGCCCGTTTCCAGCACCGCGAGCGGTTCTTCGTCCAGTTCAACGCCGAGCACCACCCGATATCGCGCGATGTCGGCACGAAAAATCTCGACCACGGAATCGCGCACCCAGCCGTCGCCGAAGCTGACCCGGGCGCTGCGCTCCTCGGTATGGTGGCCCGGCTGGCGCGTATCCACGGCCTGCTGAAAGAGGGCGATGCGCGTTTCGCGCATCAGCCGCTTGCCGAACAGCAGCGGCGAGTTCGCCGCCACCGCCAGCACCGGCGCCGCCACCACCTGGGCGATATTGTAGAGCCGGGCGAACTCGCGCGGGCCGACCTGGAAGTGAAACTGCGCGGACGTGTTGCACGCCTCCAGCATGACCGAGTCATGCCGGATGATCAGCTCGTCCGTGCCGCTGAAACGCACCTCGAACGCCCCCCCCCGCATCCGCCGCAGCGCTTCGTTGAGCGCCAGGTACCGCGGCCGGGGCGTCATGTTGTGAAGTTCCAGGTCGGACTGGTGCAGCGTCGGCAGGATGCCGGTCAGCAGAATCCGCACGCCCATCTCGCCCGCCGCCGCCCGCGCCTTCGCCAGCGCGTCGTTGAGGCTGTGCTCCAGTTGCCGCAGGCAGTCGCCGCCGAAGACGAGCGGGGGAACGTTGATCTCCAGATTGAATCGAGCCAGTTCGGTCGCGTAGCGGGGATCGTCCAGCTTCGCCAGCAGGGCCTCCGCCACCGGCGCCGCCCGCCAGGTCGAATCGACCAGCACCAGTTCCTGTTCCGCCCCGATCCGCCGCACCCCGGTCTCGATCCGATCCTCCGCCAGCATCCGCTCCAGCGCCCGCAGATCCGTGAGCAGCCCCTTCATAAACAGCCGAAGCGTCTGCGGATCGGAGTAGTTTTCGACCGACGCGCGGCTCATTCGCGGTTCTCGTGCCAGCAGGGCGTCTCGACCGGCCGAGGCAGTATACCGCCACGCTTGTCCCGGGGTGAATCAACGGCTCTATTGACTGTGGCAGACTCGCCCGCCGCCCGCGTGCCACGGTCTCGCGAAGCGAGGCCGCGCGATCGGCACATGCCGGAAGGCGACCGTTGGTGCCACTGGTGCCGCCAAGGTGCCGCCGGTGCCGCCAGGGTGCCACCCAACGCCGTTCACTATGCGGCTGTCTTTTCTTCACGAATCGCCTTTA
>CAZYLK010000133.1:0-17352 GCA_964648365.1 uncultured Phycisphaeraceae bacterium
CAGCCGGTTGCTCGCCTCGTCGGCGATGAAGCGCGGGCCGCCGTGGACCGGCGCGCTCCCGCCCGCGCCCGTCCCGGCGCCGCCGAGTCCGCGGCTCGCGCCCGAGTACATCTGACCCAGCAGCGTGGCCAGTTCCTTCGCATCGCCGCAGGCGATCACCTTGTGCTCGAACTTGCCTTCGGCGTCCTCGTTGTCGAGCCGCGCGACCAGTGTGTGAACTTCCTCGATCTGCTCTTCCGTACCGCGCACGATAATCTGGTTAAGCTGTGACACCGGAAGGAGCGTGGGCGGCACGTCCAGCGGATTGCCGCCGGGCGCCGGCGCGCCGGCGCCCCCCGTGCCGCGCGTGCCGCGCGACGGCCGGCCCGCGTCCTTGAAGTACGCGTCGATGGTCGCGATCAGATCGCTGGCGCGGGCATGCTCCAACTGGATCCACTCGGTCTTCTGCTCGGGCAGATCGAACTGCTCCATGTATCCGATCAGTTCGCCAATGTAGTCCAGCGCGGCGCGCGGACCCATCGCGATGATCGTGTTCGAGTACTGATGGCTGGTCAGCTTGATCTGGTCGGGCGTAACCGCGTAGCCGTCTACGAACGATTCTAGCTCCTCCAGCGGGATGGGCAGCAGATTCTCCTCGCCGCCGCCGTCGCCTTCCCGCGAGCGGCTCGCCTTCTCCGTCAGGCCGAGAAACTTCGTCAGATCCTCTTCGACGTCGGCCGCTATCAACTTGGTCAGTTCATAGCGCCGCGTGCCGTAATCGAGGATCTGCGGCTGGTCGATCGTCGCCAGCAGTTCCAGCAGGGCCGGATAGTCGCCCGTGTTGGCGCGGATGATCAATGTACGGTCGCGCGGGTTCGGGTAGATGCGCACGCTGGTGGGCGGAAGCTGCGGCATCTGCGGCGTCTGGCCTTCTTTGTCATCCGCGCCCGGCGCCGTGGGCGGCTGCGTAGGCTGACCGCCGCGCTCGTCCTCGCCGCGGCGGGCGTTCTGCTGAGCCTGCTGCTGCGCCTGCTGGCGCTGCTGCGCCAACTGCTGCTGGCGGATCATCTGCTGTTGCCGCTGAATCGCCGCGATCTCGGCCTTGGGCGTGTTGAACATCTCCTCAATGATGTCCTTGGCCTTGTACAGGTCGATATACTGCACGCGATAGACGCGGATGTCGGGCTTGGTCGGAGCATACTCCTTGACGAGATCCTCCATCGCCTCCTCAATCGTCTCCACGTCCTGGCCCATGCCCCGGATGATGAGCGTGTTTTCCTTCTCGTCGAAGTAGATTTCCAGCGGCACCAGTTCCGGCTCGGCGGCTTCGTCCGCTTCCGCAGGCGGCTCATCCTTCACGGCATCGCCGGGCAGTGCGACGATCTTCGGCGCATCCGGAGCGCGCGTCCCCTCCGGCAGTTCCTCCGCCGGTACGCCGACCGGCGCCTCCGAAGCGACAACCTCTTCGGCGCCCACGCCGGACTGGATCACCGGCACGTCCACCGGCGTCTCGACGGCCACGTCGCCGGCTTCCCGCTGGGCGGGGGCGGCCTCGACGGGCGCCTCGTCCGCGTCGCGGTCGCCGGCGCGTTTGTTCTTTTTCTTCTTGGCTTTGCCGCCTTTGTCCCTGGCGTCGTCGCCGCGCTCCTGCGCGGGCAGGCTAAGCGCGATCGCCGTGGAGATGTCCCGCAGCGCGGCCGGCAGGACGCACCCGCTGGAACGCGAGGCGCCGGTCGCCTCCGCGGCGGCGTCATCCTGCGGCTTCGGCTTGGGCGGGTGTACGCGCTTGGGCTCGATGATCGTCGGCCGCTCTACGCCGCCTTCGCCTAATCGCCTGATGGTAATTTCCCGGTTCGCGCCCAGCCACACGTGCTGCTTGACCAGTTCCGCCGCCTGCTCGGCAGACATGCGCGGGTCGATGGGAATGGTGACGATCTTCTCTTCGTCGCCGCCTTCAACCGGCTTGTCGATGTACTTGCGGACCAGTTCCTCGACTTCCGCCAGGCGTTCCACCTTCGGATAGCTGACGAAGAGGATGCGGTCCATGAAAATGCTGTAGTCGACGATGGGCTTGTCAGACTCGGGCCAGACATGGTCCAGCAGTTCCTCCAGATTGAAGGCCGCGTCGGAAGCCAGAGCGTACTTGAGTTCGATCTCCCGCGTCGGCAGCGGCGGCGGCGGCGAAAGCGGCGCCGGGCCGTCCTTCGGGTCCAGACGCTCCACAATCGCGTCGATCTGATCGAGTTTGGCGGGTGTTGAGACGATCAGCATGGCGCCGCTGATCGTGTCCGCCTGCAGGTAGATATCCTTGCCAATGCGCTCGATATCTGTATCGAAATCCCAGAAGTCGTCCTCGTCGTCCTCTTTCTTCACCCCCGGCAGCTTCTTCTGCTGCGCCCCGGCATCGACGACGTTCATGATGATGTCGACGAGCTTCTCGATGTCGGCGTTGACGATCTGGTACGTTCTGATCTCCTGCCCGCTGGCGGCCGCCGCGTCGAGTTCCGTAATCCACTGCTCCGCCTGCTCCACGTCCGCGACCGCGCCGCTGATGACCACGCCCCCGCCGCCCGGCTGCGAGACGACCACGAAGGGCGGCTCCGCCGAGGCGCCGCCCGGCGTCGGACGGCCACGCGGCGCGCCACGGCCGGCGACCATCATCTGCTGGATCACCTTGACCATCTCGTCGGCGTCCGCCTTCTTCAACGACACGGTCCGCATGACCGTGCCCGGCGAGGCGTCTGCCCGCAGAATCTCCAGGGCGCCCTCGATCGCGGGGAAGAGCTTCCGCGCCGCCACCACGATCAGCTTGTTGACGTCGGGGCGCGGGATGAACTTCGGTCCCTGCTGCGGCGCCGCCCCAGGCGTGCGCGGCCCGCGCGGCTGGGCAGACTCCTGCGGCAGCATGTCCGGCAGCGTGCCCGCAATCAGATCCACGTCGACGCCCTCCTCGAAGGTGTACACACGGGTGTCGAAATCGCTGCTGTCGACGTCGAACTCGAAGATGATCTGAGCGACTCTGCCGAGCTTCTCCGGCGTCGCTCGAACGACCAGTTGCTGCCCGAAGGGCACGATGATCAGGTCGTCTTCCGCTGCGCCGCCCGACGCTGGGCCGCCCGGCGTCGGACGCGGCGTGCGCGGCGTCGGGCCTTTGCCCTGTCCGAGCACCATCGTCTGAATCAGGTCGACCAGTTCCTCCGGGTCGGCATGTTTGATGTCAAACGTCTGCTGCACCATGCCGCTGGGCTGGTCGACGACCTCCATCAGCTTCTGGATGTCCTGGACTTCCTTCTCCGACGCGCCGAAGACCAGGAAGGCCCCCGCCGTGGGCGCGAAGCGCGTCATGGCGCCGCCGGCGCCGCGCTGCGGCCGCGGCGGCATGAGCGCGTTGATCTTGTCGATGGCTTCCTGCGGGTCGATGTGCTTGACCGCCAGGCGCACCAGCGACTCGATGTCCTCGACGTCGGCCTTGATGATCACGTCCTGAAGTTCAGGCCACTCGTCGTCGGTACACATCACGAACAGCTTCGAGTTGGCGTCGTCGGCGAAGTATCGCGATGCGTCCGGTGCCGAGTTACCGCGGTTGGCCACGCTGCGGCCGGGCGTGCCTTCCATCTGCTTGAGCAGATTCACCATGAACGACGGCTGCTGAATCTTCAGCGTCAGGACGTGCAGTTTCAACTCAGGACCGACCGCGTCCATGTCCGTCACCAGCGCCTGCATCTTGGCCAGGTCGGCCGGCGTGCCGGTCAGATAGACGGAATCGTCGGACGGGGTGCAGCGACGGTTGGACGCCTTCGGATTGACGCCCACGACCTGGTTCAGCGTCGTACAGACCGCCGCCGGGTTGGCGTTCTTCATCACGATGCGGATCGGACCCGTTTCCGTCTCCTTGTCGAACATCGCCACAAGCTGGCGCACCCGCGCGACTCCCTCGGGATCGGCGATGACGACCAGTTCATTGGCGTCCGGCACGGGGATGATGGCAATGTCCTCGATGCCCTGGTTGCCGCGGGTGATGACGCGGGCGCCGCCCGCCGTCGTCGTCACACCGCCGCGGGATTGCTTGTTCGCATCCGCCGCCAGAACCTGGTTGATGAGCTGAGCCACGTCATCCGCGGCCGCGTGCTGAAGCTTGATGACGACCGGCTGGTGCTGCGTCAGCGGGGCACGGTCGATGTAGGGCATCAGCCGCTGGATTTCCTTGACTTTCAGTGGCATGGCCCGGACGAGCAGGAGCTTCTGCTCGTCGAAGGGAATCATCTTCACTTCCGGCTCGGGAATCCGGGCGCCGGAGCCGGTGCGGTTCTGCGTAGAGACCGACGGCCGCGACGGCACCGATCGCGATCCGCCCCGCCCGGTGTCCATGAGGATTTCCAACTGCGACACCGCCTCGGACGGCAGGATGTACTGGCACTGAATCTCGGCGAAGATCGTGATGTCCGATTCATCACCGAGGAAGAATTCCGCCAGCCGCGTGTACTTCCGAATGTCGCGCACGAGCGCGAAAATGCCCATCGAGTTCGTCTCTTCGCCGATGGGCGCCACGCGAACATAGTCGGGCATGAAGTCGCGCAGCATCTCCAGATCGGAGACGGAGCCGTACGGAGGCGTGTAGGTCAGCCAGGCCGCGTCGTCGTCGTGCAGATGCGCCGCCTCGAACACCTCGACGTTCGGATACATGTCCTCCGGCTTCAGGTGCCGGTAGACGTCGGCGAAACGCATGACCTGGAGGTTCTCACCGTCCCGCAGCGCCCACCACGGCTCCAGCGGGCGGAACTGGAACAGGTAAATGCGCACGCGGCGCAGCGCCTCTTCGTATGTCAGCTCCCGATCGCTGGGCACCACGGTCACCTGCCCCCGCGGAACGTCGCCGAGGATGGTCAGGCCGGACTGCTGCGCGAAGATGTCCAGAAGCTGTTCGTACGAGGCGTTCTTGAGGCTGATGAAGCTGTAGGTCCGCAACTCGGGCGGCAGGCCCTCGTGGTCGCCCGGGATGTGAACCGGGTTGCTGGGCCCGCGGTTCTCCTGGTCACGCCCGGAGTCGCCACGACCGGAATCCCGGTCTCCGCCCACCGAGCGGGACGGCGGCGAAATCGGACGCGACGGCGTCGGATTCGTCGGCGTCGGGCGGCTGTAAACCGACCGGCTCGGCGTCGACGACGGCGGCGACGGGCTGACGCCGGTGGTCCCCGCGGGAGGCGAACCGCCGGCCGCGTCCATCGCCGTCGTACCCGCCGACGTGACGTACGGCTGGTCCGAGCCCGGCCCCACCGTGATCATCTGGCCGGTTTCATCCACGATCATCGTTTCCGCGCCGCCGCCGGGCGTGGTCGCGGTCGTGGTCATGGGCGCCGGGCGCTGAATCGGCGTCACGGGCTTGGCCGGAGTCTTCGAAGGTGTCTTGGAAGGCGTGGAAGGCTTCACCGGTGCGGCCTTGCCGCCGGACCCCTTGTCCGCTCCGCCCTTGTCGGACTTGCCTTTCTTCTTGCCCTTCTTGCTGCCCTTCTTGTCGCCCTTGCCCGAATCCTGCGGCTTCACCGGCGTGGGCTTGGCCTTGGCCGGATCGGACTTCGAATCGCCGGTGGCAAACTTATCCTTGACGCCCTTCGAGTTCGATTTGTCGACGCCCGTCGCGCCCGGGTCGTCCTTCGACTGGCCCTTCGTCCCTTTCTTCTTATCGCCCTTGGCGTCATCCTTGGACTTGTCCGCGTCCGACTTGCCCGGCACGGGCTTGACCACCTTGGGCGGGGTCGGGCCGACCGATCCGGTGTCGCCGCTGGTTCCGGATTCTTCCGCGGCGGCAGCCGCCTCGCTGGCCGTGTCCTGCGCCTGCACCGCCGCCGGCCGCGCCGCGAAGGTAAGCACCAGCGCGAGCATGAACCACGCAGAACCCGGCATCCATCGCCGCGGGATTCGGTTCGGATCCGTCATCATCGTCAATCTCCTCGGCGTCGCACGCTGACTCGCGCGACGCCGCAGCGCTTCCACAGTCTCTGAACCGCCGATCCACTCTGCGACCGGCTTCCCGGGCTTTGCCTTCCTGCACCGGAGTGTACACGCGAACCGGCGCCTGCGCCTCAGCAGGCAACGCCGATCACGCACCCGACTTGCCGGACGGCTTCTCGCCGTCCTTGCCGCCGGCCTTCGGATCCTTGCCGCCCTTGCTCTTGTCCGACTTACCGTCCTTGTCGCTCTTCCGCTTGTCCGGCTTGTCCGACTTACCCTCGCCCGCGGACTTGTCCGACTTGCCGGCGTCCTTGCCGCCAGGATCCTTGCCGTCGCGGTCCGGCTTGCCGCCCTGCGGCGAGCCGTCGCGACCCGTGCCCGTCTTTTCACGGGCCGCCTCCTCTTGCTCGAGCTTCAACGCTTCCAACTCCGCGACGTCGCGAAACTGGCTCAGGTCCAGCGGCGCAGCGCCCGTCGCCTCGGGGTTCTGCGTCGGCGGCGGGGCGGACTTGTCCCTGAGCGGGCGTTTCGAGGTCCGCGGATCCTCGTCGCCCGGAACCGGCGGCATTTCGGGCAGGAGTTCCGATCCATCGCCCGAATCCGGCGCGCGGACCGGCGCCCGTTCCTCGTCCAACCGTCTGGCCACGTCTTTCAGGGACTCGAATCCTTCCGCCTGCGCCAGCGGCACCGCCGCGTTGAACTCCTCACCCAACCGATAAATGAACTGGCCATCCTCGCGCTTCACCAGGGCGCCGCGCGGCTGAACCTCGACGAGCGTGCCCCCGTCAAATTCCTCCCCACCCTGAACCGTCTTGGTCTCGCCGCTGCTGCGGCCGCCGGAACTCGACACGAGCGCCACTGGCGTCTCCTGCGGTGAGTAACGACGATACGTGCCGACAAGCTGCCAGTTGCCCTTCCAGCGAAGGTCGACCGGCTCCGGCGGGGGCGGCGGCTTCACCTCGGGTTTCGGCTCCGGCTTCTTCACGATTGGCGGCGGGCGCTCAGGCGGCGGTGGCGGCGGCTCCACCCACTCCATGAACGGCTGCCGCATGGCCAGTTGTTTGATGTCCGGGTCGTGATGCCGGATGACCTCTTCCGGCTGCTCCAGATCCTTCAAGTCGATTTCGCCGAGCAGCTTTGACGTCGGTGGGACCAGCGCCACGAGCGTCACCGCCAGCCGCACCTGGTCCTCCGGCTTCTTCGACTGCCGAGACACCTCCGGTGTGATCTTGGGGCTGAGTACCTGGAGAACGTGCGGGAACTCATAGACTTCCCGCATGAATTCCATGGTGGACTTCAGATTCCCCGTCACGGCCACGGGCACGGCCAGCGTGAACCAGCCGTTCTTGCGATCCTGCGCCGCCCGCACCTTGCCCAGGCTCCACGAGGGGAAGCGATAGTCGTGGATCAGTTCGTTGAGCCGCTCGTAGATGTCCTTGCCGACGGTACGGTACGAGGTGGCGCCGGTTCGGCTGACGTATTCCTTGTACTCCAGGCGGGCGTTCTGGAACCGGCGGTCGAACTCCTCCAGTTCCGCCTTCTCTTCTTCCAGGGCCTGGATCTTCTGCTCGGTGCTGAACAGGCCGGTGATCGACGGCCCGACGCTCCTGCCCAGCACCACGACGAGCAGGCCGAGCACGAATACCGTGGCCAGGATTCGGGTTCGCTGATTCATGACTGATCCGACTCGTTCTTCACGACCGGCCGCAACGCTACAAGCGGCGGCTCCGGCCCCTGTTCAGCTCGCCGCATCCGGCTGGGCGCGAGCATGATCCTCACTCTATCCGCCGGCAGTGTACCGCCGGCCACGTATTCCCGGCTATCGGGACACGCGCGACTCCGGCGGCGCGTCACGACGGCGCCTGATTCCCGGCCGGATCGGTCGATGCGCCGCCGGTCGATGCCGGCTTCTCGGGCTCCGCGGCCGGATCGGCCGTCGGACGTGGCGGCGCGGGTGACGGCCCGCGGACCGGCAGCTTCTTCGCAGGCTCAGGTTGACCTTCCGGCGTTGGGCTGCCTGATTCCCCCGCCGGGCCGCCGGACGCCGGCTCGCTGGAACCACCCGAAGCCTGGCGACTCGTCACCGGCCTTGGAATGGCGGTCCGCCCTGGCAGCAGACGCTTAGGCTCGGAGGTCGTACCGTCAGCGCCGTCACCGCTGTCCGCCTCGGCCGGCTCAGCCGGCTGCTCCGCCACACCGTCACCGCCGGGCTTCCTGTCTTGAGCGCTCTCGTCCACCACCGGCGCCGCTTCGGTACCGTCTTCCGGCGTGATCAGCGATGCGTCAACGGGCGGTTCACCCGGCGCGACGGACGGCTCTGTCGTTTCGACGGCGGGCGCCTCGGCCCCGGCTGCGCCGGGCGCAGGTTCGGGTGCGGGCGGCTTGTAGCCGTCCCGCCGCAGATCGACGTAGTAATCCTGCGCGATCGGGTAGCGCCCGGTCGGTGTGCCGGACTGCTTCACGCTGCCCGGTTCGGCGTCGAACAGCGGCAGCTTCGCGCCTTCGCGGCGATAGCTGCCGAGCAGTTCCACGATGTGCGGACCGACCTGCCCGTCCTTCGCCCGCGTCTTGATGACGATGCGATCGTTCTTATCGTCCGCGTCGAGGCGGTCGAGCACGATCTTCTCCTCACCTTCGGGCAGCGCCATGACCAGGTGCCAGATGTCATCGAGCCAGACACGATCCTCGTTGCGGTCAAACTCGCGGATCGAACTCACCAGTTTGATGAACTCTTCCTTCTCGCGCTTCCGGTCGGAGAGGTCGTCAATGGCCTTGGTCAGCTCGGCGACGCGTTCCTGCTTATCCGAAAAGTTGGCCCAGTAGAGCACGCCGAGCGCAATGCCGATGAACGCGGCCCAGCCCACCACGCGGGGCGCCTTCCGAAGCTGCGCCGTTGTCTGCGAGACCGCCTGCTTGGGATGGAGGAAGTCGAAGTGCTGATTGCGTTCCGTCTCCTCGCCGAGGATCAAACCGAGCACGGCCGGGAAGCCGATCGCGGCGGCGCCCTCGTCCGGCGTCCAGTGGAAGGTCGACGCCGGGTTGTACAGCTCGACGTTGTAGCCGAACCGCTTCTGGAGTTCCTCCTGAAGCGCCTCTTCCACGCCCACGTCGCCGGACACGATGGCGTGCGTGATGTTGACGCCGGCCGCGGTCGTCCGAAACGCCTCGACCGAGCGCATGACTTCGAGGATCAGCCCATCGACGACGCGCTCGGCACTGATGACGGGCGTGTCGCCGCCGGGTCGCAGGTCGCCGGAGTCGGCGTCACGGCCGGAACCGATGATCCGCAGCGACGCCTCCCCACCGAGGTTTCTGGGCACCATGACCGACGCCGCCCGGCTGAACGAGAGCGTCGTCGGCGTCAGCACGTCGACCTCCATCAGCGCCGGGCCAACGTCGATGAACAGCACGGCCGGCGGCATGGTGTCGCCCAGCATCCGGCAGACGGCGAGACGATTCGCGAAAGGACGCAGGCCGATGCGCTCCAGCCGAAGTCCGGCCGCGGCGCACACGGCGCGCGCATGTTCAACGTATTCCGATCGCACGGCCGCGACCGACACCGGAACCAGCTTGTCGTCCAGTTCGCCCGAGGGGACCGCGAAGTCCACCGCCGCTTCCGCCACGGCGAAAGGCAGATCCTTGGCGATCTGGAACTGCACCATGTTCGGCAGTTCATCCGGCACGTTGCCCGGCAGCTTCAACGTCGTGAGGATCGCCTGATCGCGGGCAATGTCCACGATCGCGCGGCGGACGTGGACGTCCTGCTCGGCAAGCTGCGACCGGATGAACGCGCCCAGTTGGGAGGCGTCCTGCCGATCGACTTCCGCCGGGATCGGCACGCTGAACGCCTTGCGAATCTCGATGCGCTTCTTCTGCCACACCGCGTAGGCGACGCGCAGGCTGCGCGCGTCCCATTCCAGTGCAACAACGGGTTTACGGCTACCGCTCGCCACGTATCGTCTCCAGATCCTGCTCACGAATGGGGTAACGCCCGCCCAGGTGGGTCAGGTCGCGATGATACATCGCCTGCACCAGCGGACCGCGCATCTCCAGGATCACCTGCAAGCGCGTCACCATGCCCATGAAATCCGCATAGCCCAGCGACTCGACCGTGAACTGCGTACCCCGCGCCGTGATCTGCGGCGCCAGCGCGATGTACTCGTCCAGGTCCATGACTTCTTCGATGACCAGCCACGCCGTCGTCGCCTTCGCCTCCGAGTCAAGCCCGCCGCGGATGTTCAGGATCGCCGTCACCTGCTCTTCGCTGACGCCGGGGAGGCAGCGGAGGACGGGCGCGGGCGCCGTGTTGACGTTGATCACGCCGGGCGTCTCGCCGCGAGGAGGGTTGACCGACAGACGGTCCATCAGGACCGGCAGATCCTGCACCGTGAACGGGCTGCCGCCTCCGCCGGCCAGATCCTTCAGCAGCTGGGCCGGAGTAGTGATGGCGCGGCCGCTTTGCCCGCCGCCGCCCCCCCCCGACCCCGCGGTGCCGTCATCCTCGTCGCCGTCGGCGGCGTTCGTACCGTCCGCCCCGGTGGAATCCTGCGCACTGCCGGCCATGCCCGCGTCGGTCGTGCCGTCGTCGGCCGTGGTGGTTCCGGCATCCGCCCCGCTGGCGGGAGGGTCGCCCCCGCCGGCCGCGGGCGCGCCGCTGCGATCCGGGCGCTGCTGCGCCAGGCGGTCCGACTTGTCGGTCGGACGCTGCGTCATGGGTCGGCCCTGTTCGTCGGTGGCGGCGCCGCCCGCGTCCCCGCCGCCATTGCCGGCCGCATTGTCCGTCTGACCCCGGTTGCGGTTGCGCCCGCCGCCGGAATTGCCGCTGCCGCCGCCGTTGTTGTTACCGTTACCGCCGCCGTTGTTCTGCTGCTGCTGCGCCGCCCGCAGGACGAATGCGACTTTCGCCGAGTCGTCCTCGAACGCCTCCGACAGCTTCTCGCGAAGGCTGCGCTGGTCGGAATCGTAGATGTTGATCCGGTCGCGCTCGTCGTTGCTGACGTTGAACTCCCGCGAGTGGACCGTGACGTACGGCAGCAGGCCCAGGTTGAGAAAACCGTCAGTGTTGTCCGGCGGAAATCGCTCGTCGCCGTCGTCCTCATTGGGCGAGAGCAGGCCGTTGCGATCGTAGTCCTCGCCGTAGAGCACGCGCCCGTCCATCCCCTTGACGCGCAGCAGTTCTTCGATCGTGTCGAACGGTCCGTTCTTGACCTTGTACGGCCGCACGAGTCCGTCGTAATACAGTCCTTCGGTATCCCCTTCTTCGGTGCGCGGATCGGAGTCTTCGTCGCGCCAGTCCAGAATCGCGTCGACCACGTCGCTGGGGTCGAGATCCTCGCGATCGCCGATGGCCTGACGCATCAGCACGAGCAACTGATCGCGGGTCGCGGTATTGATGTTGAGCTTGGCGCCCTCGTCCGTCACGCCGATGCGGATCGCTTCTTCGTCATCGGTGAAGTCGTCGCCCACGAGGCTGCACCGGTAGACCAGCCGCTCGTTCGGGTCGTCCTCGTACTCTTCGTTGGTGTCCCAGATGGTCTCGTCGCCACCGGGCTTCCACACAATAATGCGATGAAACTCCTCGATGTTGTCGTACCACCGATTGATGTTCATCCGGTCGTCGCGAAGGACGAGCTTGATTTTCTCGACGCAGGATTCCGCCGCCAGCCGCGTCTGCACGCGGTTGATGGTCACCTGGGTGGCGTTCAGCCGCGCGTTGACGTGAAACGCAAAGCTCGCCGCCAGAAGCCCGATCAACACGAGCATCAGCAGCACCACCGGCAGCATGATCCCCCGCCGCGGTGTTGTCTGTGCGGCCCTCACGGACCGATCTGCATGCTCGTTTCTACCGGCAGCACTCATGGATAAACTCGCAACCCGGTCGCGCCCTCTTCATTCGCCATTCGACATTCGACATTCGACATTCCGCTAGAATCCCTCCGCCTCCGCCGCCGCCTGTTCGGCCAGATCCTGTGCCGTGCGCCCGATGCGGGAGCCGAAGAAGATGTCCGACTGCAACACGCGCACGAACGTCGTGTACTCGTCGTCGGGCAGCGGTTCCAGGCTTTCCGGATCGGTGATGAAGAAGTCCTCTTCGGAGTCCTCCAGTTCCTCGATGGCGGGCTTTCCCGTGAAGCCGACCGTGATCCGAACGATCTGCGGCAGCGAGTTGGCGCCCTCCAGTTCCCAGGTGGGCCACCAGCGGTTGCCGTCGAAGTAGTGGAAGCGGAGGAACTTGATCTCCGGCGCGTACAGCTCCTCTTTGATGGTCGACAGTTCGTCGAGTTCCAACTCTTCCAGTTCCAGCAGTTCATCGTCGGCGAAGATGTCTTCACCCTCGAACGGATCCTCGCCTTCGGCGCCCTCCTCGCCCTCGGCGCCTTCCTCCTCCGGCGTATCGTTCAGGCCCGCGTTGAGCGTCCGCGTTTCCTTGCGCACCAGGCCCAGCGCGATGGCGTGGCCCTCTTCATCCTCGATCTCGTCGTGCCGCGCGATGTAGTAACGCACTTCCATCAGGTCGAACTCATCCTCGATGAGGTCGTCGCGAAGCGATCGCTCCTCGCTGAGCACCTTTCGGGGGATGCGCGTGGTGTACACGGTGATCCACTCTTCGCCGCCGACCAGCCCGGTGCCGTACCCCGCCGTGTTTGAACTGGCGTAGCGGATTTCGCGCGACATCTGCTCCAGCAGCGTGCGCGCCACCTGCAAGCGCTGCGTCCTCTCCAATGTTTCCGTACGGCCTTCGAGCGTATTCGTGTAGAACCAGAACGTCATGGCCGAAAGCGTCACCATCAGCCCGATGGCCAGCATCACTTCCAGCAGCGTAACGCCGCCGCGGCGAGGACCGATCGAACGCCCCACGCACGACCGCCGCGACGCGACTAACGCGGCGCCGCGTCCGGACGCCCGAGCGGGACATGGCGGCAAGTTGTGTACGACCCTGTTCATGCGCGGTTACTCATCGTCCTCGTCGTCTTCGTCGAACCCGTCGTCGCCCTCGTCGCCGTTTTCATCGTCCCCGTTGCCGCCGCCCTCACCGAGGAATTGCTCGATGGCGTCGCGCAGTTCGGGCGGCAGACCCTGCAAGTCGTTCGCGGTCAGGCCGAACGTTTCCATCATGACCGGCACGAAACTGAGCAGTTCCTCAAACTCCAGCCGGGCGAGGATGCGCGGATCCCAGTCGGCCGGGTCGATGCTCACGCCGACGTCCCCGGCCGCGTTGACGAACTCCTCCACCTTCTCCTCGTCCATGCCGAAGTCGATCGTCAGATCCAGCGGGCGCTCGACCATGCGGAACGTGTGCAGCGTCTGAATGACCTCGGCCGTGTCGTAGTCGAACTCGTCGCGGTCGTAGTCGCGCACCTGGTGAAGGATTTCCAGCGTAATGTGGTTGAGATCCTCATTGAAGGTCGGCTCGATCGTGATGCGGAAGCCATAGTGCGGAAAGAGGCGGCCGAACTCCTCTTCCATAATCTCGTCCGCCGAGTCGAACTCCAGCAGCCCCGTGTCGAGTTCCGCCAGCTTCGATTCCGCCAGCATCAGCGCCCGCTCCCGCCGCTCCATCTGCTTGGCGCCGAAGTAGGACTTCTGCACCTGCGTCCCGATCACCGCCAGGCCAATGACCAGCAGCCCGGTCGCGATCACCGTCTCCAGCAGGACGTATCCGTGCAGGCGCCGTCGAACTCCTGCGCGGCGTAACGGCGCTGACGTCTGCGCGGCGGGGACACGATGCGTGGATGGCCGGAGGGGTGCCGTCATGGCTGGATCGATCCTTCCGACAGTTCGAGCACGTCGTCTTCGGTCAGGGCGTCACGATCGAAGAAGTCCCGACGAAGCACCGGCGGCCAGCCGTTCTCCTCGAACAGGTCCAGTTCTTCCTCGTAGAGCGGCCGCTGGAGCCAGATCATGCCGGTAGGCCCTTCGACGATGACCTCGATGCGCACCACCGTGTCATCCAGGTCGTCGACGGTCAGGTCGCGATCGGCCTGGGTCAGCGCGAACGTCGCCCAGTCGCTGGTGCCGTCCGGCTCGACGTAGAGCGGCGGGTAGTCCGGATCGAAGTCGTCGAAGGCGGCGTCCATTTTGTCCGCCACCGACATTGAATCATCCGGGTTGCGCAGCGTTTCCATCGTCGGCCGGCCCAGCCGGACCTGGATGCACCAGACGCCATCGAGCAGCGTGTCGCCGTGGGTCCAGGGAGCGATGACCGGGTTCCACTCGTCCGGCGCCTCCAGCGGATCGTCCTCGCGCTCGATGATCGGCTGGCGATCGCCGCCCATCGGATCGAGCTCGTTGTCCTTCGGGAAGCGGATGCGGTAGCGCTTGCCGTCGAACTGGGCGTTGTAACGCACCAGTTCCAGCAACGATCGCATCTGCAGAGACGACGTGTACAGCCGGCGGCTCTCAATCTCGCCGATCAGGTTCGGCGCGGCCAGGGCGGCAATCACGGCCAGGATGCCGACGACCAGCAGCACTTCCAGCAGCGTGAAGCCGCCGGGCCGCGGACGGGATGAGCTGTTTCGTCGTTGGTGCATCGCACGTTACTCAGACGCCGCAGCGTCCGGCCTGGCCCCGCGTGATAAGGGGCACGGACCGGACGCGCGGCACGGTTCAGGCGGTCGTTCGCTCATGCCGGAGTCCACCGGCCGGAGTCCACCGGTTGAAAACCGGTGCCACAGTCACAGCCCCGGCTTCCGAGCCCCGGCTTTCAAGCCGGGGGCGACCGGTAAACACCCGCCCATCGACCTACTTGTCCTTCCAGTTCTTGATGTCGTCCGACCCATCCTTGCCGCCGTCGTCTTTCATGTCCTTGCCGCGGCTCCAGAGGTCGTAGCCGGACTCGTTGACTTCGCCGGGAGACTTGTACTCGTATTCCTGATCCCACGGGTCACGAAGTTCCTCGGGCGCACCTTCAATGTACGGCCCCTTCCACTTTTCCTCGTCATCCAGGCCGCTGGGCGCCTTGAACAGCGCAGCCAGACCCTCCGACGTGTCGGGATAACGCCCGATGTCGAACCGGAAGCCATCCAGGGCTTTCGCGATCGGCCCATTGCGACCCACCGCCGCCTCGGCGATTCGTATCCTCGCCTTGTCCGCCGTGCCCATCAGCGCCGGCACGGCAAACGCCGCCAGCAGCGCCAGAATTCCTGCGACCAGGAGCACTTCCAGCAGGGTAAAGGCTTTCCGCCGTTCACGTCTGATTCGTCTCATCGCTATCGCTCCTAATGTTCTGACCGTCCGGCCATCTCGGCCGACCCGGCGAGCCACTTTGAATAAGTTGTACACACCGCCGATACGCCCGACGGTTCATTGCACACTCGATCCCATCGTCATGATCGGCAGCAGCAGCGCCACCGCAATCATGCCCACCACCATCGCCATCGTCACCAGCAGCACCGGCTCGATGATCCGCACGCCGAGGTCGATCTGCCTCGCCGTGCGGGCTTCGTTGGTATCCGCAATCTGAATCAGCACCTTCTCGAGGTTATTGCCTTCCTCCGCCACGGCGATCATGTCGATGATGTCCGGCGGAAACAGGCCCGACTCGCCCAGCGGGCGGGCCAGGGTGTCGCCCTTGCGGACGCTTTCTTCCGCCTTCTCGATCTGTTCCGCCAGGATCGGGTTGCCCGCCGAGTCCTTCGAGATGCGCAGCGACTGCAAGATCGGCACGCCGTTATGCAGCAGCGTGCCGAGAATGCGACAGAAGCGGCATACCGCGACCATCGTTGCAATCTTGCCCATCACCGGCGCGCGGAGCCGGAAGATCGCCAAGGCCCGTTGACCCTGCTCCGTCCGCGACGCGGCCGAATACACCATCACGGCGACCACGACGATACCGATGACCAGCAGGTACTGCTCGCGGATGAAGTCACACGCACCGAACACGATGTGCGTCATGACGTTAAAGTTCTCTTCGCGAAGCTGCGACCGCAGCTTGGGCACGACGAACGCCAGCAGGAACGTCACCACCGCCCCGCCGGCGAACACAAGAATGCACGGGTAGATCATCGAGCCCACCATCTTGCCGTGCAGTTCGTCCTGCCGTTCGGAGAAGTTCGCGATGCGGGCCAGCACGTCCTCCAGGAAGCCGCCCTGCTCGCCGGCCGCGACCATCGACGCCACCAGGTCCGGAAACTGGCGCGGGTGCTTGCGCATCGCCTCGCCCAGCCCCATACCGCCGGCCACGTCCTCGCGCAGGTCGCGGATCAGCAGCGTCAGGCCCGGGTGGGTGTCCTGCTTCGCCAGCACGTCGAGCGCGCGAAGCATCGGCACCCCCGCCCGGAGAAGATCGGACAACTGGCTGTAGAAGGTCGTAAGGTACTTTGTCTTGATCCGGCGGCGGGCGCCGGCGATCGCCACGTGCTCGACACCCTCCTCGATCCGGACCGGAAAGAGCGACTGCTCCTCCAGCCGCCGCAGGGCGACCTGGTAGTTCTCGGCCGTCAGCACGCCGGTCACAGCCTCGCCGGCCACGCTGCGCGCGTTATAGGAATACGTCGGCACGCGAACAGACTCCAAACATCGGCCACGGCATCAGGAGCCGCCGGCCCACCTTTTCCACAGCTTCTACACCTCCGGCGGCGTCTCGATTGCAGCGGATGGCCGCCCGCATCGAGACGACCGGCGGAACTGACGCCCGGCATCGGACGGGGCACTTGGCCTAGGCAATCTCCCTCGGCTTTCGCGATCGCACCAGGCGCTCCAGATCGTCGATGACCTGCGCCAGGGTCATGTCGGTCGTGTCCACGACGGTGGCCGCGCCGGATTCGACCAGGGGGGTCCAGTGGCGGGCATCGTCGCGGTCCCGCCGCTGCAAGTTGGCTCGAACCTCCGCCAGGGTGACATCCTGCCCATCCGCGGCCAGTTCCTGGAACCGGCGTTCGGCCCGCTTTTCCAGGTCCGCTTCGAGCACGATCCGGACTTCGGCTTGGGGAAATACGACGCTGCCCTGGTCGCGACCCTCGGTCACCAGCGAGCCGAGCCGGGCCGCGATCTCCCGCTGCCGCTCCACCAGAAGCTCGCGCACGGCCGGAACCCGCGCCACCGACGGCGTCGCCTCCGAGACCGCCATCTCTCGAATCGCCTCGCTGACGTCGTGCCCGTCCACGCGGACGCGGGTGTGGGTCGGCCCGCAGTCGAGGTCGAGGTCCAGCCCGCGCGCCAGGCCGGCGACGGCAGCCGCGTCGGACAGATCGACCGATCGTTGCACGCACGCCAGGGCGATGGCGCGATACATGGCGCCGGTATCGAGATACGCCACCTCCAGCCGCGCCGCCAGCTTGCGCGCGGCCGTGGACTTCCCCGACCCGGCCGGTCCGTCGATCGTCACGATCATCGCCGTCCATCTTAATCCCGCCAACTCCGGTGGAAAGGCTCGCAGGCGTTGTCCAACCGCGGAGGACGCGAGCGCGCGGAGGAAAGTGCGGT
>CAZYLK010000134.1:0-17351 GCA_964648365.1 uncultured Phycisphaeraceae bacterium
CGGATACCGAGAGGGGAGGGCGTCGTTCGCACTGCTGGGGACGCTCGCTCCGGCCGCACTGCGCGGGCACCTGCCGAGCTTCGCGCGGTGCGTGCGGGTTCTCGGCGATCGGTTGTGACTCGCAGGGCCATCAACCTGGATGAACGATGCCCGTGTAGACGCCGGGGCGCGATTCGACGCCCGCCGGCTCGCCTGCTACCATGCTCCTGAGCGTCTCCGCATGGGCGGATATTGCTCCAAGACGGCGATGATCGCCACCGCGCGAGACTGCTGAATGCACCCGGAACTCTGGACGATCCCCGGCATCACCACGATCAAGAGCTACGGCTTCATGCTCATGATCGGCTTCCTCTCCGCCGTCTGGTTCGCCATGCGGCGGGCCATGCGGGTCAAGGCCAACCCCGATACCGTGCTGAATCTGGCCTTCATCGCGCTGATCGCCGGCGTCGGCGGCGCCCGGATCATGTTCGTCGTCCACTACTGGCAGGAGCAGTTCGCCGGCCGGTCGCTGCTGGCCATCCTTGATCTGCGCCTCGGCGGGCTGGAGTTTCTCGGCGGCCTGCTCGGCGCGTTTATCGGCATTTTCACCTACCTGCTGATCAAGCGCGAGTCGATCCGCGTCTATCTGGACATCCTCGCACCCGGCGCGATGTGGGGGCTGGCCTTCGGCCGCCTCGGCTGCTTCCTGAACGGCTGCTGCTTCGGCGGCATGTGCGCCCTGCCCTGGGCGGTCGAGTTCCCGTACGGCAGCAACCCCTACATCTGGCAGTGGGAGAACCGCCAGACC
Organism: uncultured Phycisphaeraceae bacterium; assembly: GCA_964648365.1. Lineage (GTDB taxonomy): Bacteria > Planctomycetota > Phycisphaerae > UBA1845 > UBA1845 > SURF-32. The sequence continues at coordinate 788 of CAZYLK010000134.1, forward strand.
CGCGTGCCGGCCGAGCTGATCAACACCGACGGCATCCTCCCCGTCCTGGTCAGCGCCGCCGCGCTCGACATGCCCGAACTGGACCGCCGCCGCCCCGAGCGGGCCGTCGCGGACCTCGAAAAGGACGTGGCCGTCCTCAAGGCCAGGGGCGACGCGCCGGAGAAGATACGCGAAGCCGAACGCCAGCTCGCGGCGGCGAAGAAGTCCTACGAGGCCGTTCGAAACGAGAAACATCTCGACGTGCTCGAATCCGCGCAGAAGTTCCCCTCACGCACCCATCCGCAGCGCGGCACGTCCGTGTCCGAATTGCAGCACCTTGCCGACCACGCCGCCGGCATCCCCGTCCACCCGACGCAGCTTTATTCCAGTATTCATGCGTTTCTGCTCTCTGCGCTGCTGTCTGCCGTGTTCTACCGCCGCCGTCGCCACGGCGTCGTCATCGGCCTGCTCTTTCTGATGTACCCGATCGCGCGCGGGATGATCGAAGGCATCCGCGTGGATAACCCGCACGACTCCGCCGGCATGACCGTTTCGCAGTTCATCAGCCTCGTGATGTTCATCAGCGCGGCCGTGTACCTGTTCATTCTCTACAAGTTTCTGCCCGAGCGTTGCCCGCGGGCGGTCGCCTACGTCCCGCCGGAGCCGGAAGGTCAGGCGTCAGAAGCGACGGCGTAGCAGCCTCTCTCCGTCAAACCGATCAGCCGCCCGATCAGCCGCCGGTCAGCCGCACCAGCGCCGCGGCGGCCTCTTCGTCAGCCGGGTTCACGCGAATCGCCGCACGGTAATGCACGATCGCCTCCTGCGTGCGACCCGCGCGCTCCAGCGCCACCGCCAGGTTGTAATCCGCATTCATCAGCGTCGGCTCGATCAACAGCGCCGCCCGGTACTGCTCGATGGCCGCCGTAAGTTCGCCCGATTGATCCAACCCGAGCGCCAGGTTGTATCGCGCCTCTGCCGAGGTCGGATGTTCGGCCACGGCCCGATCAAAACAGCGCACGGCCGCCGCCAGGTCGCCGTCGCTGCCGCGCTGGGCATACGCAACACCCAGGTTCATGAACGACAGCGCGTTGAGCCGACCGGTCGGATGCAGACCGGGGAAGTTCGCCAGGATGGCCGCCGACGACGCGATGCCCCCCCCCAGGATCCACCGGCGTCGATTCTCGATCGGAGGCGATCGTTGCCAGATCTGCCGGACGCTGCCGCGCGCCGCCATCACGCCGGCCGCCGCAAACGGCATCAGCAGCGGAACGAGCGGCAGCCGATAGCGACCCAGCACGAAGAACCCCGCCACGGCCGCGATCATCGATCCGATCAAGGCGTAGTAGATCGACAACCCGCGCCGGCGCCCCGCCGTCATCACGAGGCCAATGACGCCCAGCGGCAGCAGCACGCCGAAGTGCCACGCGGGCGCGATCAGGTCGAGCAGCAGGGACGCATCGCGATAGACGGCCAGACTCTCGACGTCGGGCACCTCGTACGCGTGAATCACCATCCACGTCTTGCGTACGAGGAGCCCCAGCCACCGGGCGGGATCGGCGCGAACGTCGGCCCACGCGCGAGCCATCCAGTAGTCCGAGACCTCCCGTGCCGTCAGCGACCGCCCGACATCCGCCTCGGCGAGGGCGACCGCATCCGCGCGCTCGAACTGCGGCGTCTCATGCCCGCGAACCAGCGGCCGGTAGCGGCCGTCCGCCTCGCGCGAATTGCCGATGAAGAAGTTCGGGCCGGCCTGAAACGTCGACACGGACCACTCGCCCCCGACTACGCGATTGCGAAGCGCGACCGGCGCCAGCACGATCCCCAGGCCCAGCACCACGGCCAGCCCCATCCGGACGGCCGCCGAGCCGCCCGCCTCCCGCCGGCCGCGCCATACCGCCCACGCAAGAAGGCACGGCGCCCAGACGAGCGCGTTCTCCCGCGTGATGATCAGAAGCCCGAGTGCCACCGATGCGAGGAGGGTCGGCAGGCACAGCGTCGCAAACGTCGCGCGGCCCGCTTCACGCTCGTCGTCCGCCGGCCGTACCGCAGCCCGCGCGGTGAAGTAAACCATCACGCAGATCAGAAACGACGACAGCGCCGCCTTCTGGATCAGGGCGTCGTAGAACACGCCCGGCGCATACAGCGCCACCAAAGCGCCGCAGATCAGACCCGTTCGCCGGTCGAACAGTCGCGCTGTCGCCGCCGCCAACAGCACGCAACCCGCCGCACCCAGCAGCGCCTGAAACAGCCGGATCCCGAGGAACCCGTCCCCCGCGAGCCTCATCCACGCCCCCAACACATAGGGGTAGAGCGGCGCCTGATAGAACGAAGTGTCCCCCAGCCACGCGCGGAAGCCCGACGCCGACGCGATCGTACGCGCCCAATCGTAATACCCGCGCGCATCCCCGACCGGCTGATCAAAGAACGGCAGGTCTCGCACCTCGAGCACGACGCCGACGCGCACGGCCATCGCCAACAGGAAAACAACCGCAAGCTGCCGCCCACCCGCAACCGGACGTCCGCCATCGGACCCGGGATCGCCACGCTCTCCACCGCCGTCATGCATCAACGAACACCACCCGGCCGGTCACAGAAGCGGTCGCGATGTCCGACCGGCGCGGGAACCCCCGTCACCGCGTCGCATCGCCCCGTCCCGCTACTGTACCCCGCCGCCGACCCGTCGAAACCCGCCGTCCTCGTGACCCAAGCCGGAGCACCCTGTCCCCGCGCGGCCAGGCTGGAGCCAGGCGGTCCCAGGACGCCGCCCGTTCGGTGACGACGCGCGCCGCTCCGGCGGGCTGACGCCGCACGGTCGGCCGGTCGGCCAGTCGGCCAACCCGGGTGCGTGACAGTCTCGGCGGGCAACCTCCAACGTGGCATGGCCTTCCAGGCCGTGATTCGGAAGGTGGCAGGCCCCTGCCTCTGTCGTGAATCGGTTTCCGTTCAGGCAAGCCAAATACGGAGTCGTAGTCACGGCCAAGATGCCCGTGCCACGCGCGCCGCCCGCGGCTTTAAGGGCCCGCCGATTGCGTCACGCACCCGGCCAACCCACCCCACCGCCACCACCCTCGAATTCCCGCTGCCGCCTGCTAGAATGCCCAGTCGGACTTGTCCAGCCATGACTTGTGAGTTTCTCCAGCCATGACTCGGGACGATCGCGAACAGGATGGGCCGGATACGGAGGAGCCGTCGGAGTCGGAGCGGGGCGTGCTGCTGTCGATCGCCCTGGGAGCGCTGCTTCTCATAGCACCCGTGCTGATCTGGCTTTACGTCACCATCTTCGGATCACGAAACACTCCATGATCGACAAGAAAACAGGCGTGCCGGCCGGGCTTTGGACCCGGTGTGAGAAGTGCGAGCAGATGGTGTACGAGCGCGAGGTCGCCGAGCATCTGCATACCTGCCCGGAATGCGGTCACCACCGCCGCGTGGACGCCCGGACGCGGATCAGGCAACTCGTCGACCCCGAGACCTTCGAGGAGTTCGACCACGACCTGGAGACCACCGATCCGCTCGAGTTCACCGACCGGATGCCCTACCTGGAGCGCATCCGCCGCGAGCAGGAAAAGACTGGTGAAAAAGACGCCATAGTTATCGGGCGTGCCTTCATCCGCGGCCGGGCCGTCATCCTGGCCGTCATGAACCCCAGCTTCATCATGGCATCCATGGGGTCGGTCGTCGGCGAGAAGGTCACCCGGGCCGCCGAACGTGCCGCGGAGGAGAACCTGCCTCTCGTCATGGTCACGTCCTCGGGTGGCGCTCGAATGCAGGAGGGCATGGTCTCCCTGTGGCAGATGGCCAAGACTTCCGCGGCCATGAAGCTGCTGGCGGAGGCGGGCGGGCTGTACATCGTCGTCGCGGCCGACCCGACGACGGCCGGTGTGGCGGCCAGCTTCGCCAGCCTGGGGGACGTCATCATCGCGGAACCGGGCGCCATGATGGGCTTCGCCGGGCCTCGCGTGATCGCCAACACCATCAAGACGGAACTGCCGGAGGGCTTTCAGACCGCCGAGTTCATGCTGGAACACGGGTTCGTCGACCGGATCGTCCAGCGGGCGGACCTGCGCCGCGAGATCGCCCGCGTCATCGACTATTGCGGCAAGTAGACCCGACGGAAGGGGGCCGCGGCGGCGGGTGCGAGGGTTTGCGGACCAATCTCGACCCGTACGAAAACCTACCATATCCGGCCCGGATGCTGGAACGCATCGTTGCCGAGCGCGGGACAGCCGCTGCCCGCCCCACGGCCTCGAAGACGAGACCGTGCCACCCGGCCGCGGGAGACCGTGCCACCCGGCCGCAGAATGTGGTACGCATCCATCGCGGCCGGGCGGGTGGATTTTCATGGCCCGCGGGGTGCCGCACGGCCGATATGTACAGGCGAGTGTCCGCCGTCTGCCGAACCGCGTCGGTGAGCGCTCAGGCGACAGAGCAACAGGTCGATTTCGGTGAGAACGGATATGCGACAGCGCGGGAAGTGGACGGCGTTGGTGGTCGGGGGGCTGCTGCTTCAGGCGCTGTATCCGTGCATCCCCAACGACTACTGGTACGACGCCGGCGCGGCCACCCGAGACAGCTTCCTCCGCAACGTCGGCATCTTCGTCTCGAACCAGATCACCCTCGCCGTCCTCGGCGAGATTCCGGGCGAAAACCCGACGCCGTAGCGATTCTCACAAAATCCCCACATATTGATCCAGCGATTCCGGATTCGCCAGGGCGTCGCGGTTCGAGATTCCTGGATTGCGGCGGGGGGGCTCACGGCCCCCGAGTGCAAGCTCCATTGGACGCACCGACGACGTAGACGCCTCAACTCGGGCGAATCCGGCCCGTGCCTCACGATTATTGCGCGCCTGACTTTCGCAGCAGCACGGTGAATCCCTCCTGCTCGAAGTGGTGATCCTTCGTGAGTATCTCGCGAATACTCTCGTCATCCATGACGTTCATTGAGCCACAATCCGGCAGGCTGTAGGACTTGTCTTCACGCTGCTCGTACCGAGCCAGCGCGCGGAGGAACGTGTTGCGGGATTGTGCGATCACCTTGACGTTCGGATCGGCGATGATGGCGCGAACCGTTTGAGAAGCTCTCCGCCGCGACGCGGGCGTCCGGCTCATGGCGGTCAGGAATTCCGTCAATACCTCATCGGTGGTCACCATCAACACCGGCCCCAACTCTGCACGAGCCCGATCAGCAGCGCCGCTCCACTGATCATTCGGATTCGCCGTGGCCAACCAGTAGACCGTATCCACGAAGACGCGTTTCATTCCTTGGGCGTCCCGTAGATGTAATGGTCCAGTTGATCGCTTAAGTCAGACGGAAGTTGGTTCCAGTCCTCCGAAGGAAGGTCGGACCAGATTTCGGCGATCTGATCTTCAATGCGGGGCACATCCGGATCAAACTCCCAGCCATCTGACGAGACCAACTCCAGTTTCTCGACCTTCGTGAAGCGGAGCGGGCGGCCGTCCGGCGATACGTCTGCGGAGCCGCGGACACGGATGCGCACGGACCGATGATCCCTCAGCGCCGTCGTTACAAGCTCCTCCTGCGCCTCGTCGAAGGCGAGCGTGACGGTGTTGTCCGTGTCGAGCCATATCTGAGACTTCCGTTGGCGAACGTCGGCCTCAATCACTTCGCCGGTAACGTCAATCGTGCTTGAGTGTGGCCGTTCCAGGAAACGGGCGAGCTTGTTTCGCGTTTCGGCGTTCACACATGCCGGACGTTCCACACCCGTCGGCACAAGCTCCAGCGTCTCGCCTTCGGCCAGCGACTTGCCCCAGTTGACGTAGTCTTCGAGCAGTTCCTTGGGCAGTCGCGGCGGGAGCGGACGGTCGGCGGCAACGCACTCGAACACCTCGTGCGCCACGCGGATCGCCTCGGTTGCTTCCACGGGTTCCGGCGTCCAGAGCTCCCCGCGTTCCGGCTCCTCAATGAACACTTCGAGCGGAGTGGTCGCACTGCCGTCCTCGATGCGCCGGAGGCAAAGACGCGTCCGATCCTCGAAGTGGGCCGGGAGGTTCCTGCGGTCGGGATTCGCCGCGCGCCAGAGCGCCTTGGCCGTCTCGGCCACCATCTTCTGGAACTGGCGGAGTTCGGTGATCGCCGACAGATCCAGCGCGTGGTCGCGGAACCGCTTGCCGCTGAACCGAAGTCTGGCGACCTCATTCCATGTCCCGCTCATAACCGGCCTCGCGTCTCACGATTGACTGTGGCATCCATGCCCGCTGCAATGCTCCGTCGCCACCTCTTTATTCTATCGGCACCGCCGCCATCGTCCGCAGCGCCCGTCACACAATCCCCACGTACTGATCCAGCGATTCCGGGTTCGCCAGGGCGTCGCGGTTTTTGACCTCTTCCCCCGCCAGCAGGCGCGTCACCGCCAGTTCGACCTTCTTGCCGCTGATTGTATACGGCACCGAGGAGACCTGCCTGATGTGTTTCGGTACGTGTCGTCGGGTGGCGCCTTCGGCGATGGCGGTGCGGAGGGTCTTTTCGAGATCAGCGTCGAGCTTCCGCCCGGCCCGCAGGACGATGAACAGGCAGATTTCCACGTCGTCATCAGCGGACCGGCCCACGACCAGGCTGTCCACCACGTCTTCCACACTCTCAACGATGCGGTAGATCTCGGCCGTGCCGATGCGTACGCCGCCGGGGTTGAGCGTCGCGTCCGAGCGGCCGTAGATGATCACGCCGCCGTGCTCGGTCATCTCGATGAAGTCGCCGTGTCGCCATACGCCGGCATAATGGTCGAAGTAGGCCTTCCGATACAACTCGCCGTCGGGGTCGTTCCAGAAACTGACCGGCTGCGACGGAAACGCCGCCCGGCAGACGAGTTCGCCCTTCTTGCCGATGCAGTCCTTGCCGCTGTCCTCGTCGAATGCGTGAACGTCCATGCCCAGCCCGATGCACTGGATCTCGCCCGCCCGCACCGGCAGCATGGGATTGCCGAGCATGAAGCAACTGATGATGTCCGTGCCGCCCGAGATGCTCGAAAGCTGCACGTCCGCCTTGACGTTGGCGTAGACCCATTCGAAGTTCTCGACGGTCAGCGGCGAGCCCGTCGAAAGCATGCAACGCAGCCGCGACAGGTCGTGTTCTTCGCCCGGCTGGATGCCGGCTTTTTCGCACGCCGACAGGAACTTGGGACTCGTGCCGAAGACTGTCAGGCCGGTGCGCTCGGCCATCTGCCACAGGTGGTGCATGTCTGGATGGGACGGGCTGCCTTCATAGAGCACCAGCGTCGCGCCGACGCCCAGCGAACTGACCACCCAGTTCCACATCATCCAGCCGCACGTCGTGAAGTAGAAGATGCGATCGTCGTCCGACAGGTCGCAGTGCAGCATCAGTTCCTTCATGTGCTGCAACAGCGTGCCGCCGTGGCCGTGGACGATGCACTTCGGCACGCCGGTCGTGCCCGACGAGTACATGATAAACAGCGGATGATCGAACGGCAGCGGCTCGCACGTCAGCGGCCGGGGGGGGGCGGAATCCAGAAACGACGCCCACGTCGTACACCTGCCCGACGCGGCCCCGGACAGCGGCGACAGGTCCGGCGAGCCGTCCATGTAGCCGATCACCACCACGCGCTCGATCGACGGGATCTTCTCGATAATGCCCTTCACCCGGTCGAGCGATTCAATCCGCTTGCCGTTGTAGGAATAGGCGTCGGCGGTAAAGAGCACCTTGGGCTCGATCTGCCCGAAGCGGTCAAAGACGCCGCCGATGCCGAAGTCCGGCGAACACGACGACCAGATCGCCCCCAGCGACGCGGCCGCCAGCATGGCGATGATCGACTCCGGCACGTTGGGCACGAAGCCCGCCACCCGGTCGCCCTTCTCGACGCCGGCCGCCTTCAGCCCGGCCGCGCATCGCGCCACCGCCTCGCGAAGCTGCCGCCGCGTCAGCGAGCGCGTCCGCCCCAGTTCGTCCTCCGCGACGATCGCCGTGCGGTCGTCATCGAATCGCAGCAGATGGGCGGCGTAGTTGAGCCTCATGCCGGGAAACCACCGCGTCCCCAGCATCCCCGTCCCCTCGCGCACGGCCGCGGCCGGCGCGGTCGGTGTGATCTCGGCCAGCTCCAGCATCGCCTGCCAGAACGCGTCGCGCTCCCGCACAGACCACGCATGAAGCGACGGCCAGTCCGGCGCGAAACCGTGCCGCGCCGCCATCTGCCGCATGAACCGGTCCATCCGCGTCTTCGCAACGCGATCGACCGCCGGGGTCCACAGCGTATCGCCGAGTGCCATGTTGCAAGCCTCCCGCCCGCCGCGTCCGAACCGCGAACCCGCGGCCGCCGGGCGGCTCCGCAGCCTACCGGCCGGCGCCGGGCGCGGCAAAACGCCGTCGCCCCATCGCGTTCAGCGCCGAAGACGTCGCAGCGCTCGACGGGCGGACCCGTTCGCCGCGGCCGTCGGTGCGGGAAAGTCTTGCACGCAGGAGGCTACGCGTTCGAGAGGATTCTCGCGGAGGCGACCCGCGCCGAGTGTGAGCGCGGGCGGCCGCGGGACTTGCATGACGCTGTTCACGCGCGCGAGTCCCCGCGCCGCGGGCGACTGCGGCGTCCGACGCGTCGCCCTCCGCTATAATCCCCCCGCATGACCGACCGCCTCGACAGGCCGCACATGACCGACCCCCTCGACACCCTCCGCGACCGCGTCGCCGGCTTCCCGAAAGCCCCCGGCGTGTATCTGATGAAGGACGCGGAGGGGCGGGTGCTTTATGTGGGCAAGGCGAAGGATCTGCGCGCGCGGGCATCGAGCTACTTTCAGCCGTCGGCGGACCTGCTCAACACGAGGGGGCCGGACATCGCTCGGATGATCACGCAGGTGGTGGCGGTCGATTTTCTTGAAACCGAGTCGGAGGTGGACGCGCTGCTGAAGGAAAGCCGGCTGGTCAAGGACATCCAGCCGCCCTTCAACGCGATGCTCAAGGACGACAAGACCTTTCCCTACCTGGAGATCACCACCGGCGACGACTTCCCGGGCGTGTTCGTCACCCGTACGCCTCGGCTCAAGGGCAGCAGGCTGTACGGGCCGTTCACCTCGGCGGCCGCGCTGCGCGACGCGGTCAACGCGCTGCAGAAAGCGTTCAAGTTCCGCACCTGCGAACTCGACATCCGCGACGGCGACGACTCGCGGCGGTACTTTCGTCCCTGCCTGCTGCACGCGATCAATCAGTGTACGGCCCCCTGCGCCGACCTGATCAGCCGCGACGACTACCGCGCCGACATCGCCCGCCTGAAGAAGTTACTGGCGTCGAAACGAAGCGTGCTGCTGCGGCGGCTTAAGAAAGAGATGAACGAGGCGTCGCGCGAACTGCGTTTCGAGGAGGCGGCCAAGCTGCGCGACCGCATCAAGGCGATCGAATCGTTGTCGCTCTCCGGCGACGTGGTCGAGGACGTGCAGCCGGAGGTGTTTTTCATCGACCCGCGGGCCGGGCTGGAAAAGCTCGGCGACCTGCTGGGGCTGGATGCCCCCCCCCGGAGCATCGAATGCATCGACATCGCCCACATCCAGGGCGAGGAAACAGTCGGGGCCCTGGCGTGCTTTATCGACGGGCGGCCGTTCAAGCCGGGCTACAAGCGCTACCGCATCAAGACGGTCGGCGGCGTGGACGACTACGCCTCCATCCGCGAGGTGCTGACGCGGCGCTACCGCTACGCCGCGGAGGGCGACGAACTCTACCCCGACGTGATCGTCATCGACGGCGGCCTGGGCCAGCTCCACGCCGCTCGCGACGCCTTCGCCGAAATGAACGTGCGACCGCCGATGGTCATCTCACTGGCCAAACGCGAAGAAGAAATCTACGTGCAGGCAAGAAGCGCACCCGTCCGCCTGCCGCGCAACAACCCGGCCCTGCGCGTGCTCCAGCACATCCGCGACGAAGCCCACCGCTTCGCCCAGCATTATCATCACATTCTGCGCTCGAAACGGACGTTTGACGAAGACGTGAAGCAGGGGAAACGACCGCCGAGGAAGAGAGGGCACCCGTACTCGTAGACGGAAAGGGCAAGCCAATCTGGACTGGACACTGACCGAAGCGGCGAAGACGCAACCGCCGATCGAACAGCCAAGACTTGCCGTTCACGGTCATTCTCGTTTGTGCTACCCTATGCAGGCTCCGTGAATCCGACTCAGAAAGGTAAGCGTAGGCGTGCGCCGTCACGCAAGCAGGCTTAGGGCTCGCGAAGCTGCGCCGACTCGTCGCGAACCCACCGAGTGAACTACAGAGCCGAAAGCGACCAAGCATGCATGCGAGACTGGACGCGTCATTCGAAACGTGGGCTACCTTTCCGTCACGCGTGGAAGGGGAAGGGAGAACCGGCACACCGGGGCGTCTTACATACAGCCCCGACACCGGCATCAAACTGGAACTGATCGGCCCTGCGTGCGCCAGAGTTTCACCGAGCGAGCTCGACATCTCGTGCGGCGCCTATACTGGATGCCTCATTGACGGCACGCCTGTCACGTTGTTGAATTGCTTACCTGCCGGTGCCGAAACAGGGTACAACAATGGAGTGAGTATCACACACATTGTCGCGGACCGGCTAATCGTAGGTCGTCACGTTACTGAACTGCAAACGCTCCCGGTGCGCCGCTACAGCATGGAACTATCGCTTGTATCAGGATGGTTAGCTCCATTTCCAGCGGTCAGCGGGCCAGAAATCGAGAACGGGGAATTCGTGGGAGAACTCATCCGTTACCGCCGACCAACGCCGATTGTTATTCCCATTGCCGGCCATCATTTCGCATTCCATGTCGAACAGTCAGGTTGGTCTACGCGTGAAGCGGGAATGAGTAATTGTCTCGCGCTGAAATGGAGTAGTGAGGTTGCTGTGGTGGCAGATCCACCGTTGCCGTTCGCCGCCGCGGAGCGCCTTGCCTGGCGGGCCCGGTGCCTGCTGGCCCTGCTGATCGGTCAAATCCCGCACGAGAACGCAATCGTAGTTGATACCGTTGGAACGCCTGGCGCTGCAGTGCCTGACTGCCACATGCAAGTCGTGCAGCAACCCCGTGGCACGCGCGCCCGTTCGGAGTTACATCCGGCGCAAATCCGGCTACCATATTCAGACATCATTGAAGCCCTTCCGAAGATGGTGCATCGATGGTTCGAGCGAACAACACAAGCCGAGCTCGCAGGCGATATTTTCTTTGGAGCGCAGCTCATCGACAACTCGTCACTAGAAGTGAGGTTCCTCCTCATGATGCAGGCTGCAGAGTCATACCATCGCTCGCTTCCTGGCGCCGGTCGCTACCCATTGCGCACACGCATGTGGGAACTCCTCAATCGCCTGCCCGATCCCATCCGGCTGCAACTCGCCGAGCACCCCGATGAGTTCGTTAGCGCAATCGTGCATACGCGCAATTACTTCACGCACTACGACGAGGCGTTACAACGGCGTACTCTGATTGGAAAGGATGTTTTCGTTGCAGCGGAACGGCTACGCTTCATTCTTGAAGCCAATATGCTCCTCGACATCGGAGTCGTCGACGAGGGCTTGTCGGACGCGATGCGTAGAAGCGTCGGGTTCAAACACTGGACGACGCAAGAGTTGCGCACACACGCACGAAATGAGTGAGCGTCTCCTTGCTTCAGACGGGGACGGAGCTGGGGGCACATCTGCGTGAGAAGTCGTTGCGGCAAGCCGAGAACTGGATTGCCGGTCGTAGCTCGCTCGGTGATTCGTGACATCGTCTCTCAGACATTAGCGTCAACGGACCTCCCGCCGCAATGGACGGGAGGTCCGTCGTCTGTTGCCTGACTTGGCCGCGTCGCTCACGAGCTGCGCGGCTTCATGCGTTCGTTACGGGCACTCCACCACCGCCGAATCCACGTCGCCGCAGGCGAAGTGGAAGGTCATGGTGCGGTCGCCGGCCGCGTCGAGCTTCTTCCACACCTGCTTGGCCTTGCCCTTGCTGTTGGTCGTCAGCGACGCGCACGCATCAAGGTCGAAGCAGGCGGTCACGGCCGCGTCGGCGGCGCCCTTCTTGACGATCGCCTTCGCGTTGCCCTTGCCCGGCTTGCCCTTGCAGCTCGCTTTGATCTTCGTCTTGTCGCCGCACTCGCCGTCGTGAACGATCTGGCCGCGGATCTCGCCGCCGGGGAAGGCGGAGGAGTGAACGTTGACGTACTGCCCCTCGTCCCGCAACTGGCTGACCTGGTCGGGCGTCATGTTCTGCCAGGTGTTTTCGATCGGGCTGTTCGGGTTGCCGAGATTGAACAGCACGCCGCCGTTGACGCCGCGCGGAGCGCCGTGGATGTGCGACGCCGTCGGGTTGCTCACGTCATGGTCGCAGCGGATCGCGAACTCAGTCTCCGCGGCATTGAGCACGCCGGCGCACGAGCCGGACGCCAGGGACGGCGTCGGCGGAACCTCCTGATTGCCGGCAAGCGGGAAGTGAAACGCCTCCAGCCCGCGGACGATCTGGGCGCGAATCTCGCCGCCGGGGAAGGCCGTCGAATGGACGTTGACGTACAGGTTTTCGGCGAACAGATCCTGCACGTTCTGATTGGTCATGTTCATCCAGGTGCCCTGCATCGGGCTGGCCGGGCTGTTGAACGGGAACACCACGCCGCCGTTGGTGCCGCGCGGGGCGCGGTGGATGTGGGCCGCGGTGACGTTCTGCACGTTGTGCGTGCAGGTCACCGCCAGTTCGGTCTGGGCGTCGTTGAGCACGGCCACGCACGCGCCGGCGGCGGTGCTGTTGTTGGGCGGAACCTCCTGAGCGCCGCTGAGCCGGACGATAAACGTCGTCTCCGCCCGGGCCGCGGTCGCCAGCAGCGCACCGGCCGTCAACACGGTCAAAACTCGCCTTGTGGTCATTGGGGACATCTCCTCTTCCTCGCTTCCTGAATCCGCGGCCGCACACGGGCCGCGGCAATTTGGGTCGTCGGATGGGCCGGTCGGACGGGGCATGGGCGTAGAGCAAGCCCCGGCCGCGCGGCGCCGCCTGGGGATGTATGTCCCCGCAGGCCCCTGCGCCTTGCACCGTCCTGTACCGGTTACGCGACGGACGGCGGGGTGGATTCAAACGGCCTGCCGCATTCCGGGCAGCGGGGCGTGTCGAGGCCGCGCAGGCTGTAGCCGCACCCGTGGCATTCATCGGGGCCGACAAACCGGCGGCAGCGCGAGAGGACCGCGAGCACCAGCCAGCGGATCAAAAGGAAAAAAATGACCGCCGGCCAGGCGCCGAGCGCCACCGCCATCACGGCGCCATCCGGACGAAAGCTGGAGGGAGTTCCAAGGTTCACCATCGTCCATCCGCCCCACATAGTCAGATAGAGCAGTAGAATCCCGATGAACCAGCATGCCCACCAGTCGCGCAGAACCTCTTCATCCTTCCAGGCGACCAGCGCGACCAGCAGCACCCACGCCCCGATGAGGATGGCCGCTGGCCACTGCGAGGAGCGCGACAGGAAGGCGCAAATCACGTCCAGATTGACGAGGCCGAGGCCGCCGATCAGCGCATAGTCGCGCGCTCGGTCTGGATTGCGGACGACGAACTTCATGATCCCATGCGACGCGCCGGCGATGTGCGCTCTTGGGATGAGCCGCCGAGCCGGCCGTGTCCTGCTACTCTACGCTGGGTTATCGCCCGCAGCGACCTTCCGCCCGCACTCCGGGCACGTGCCGGAGGCGTTTCCTGCGAGGTTGTAGCCGCACCGGCACTGGCCCGGCGGGATCGGGCGCACATCGAGCCACTGGCGCCAGGCGCTTCGTGCCATCACGACGGCATTGAGCATCATCAGCGGGCCAACGAGGGCAAAACGCCACGTCACCGGTTGAGTCGAGACTCCCAGGAACGTCATGATCAGCCCGCCCGCCATCACGATGACCGTGACAAACGCCAGGAGGTAGGGCTGGAGCCTGCTGCGTCGCTCTGAGATCATGCCGGCCGCAATTCGCGCCAACGCCGCTTCCCCTGCCGTTCTCCGCATTCGTCATTCGTCATTCGACATTTCCGGTGTCCATGACGTTGAATGCTACCGCCCCGCCGCAGCCAGTTCGCGCCGCTTGGCGGCCAGGTTGGCGATCAACTGGTCGAAGGAGTCGGCGAAGAGCTTCACGCCGTCGGTCAGCAGGTCGTCCGTGACCGCATCAAGATCGACGCCCGCGGCCGCCAGGGCCTGCATGGTGGCTTTCGCCGACGCCAGCCCGCCCTCGATAGTCGATTCCGCCCGGCCGTGGTCGAGCGTCGCTTCGATCGTGTTGGGCGGCATGGTGTTGACGGTGTGCGGGCCGATGAGCGGATCGACGTAGAGCGTGTCGGGGTAGGCGGGGTTTTTGGTGCTCGTGCTCGCCCAGAGCGGGCGCTGAACGCGGGCGCCCCTGGCGGCCAGCGTCTGAAAGTTGCGGCCGCGCTGGAAGACTTCCTTGAACGCATCGTACGCCAGCACCGCGTTGGCGACCGCCGCCTTGCCTTTCAGCGACTGGAGCGTCGCGCGATCGCCCCCGGCCGCGATCTTCTCATCCAGGATCCTGTCGACCGACGAATCCAGGCGACTGACGAAAAACGACGCGACCGAAGCGACGCCGGCCACGCTTGTGCCGCCGGTCGCGCGCCCGCGGGCGGCGTCGAGCCGCTTCAGCCCGCCAATGTAGGCGTCCATCACGCGCCGATACATCTCGATCGAGAAGATCAGCGTGATGTTCACGTTGATGCCTTCGCTGATCAGCGTCTCGACGGCCGGGATACCTTCCGGCGTGGCGGGCACCTTGATCATCAGGTTGGGCCGATCCACCTCGGCGTGCAGCCGACGGGCTTCGTCGAGCGTTCCCTGCGTGTCGTGGGCCAGGTGCGGGTTGACCTCCAGGCTGATGAAGCCGTCCGCACCGCCGGTGGCGTCGTAGATCGGCCGCAGGGCGTCGGCCCCGTCACGGATGTCGGGCAGGATCAGCCCTTCGTAGAGGCGCTCGTCGGGCAATTGATCTGCGCCGGCATCGCTGAGCAGGCGGCTGAAGAGCGCGTCGTAGTCCGACCCGGCCGTGATCGCCTTCATGAAGATGGTCGGGTTCGATGTAACGCCGGTGATTCCGTCGCGGATCATCCGGGCCAAGTCGCCGGAGTCGATGGCGGCACGGCTGATGTTGTCGCACCAGACGGATTGTCCAAGGGCGTTGATTCTCTGAAGGATGTTGGGCATGGCGATTCGGAGGCTACCCCAGTCCCGGCGCCGTTTCAACGAACGCCGCCACGGCGCCCACGCCGAACGCCCGGCCACGCGGCGTTGAACTGCCCGACCGGCGGCGCTACGATGATTGCTTGGCAGCCAGCAGGAGAGGGGATGTTATGCGCGCTCGGTGGGTCCGTATTCAAACGGTGTCGGTCTATACGTGGGGCGTGACGGGTTGTTGTCTCGTCGCGATCGCGGCCGCGTCCGGCCTCGCACCGGGTGAGGCCGTGCCCGGCGATGCCCAACTCCTGTCGCATGGCCTCGCCGGTGGCGGTCCCATAAGCCATCCTCACGATCGGGAACCCTGCGTGACGGCGATTCAGCGCCAGACCATGCAATCTGCGGCGCGGGCCGTGGCCGATCAATCCCCGGCGAGTATGCACACGGCCGCCTCCGGCGGATCGTCCCCCGCCGCCGCTGGCGAAGTTCCGCTTTACTATTTCTACCCGGTGGCCGGCGACCTTCGCGGCGACATCTTCAACGGCGGATTCGTCGATCTCGACCCCGGCCCCGGCTTTCACGACTTCGCCTGCCGGCCGTTCACCTACAACGGCCACGCCGGGGTCGACACCGAGATTCGCAGCTTCGGCGAGCAGGACGTGGGCGTGCCGGTGTTTGCGGTGCTGCCGGGGCGCGTGATCTTCGCCCAGGACGGCTACCCGGACAAAAACGTCAACGGCGGCGAACAGGGCAATATCGTCGGCGTCGATCACGGCCAGGGACGCTGGACCTGGTATTACCATCTTAAGAAAGATAGCGTGGCGGTGGCGGTGGATGACATCGTCGTCGCCGGGCAGCAGGTCGGCATGGTCGGCTCCAGCGGCAACAGCTACGGGCCGCATCTGCACTTTGAATCGACGCAGGACGGCGTCCCGTACGAAGTCTTCGCCGGTCCCTGCCGCCCGGGCGACAGCGGCTGGCGCGATCAGGCATCGCTCGATCATGAAGACCTGTACCTGATGGACTTCGCCATCACCGAAGTCGATCTCGACGGCCATCCGGGCCTGCCGTTCGAGATGCCGCGAAGCGGTCAGATCGCCCTCGATGATCCGATGGTGCGCTTCTGGCTCAAGGGCGTGAACCTGCCCGTCGAAAGCGACTGGCGCGTACGGTTCTACCGGCCGGACGGCTCGCTGGCGGATGATTCGTCGTGGTTTTTCTTCAACGAAGAGGTCTGGCGGTCGTACTGGTTCTGGTGGGAATACGACATCGAAGACATGCACACGATCACAGGGACGTGGCACGTCGTGGTGGAGTTTAACGATCAGGAACTGGTCCGTGCGCCGATCGAGGTGCGCCAGCGACGCACGCCCGAGTTCAACCGTGCCCCTGCCGCCGTGCAGGCGTCAATCGACCCGCCGGCGCCCCGAGCGGAGGACGTGATCTTCTGCCGACTGAGCGGGCCGACTCTGCTCGACG
>CAZYLK010000135.1:0-17167 GCA_964648365.1 uncultured Phycisphaeraceae bacterium
GAGCCTCCAGGAGAGGGGTGACAATTGTCAAGAAGGTAAGGCCGTGCCACGTTCGGTCGCGCCCGCGGCGGGGCCTTGCCGCGGTCCGCCGTTTACGATCCGCCGCCTGCGATCCGCTCTACTTCGTCCACCGCGCAAGCCAGTCGAGCACCGTTTCGTGCCACAGGATGCCGTTGGCGGGTTTGAGGATCCAGTGGTTTTCGTCCGGGAAATACAGGAATCGGCTCGGGATGCCGCGGCGCTGCAGGGCGGTGAACGTCGCGATGCCCTGCGTATTGACGACGCGATAATCGCGCTCCGAGTGGATCACCAGCATGGGCGTTTTCCACTTGGCGACGTGGTTGATCGGGTTGAATCGATCGAACGATTCCGGATTCTCGTACGGCGGACCGCCGAACTCCCATTCGGGGAACCACAGTTCCTCAGTGTCATAGTACGCCATGCGTTCGCACAGGTTGCCGTCGTGGTTGACCAGGCAGCGGAAGCGGTCGGGCCAGTTGCCGGCGATCCAGTTGATCATGTAGCCGCCGTAGGACGCGCCGAGCGCCGCGACGCGCTGGCCGTCCATCCAGGGGCAGCGCTTCAGTGCCGCCTCCAGGCCCAGCTGCAAGTCGATGAACGGGGCATCGCCCCACCGGCCGCTGATGGCGTCGGTAAACGCCTGTCCATAGCCCGTCGAGCCGTGGAAATCGACCATGACGACCGCGTATCCGGCGCCTGCGTAGACTTGCGGGTTCCAGCGATAGTGAAAGTCGTTGCCGAACGATCCCTGCGGCCCGCCGTGGACCAGGTACGCGACGGGGTACTTCTTCTTGGCGTCGAAGTCTGCGGGTTTGACGATCCAGGCGTGGACGGTTTCGTCGTGCCAGCCCTTGAACGTAAACTGCTCCGGCTCGCCCATGCGCATCCGCGACAGCCGCTCGGCATTGATATAGGTCAGCGGCTTCGCTTCGCCGCCGGCGCCGGCCGCCACGTGCAGTTCGGCGGGGCTTCTCAGGTGGCATCGGCAGAAGACGACGTTCGACCCGGCCACCGCCGGGGACGTGTTCTTGCCGTCACGGACGATCTCGCGGGCCGATCCGCTGTCGACGTCGACGGTGAACAGCGAATGCTGGCCGAGGTTGTCCGCAGTGGTGAAGATCTTCGCGCCGTCTTTGGACCAGACGATGGTCGTGGGCGAGCGGTCCCAGTCTTCGGTGATGCTGTGCTGGCTGCGATCGGGCCAGTCGACGATGACGATGCGCCACCGGTCCGCCTCGAAGCCCGGCCGGTGCATCGCCAGATACGCGAGCTTTAGCCCGTCCGGCGAAAAGACCGGACTGGTCATCGACGCGCCGTTGCTTTCGATGCAGATGTGCGGATCGGTGGACGCATCGACGGGCGCCATGAACAGGTCGAATCGCGTCGACCAGGCCTCTTCATGGCCGACGTTGCGGGCGACGAACAGGACGTGCTTGGAATCGGGCGTGAACGTGTATTCCTCCGCTCCGCCGAACGGCTTCGACGGCGCGTCGGCGTCCTCGTCTTTCATCAGGTCCACGGCCGCGCCGCCCGCGGCCGGCATGACGAAGATGTGCGAGCGCGTGCCGTCCTTCCACGTGTCCCAGTGACGGATGAACAGCTTGTCATAGACGCGGCCGCTGGCTTTCTTCTTCTCGCGCGCCTCGAACTCCGCCTTGGTCTCTTCCGGCGTGTTGCCGGGGAAGACTTCCATCGACAGCGCGATGCGCTTGCCATCCCGGCTGAGCGCAAACGACCCGACGTCGCGGGCGAGCTTCGAGACCTGCTGCGCTTCGCCGCCGTCGATCGGCAGCTTCCAGATCTGCGACGAGCCGGATCGCGACGACAAGAAGTAGATGAACTTCCCGTCCGGTGACCAGCGGGCATGGCTGCTGCCCGCCTCGTGCGAAGTCAGCCGGCGCGGCTGCGCGCCCGACGGACCGGCGGGTTCGGCGGAGACCAGCCACAGGTCGCCGCGGCCCCTGTTCTCGGCGACGTCGTAGACCTTTTTCTCGAAGACGACCCATCGACCGTCGGGCGAGACGCGCGGCTCGCTGATCCGCTCCATGGACCACAGGTCGTGAATATTGAATGGGTGGGTTTCGCTCGACATGGCCTGGCTCCTGGCGCGACCATCGCCCCCGAAGCCGGACGACGCGCCGCGCGCCCATTCTTGATCCGCCCGTCCGGGCGTCAACCGGATCGGTGGCTGGCACGGGCCGTGCCATGCGTTGCAGGCTCGGCCATCGGTGCCTGTGAGCCAGGCCGACGCTCGCCCAGCCGGAGTCCGTGATGAATGCCCATCAGGCCCTACCCATGCGGGTCAACCCCGTCGACGCCCTGGATGCCCTGGTCGGCGGCACACCCCTGCTGGAAATCTGGTTCCGTCGCGACGGACGGCCCCTGCGGCTCTACGCCAAGTACGAGTCGATGAACATGACCGGGAGCATCAAGGATCGCATGGCCGCCCACATCCTGCGCCGGGCGTACGAGTCGGGCGACATCCGCCCGGGCGACACGATCGTCGAGGCCTCCAGCGGCAACACCGGCATCTCGTTCGCCGCCATCGGTCGCGCCCTGGGCCACCCGGTCCGCATCTACATGCCCAACTGGATGAGCCGCGAGCGCGTCCAGCTTATCGAGAACTTCGGCGCCACTGTCGTCCCCGTCTCCGCCGAGGACGGCGGGTTCTGCGGCGCCATCGACATGGTGGAGCGTTTCGGCTGCGGGCACGGCCGGGTCTTCCTGCCGCATCAGTTTGCACATCCGGCCAACGTGGAGGCCCACCGGGTGACCACCGGTCCGGAGATCGAGGCGCAACTCGCCCGGTTCGACCGGCGGGCCGATGCCTTCGTGGCCGGCGTCGGAACCGGCGGCACGGTGATGGGCGTGGGGCAATATCTGCGCCAGGGCGGCCGGACCGTTCGCGTCCACCCACTCGAGCCGGCCAATTCGCCGACGCTCCGCACCGGCCGCAAGGTGGGCAAGCACCGGATCCAGGGCATCTCCGACGAGTTCATTCCGTCGATCGTCGACTTCACGCAGCTCGACCCGGTCGTGGACGCCTGGGACGGAGACGCCATTCTCATGGCGCAGGCGATGTGCCGCACGCTCGGGCTGGCGGTGGGCATCTCCTCAGGCGCCAACGTGGTCGGCGCGATCCGGCTGCTCGAAGAACTGGGCGACGACGCGACGGTGGTTACCGTCCTGCCCGACTCGAACAAGAAGTACCTCTCAACCGATCTGTGCCACGAAGAGCCGGTCCGCGACGAATACCTGACGCCCCACGTGGAACTGCTCGGGTTCAAGGCCGTGCGGTAATGCCGGTCAGCCCGCGACCTGGCGCAGGATGGCGCAGCCTTTTCGGATGCGCTCGTCGGGTGCGGCGTAGCTGATGCGGAAGTGCGTGTCTTTCGCGCTGAAGACGTTGCCGGGAATGATCAGCAGTTCGCGGCGGATCGCCTCGGTGACGAACTCGGTGGCGCTCTTGAATCGGGGGGGGGCCTTCGGGAAGACGTAGAACCCGCCGGCGGGCCGGACGAATTCGAAGGCGTCGTGCAGTTCCTCGCAGACGATGTCGCGCTTGCGGCGATAGTCCGTCACGTGCTGCGACAGGTCGCTGTCCATCGCCGCCACGCACGCCCACTGGAACGGCTGCGGAGCGCAGACGAACGTGTACTGCTGCAGCTTGGTCATCTCGCGGATCACCGCGGCCGGGCCGGCGCTGTAGCCCATCCGCCAGCCGGTCATGCCGTAGGACTTGCCGAAGCCGCGCAGCAGGAGCGTCCGCTGCGGCGCGAACCTCACCGGGCTGGGGCTGGCGCCGTCGTAGACCAGCTTGTCGTAGATCTCGTCGGAAATCAGCAGCAGGTCGTGCTTGTCCGCCAGTTCGCACACGGCCTTAACATCATCCGCCGTGTGGACGATGCCGGTGGGGTTGCCGGGCGAATTGACCAGAATCGCTTTCGTCTTCGGCGTGATAGCCTTGGCGAAGCGGTCCGGATGCAGGCGGAAGTCCGGGTACACGTCCACCGTCACCGGCACACCGCCGGCCAGCCGTACGAGGTGCGTATAGCTGACGAAGTAGGGGTCGGCGAAGATCACTTCATCGCCGGGGTCGAGGCACGACATCAGCGCGAGGATGAGGCTGCCGGACACGCCGCAGTTGACCGCCACTTCCGGTTCCCAGCCGAACTCGGTTTTAAGCTCATGCCGGATGCGCTCGCGCAGGGCGGGCAGGCCGGAGGTCGGCGTGTAGCCGTTTTTTCCGGACTGGATGGCCTCGATGGCGGCAGCGCGGGCGGCGTCCGGCGGCGAGAAATCCGGCTGGCCGATCGACAGATCGATCGGCGACGTCATGGTCGCGGCCAGGTCGAAGATCTTGCGGATGCCGGAGACGCCGATGGGTCGGATGTGATCGGCGATGAAGTGCTCGGAATCCATGGGACTTCTCCGTCAATCGGGGCCGCGCCGGGCCGCGTATCGTCATCGCCCGCGTGCCATGCCGGGCTGCAATTTGAGTACCAGCGGCGAGTGTAGTCCCTCAGAGCCCCGGCTTTCAAGCCGGGAGTGTTAGGGCGAACGACGCCACTTACTGATCGCTCGGCTGGGCCGCGACGGATCCGCCGCTCTTCAACGACGTAACGACCCCACCACGTCGCGCGTCCCCGCGATGACGCCGACTGCTTTCCCGTGGGCAATATCGCGAATCGTCCGAGCCCGTCGGTCCAAAACGGAAG
Organism: uncultured Phycisphaeraceae bacterium; assembly: GCA_964648365.1. Lineage (GTDB taxonomy): Bacteria > Planctomycetota > Phycisphaerae > UBA1845 > UBA1845 > SURF-32. The sequence continues at coordinate 4,740 of CAZYLK010000135.1, forward strand.
TCCCATCACCCACACTCCCGCCTTGAAAGGCGGGGCTCGGGGGGCGCGTCGGTCAACGACAGCGACAGCGCCCACGTAATCCATGCGAGCACGAGATTGCGGTAGGGCCACACGATGTCGGAGCCGGGGAGCGTCAACAGAAGCGGCAGCAGCGCGAGGCCCAGCGGGACGCTTCGCCAGCGGGCGAGGTTCAGCCGCAGCAATTCGAACGTCGGCACGAAGAGCAGAATGTACGAGTAGTCGCGCAGGCGCGGCATGATGATCGCATAAGCCAGGATCATCAGGTAAATGCGCACGCGCACGTCCGTGAGCCGCGTCAGCGCGCGCCACGTGAGCCAGACGACGGCGATGCAGTGAGCGACGTAGATCGGCAGGCTGATCGCGCGACGGTCGACGTTGTCCAGCCAGTCCGCCTGCCGCGCGACGCTGCCCACGACGTCCCAGATGAGCACGCGCGTGGACGGGTTCTTCTCGTCGCCGCGCTCGCTCTGCCACAGGCGCCGCGATGTGTCGGAAAACCGCTTCGACATCTCGGGGTTGGACAGATAGACGGCCGCCCCGACCGCCACCAGGCCGACGCCGCCCAGCACCAGCGCACGCATCCCACAGCGCCGCCCCCGCGCGAAGCCCAGCAGCAGCAGCGGCGCGCCCATCAGCTTGAACTGGGCCGATGCCACCAGCGCCCCGCTGAACAGGAAGGGTCGCCCGCATACCAGCGCCGCGATGCCCAGCCAGAGGAATACCTGTTCGAAGGTGACCACGTTGCCCGTCACGACGTCGCGCCACAACGCCGCATTGTAACCCAGCATCACGAACACGACGAACCAGAGCCGCGTCTTGCCGCGCACGAAGAGGACGAGCCACAGCCCCACGAGTGCGGCCGCACAGATCAGCTTGGCGATGAAGTAAACGAGCTTTGCCGTCGCTACGTCGAGCCGGGCCAGCGGCTGGAACAGCAGCAGGGTGTGGTGCGGATAGACGAACGGGAAGATGCGATGCCCGGCCTCATCCTTCAGCGCGGCCTCATCGTAGGCGTCGCCGCCGGCCGCATGAACGCGAGCGGCGTAGTAGTAGGACTCGAAGTCCCACTGTCCGGCCGGCGCCAGCGCTTCCATCGTCCGCAACAGCCCCAGCGCAGCCGACCCGCTCAGCCCCAGCCAGAGCAGCGCCCGCAGCAGGACGGCGTGGAGCTTTGGCGTCGGCGATCGTTCGGCCGTGGTCATCAGACACTCGCGTTAGGACGGCGGCATTGTCCCAACTGGGCCGACCGGGTGCATGACGCCTCCGGCACGCACACCTGAGACCGCCGGGCTCCAGCCTGGCGACGACGGGAGAACTACTCCCTGGCGCTACATCGCGCCCGATGCGTCAGTCCGCGCGGGCTGAAGCCACGCGGCTCGCGCTGGCATCAGTGCCGCCGAAGTCTAAGCCCGGCCGCAGGGGTCAGGCAACAAACGGGGCGTCGCTTTGAACGGGTGCTCGGAACGTGATCAGGGGTTGTCGCTCGCCGACGTGACGATTGCGCGGGCTCTCATGCACATGGAACAACACGGAGCCAGGGGACACCGGTTCTGTCCGTTGAACCGCCCCGATCGCGTCAGTATCATTGAGCGTGCAGGGTCCGGGATACGCCGAAGCGGGCGGGTCCGCCGCCTATGCCGCCGCCGCGACCTCGCATCTTGCCAAGGGAGACCACCATGACGATTCGCAATTCTCGCTCCGCCGCCGCCATCGTGACTGCCATCGCCGCGATCGGCCTCTGTCGCGGCGCCGCGGCCGACGTCCGCTATCGCATCGTCGATCTGACCGAGATCGCGGAGAACATCGGCGTCGTGCAGGCGGAGGCGCGATCCGTCAATTCCCGCGGACAGGTGGTCGGGTTCGAGGTGCTGCCGGACTATCTCGGCCGGGTCGTCGCCTGGGACGCCGACCTGACGCCTTCGTTCGTCGAACCGCTGCCGGGCGACAACACGACCTATGCCAACCTCGTTGGCGAGGACGGGACGATCTACGGCCAGTCGGTGAAAGTCACCGTCGAGCACATCGGCCACCAGATCCGCATCACGCTTGATGAAAAGGCGGCCTACTGGCGCGACGGCGACGTCTTCAACCTCAACGACGAAATCACCCACGGCGGTGAGGGCGTCAACCTTCACTTCATTCGCGCGATGGACGTGACCGGCCGGCTGCTGGGCTACGCTGGTTCGGAGGAGGGGCCGCCCTACGCGCCGCACGGGTTTCTCTTCGACGAGGGCGACGTGACCGACCTGGGCCTGCTGACGCGACCCGAGGCGCTCAACAGCCGCAACCAGATCGTCGGCTACAGCGGTACCGGGCAGGACAAGGCGTATCTCTGGAACGACGGAAACCTGGTTAATCTGCACGACCACGAGAACATCGGCGGCGTCACCAGCCGCGCGTACGACATCAACGACGATTCGATCATCGTCGGCGAGGCGCAGTTCCACATTTCCAAGCCGGAAGAGCCGGCCGTGTGGATCGAAGGCGCGCCCACCCGGCTCGTGCCCGACATCAACCGCCCGCAGGGCGTCGCCTATCGCATCACGCGGGACGGGACGATCATCGGCTGGTACAACGACCTCGACGATCTCAACTCGCCCTGGGTGGGCGCGATGTGGAAGGATGGCGAGCGCATCGAATTGCTCGACCTGGTCGATCCGGAGGAGGGGTGGGGATTCATCTTCCCGTTCGATATCAACGAGAATGGCGTGATCGTTGGCGGCGGCTATCGCAACGGGCTGCTTGGTCGCGCGTTCATCATGACGCCTATTGCCGCCTGCGGCGGGAAGGAAAAGATCGCCTCAGCCAAGTGTGCGGATCGCAATGGCCGCACCCTGCTGAAGGTCAGGCTCAAGGGCGGCGCGCCCGGCGATACGTTTACCGTCACGGCCGAGGGCGGCGTGCAGGGGCAGGGCGTCATCAACGGGAAGGGCAAGGCCAAAGCGAAACTGCGCGGCGTGCCCGGCGGCCCGGGCAGCGTGCGGGCTGAATGGGGCTGCGGGGCGGAGGCCGAGCGGGGGTACGCGTGTCCCTGATTCACGTCGTCTGATCCGATGCGCCGGCCGCGAGCCGCGTGCATTCAGCCCGCGCAAATGCGGCAGGCGAACTTCGCCCCCACCGGGCGGACAGAGGTGCAGGCGACACAACGTACCGGTCGAGTGCAGTAGCCGTATATCACTCGTCCCGAACAGGTGTCCCATCGCTGCCACCGGTTCAAAACCGGTGCCACACCGGAAGGGCCAGTTGAGCACCTGCGTTGCGCGGCGCCGCGGGTACGCGTTTGCTCCTTACTCCGGCTGCCTCACCCCGATCCACCCTACCAGATCGTCGAAGTATCCGTCCTCTTCCGGCTCGAACTCGAGCGAGTGACGGGCGGCGCTGTAGGTGCTGATGAGCGTGTCCTGCCAGTGCAGGCTGCGGACGAATTGAGTGGTGCGCTCGTTGTCGATGATGCGCTCCTGGCCCGCGAGGAAAAGGTGGATCGGGATCTGGCGCTTCGTGTTGAGGCGGGCGCAGACGCGGTCCATGCGGCGTGACGCCAGGTAGAAGCCGGCCGTGGCTTGTCGCAGCGTCAGCGGGTCTTCGCCTATGAAGCGGTTCCACTGCGGATGCGTCGTGAACAGGTCGGCGTCGTTGAGCGGGATGTCGAAGCGCTTGTGCGGGTCGGAGAGCATGGCCAGGCCGATGCGAAACTTCTCCGAGCCGCTGACGCCGACCAGCGGGAACAGGCCGGGCGTGACCAGCGAGAGGCTGGCGGCGTGGCCATCGTCGGTGGCGTGCATGGCCACGGCCAGCTTGCCGCCCCAGCTTATGCCGACGACGTGGTATCGGTGGATGCCGGTCCGCTCGCGGAGAAGATCGCCCGCGGCGAGCGCGTCGGCGATCAGTTGATCGCTCGAATCGGCGTGCCCGCGCTGCTCGCTATTGCGCCCGCTGCCGCGGCGGTCGGGCTGGAGCACGGCGAACCCGGCGCGGCGGAGCCGCTCGGCGCTGGCTTCGTACCAGCCGCAGTGCGACTGGATGCCGTGCAGGTAGAGGACGGCGCCGCGCGGCTCGCCATCGGGGGTGAAATAACGGGCGTAGACCTCGTAACCGTCGGGCAGATGCAGGCTCAACGCTTCGTAGGTTGGGTTGGCCTCACTTGAGGTCATGGAGACTCCCCGCCGGCAATGTGGCGTTGGTGTGCAACCGGTATGATTGGCACCTTTGTGGCACCGGTTTGCAACCGGTGGGTTGTGGCACCGGTTTGTAACCGGTGGAGCGCAAGATCGTAACCGGGTCCGTCGCTTGACGACTCCCGGCATGAAACTCGGGGCTCTGAGGGTCATTGCTCATCATTCCTGCTCGCAATACTTCGCGCCGTGCTCGCTTGGGTCGCGCCTGCGACGCCTGAGGCACTTGCGGGCGTGCGTTCTTTCCCGAACGGCTTGCACCACACAATCAGCACCGGCAGCAGCAGCAGGTCCGTCGCCAGCGCCGCCAGCATCGTGTACCCCACCAGCCCGCCAAAATAGGCGGTCGGCAGGAATCGCGACAGCATCAGGATCCAGAAACCGCCCGCGATGACGACGCTCGTGAACAAACACGCCCGGCCGACGCTGCGATGGGCGGCGCGGATCGCGTCGCGATAGCTGCCCCACGCGGCGAACTCCTCGCGACATCGCCACAGGTAGTGAATCGTGTCGTCCACCGCGATGCCGAACACGACCGACAGCATCATCATCGTGGTCATGTTCACCGGGATGTCCAGCCACGCCATCGTGCCCAGGCAGATCGCGACCGGCAGCATGTTTGGAACCAGTGCGATCACCGCCGTGCGCACCGATCGCAAGAGCAGGGCAAACACAACGAACACAGCGGGAACGGTGATCGCGAACGAGCGGAACTGATCGCGAACCAGGTTCGCGACCAGTCCGGCGTAGAACGTGTACAGGCCGGTGACGGTCACGTCATAGCCGTCGCCGTAGACGTCGCCAGCCATCTGCTCGATGGCGCTGCAGACCTCCAGCTTGCGCTGCACGGAGACGCCCTCGACGGCGCGCAGGTTAATCCGCAACGCGGTGCGGTCGGGATTGATGAAGTTCCGCGTTACGCCTTCGCCCATCGCAGATTCCACCGCGGCCAGAACCGCCTTCAGCACGAGGTCGCTGCCGGGCGGCTCGCGCGAGCCGAGCGACAGGACGTCGGCGAGCGTCATGCTCTTCTTGATCACGTCGCCGAACTCATCGACGCAGCGCCGGCCGACCTCGGCGGCGCGCTTTACGTCGTCGGCCGTCGCGATCGAGGCGCCGTTGCGGCGCTTGATGACGACCTCGACCGAGCCGAGCGGCGTCAGGTGCTCTTCGATGAACTCGTAACTGGTGCGCACGTCGCTTCCCGGTCGGAAGTTGCGGACGAAGTCGCTTTCGAAGGTCAGGCGGGGGATGCCATAAGCCGCGGCCGCGGTTGCGGCGGCGAAGACCAGCGTCACCAGCACGGGGCGTCGAAGCGACGCCGCAGCCGCGCCGGCCAGCGCGTCAGCAAGACGGCGGCGCCGCCTGGTGACAACGAAACCGGTTCCCGGCGGCGGCAGCATCGGCGCGGTCGCCAGGGTATAGATCAGCCCGATCAGCAGCCCCGAGAGCATAAGGAATCCGAAGACGCGCACCGGGGTGATCTGCGAGATCATCACCGATGCAAAGCCGACCATCGTGGTCAGCGTTACGGCCGCGCAGGGCTTCCACATTCGATCGAGCGTGCGGTGGATCGCATCGAACTGCGAAACGGTCCACTGCGTGGCATCTTCCTCGGCCGCGACGGCCAGATGTACACCGTTGGCCACGGTCAGCACCGTCACGAGGATGACGATCATCTGCACCACCAGCGACATGCTCAGGCCGCCGACGATCCCCAGCGCCAGCGCGCCGCACGTGGCCGCGACACCGCAGCCGACGGCATACACTGCCGGCCCGGGACGGCGAAAGATCGCCCCCAGCATCACCGCCAGCAGGGCGAACGCCGCGATCGAGAAGTAAACCAGATCGCGATCGACGTAGTCGTACATGTCGATCAGCGTGACGTACGGACCGGCGAGAATGACGCGCACGTTGGGATGGGCGGCGCGGGTCTCCTCGGCGATTCTGCGCAGCTCGGCCACCACCCGGCGCCGCACGTCGCCTTCGACGCCCTCGCCGGACATCTGCATGAGAATCGCGGCCGTGCGGCCGTCCGTGCTCAGGAGGTTGCGCTCGATCAGCGGATGGCTGCGGATCGACTCGCCCAGCAGCCAGCGCATCTGCTTCGGGATGTCGGTAACGGCCGTGACCGACTGCACGGTCTCGATCTGCCGGAGGCGCGCCGTCAGTTCGGAGAGCAGGTCGGCCGTGGATTCCGACAGGGCATCATCCGATTCAACGGCGATCAGGGCGAACTCGTTGCTGACGAACTCACCCATGAACCGGCGCAGCACGGCGTACGATTCGTCTCCGGACGCGACAAAGGCCTCCAGGGTGTAGTCGCGATGAATCCCCGGCGTGACGAGCAGCCATGCGGAAGCGACGGCCGCGATCAGCGCGACCGCCAGCACCGTGCGGCGGCCTTGTAGCACCCTTCTCCACATGCGACGCCATTATGGCGATCGCGCCAACGGTGTCACATGCGTTTGACGCGGCTGCACCGAAGCGTCTGACGAATTCCGACCCTTTTGGCCTTGCCACGCCGTGTGCAAGTCTGTTAGAGTGACGGCGAAGCGTGCTCGGGGTGGTTGGGGTTATGAGAGCCGCTTGAAGAAGGCGACAATTTACTGAGCCAGGAGGAGGGGGCTCTTTTTCAGCAGCGCTGCTTGCGTGGCGCTCGGTCCTCCTCTTGCCGGCGGATCGGTCTGCGATCAGGTTGCTCCGGAGGCTTGTCGTTCGATCGGACGGGCTGTAATGCTCGTCCACCCTCCCTCGGACACCGCAGCGGCCGATCCGCCGGCCCTTTGATGATAACAAGCGGCCGGGGCCGCACTCAATGGGGTCATGGCGTCAGCAAAGCCCGATATTCGTCCAGATTCTTGATATCCGCCTGCTCCAGACGCGAGCGGATCGCGGCGCGCATGTCGGCGCTGTCGTCAAAGGCGAGCGCTGACTGGATCAAACTACTCGCATCCTCTCTGCGTTCCGCGCCGGCCAGCGCGAGCGTCATTCGGGCCGCGTACAGGCGGATGTCGTCGCGCAGGGCGGTCAGCAGCATCTGGCGAGCCTCTTCGCTGCGAATCGCAGGATCCTCGCGGGTCTTGCGGTAATCGTCGATCTTGCGGGCTAGGCCGGCGAGCGGGTCCGCCATCGCAACCACGTCGGCGAATCGGCGCGCTTCAAGCAGGTCATCAATCAGGTCGGCAAAGAGCATGAGTTTCGCCGCCGAGTTGCCCGGCAGCTTGTCGAAGGTCACCAGCGTGCGATCCGTCTGGTGCAGCGCGCGGTTGAGGGCGCTGTAATCGAGCACCGCGCCGAAGTCTGACTTGCCCCCGATGATCCGCGCCTCGATCGCATCCCGTCGGCGCGAGACTTCGGCCAGCGCCGGTGGGTGCTGCCGGGCGAGCGCCGCCAGTTCGTCGAGAAGGACGCCGCGCCGCAGGGTCTCGAAGGCTGCGTCGCGTGTTGCGCCGGAGTCGAAACACCAGAGGAACTCCGCCAGCGCCTCGTCGAACTTGCCCTTCCCCGCCAGCGCCCGTCCGAGACGCATTCGCGCGGTGGCGTCGGCGCCGCCGGTGGCCGCGACCGCCTCGCGGGCCAGCGTCTCGGCGTCCTTTCCGGTCAGCGCGCCCTCCAGCGCGTCGAGGAAATCAGCCGCGGAACGGAACCCGAGGATGCGTCCCAGCTCCGTGCCGTCGGGCTTTACCAGCAGCATGGTGGGATATCCGTCGACGTTGAACCGCCGCGTCAGCCCGGGATCGGCATCGGCATCGACCTTGATGGGAACCGTCCGGGCCTTCAACGCCGCCACCACGGCCGCGTCGACGAAGGTCGTTGTGTCCATCACTTTGCACGGGGCGCACCAGTCCGTGTAAAAGTCGATGAAGACGAGCTTCTTCTGTTCGCCGGCGCGCTTGCAGGCCTGGTCAAAGGAGACGGATTCAAAAACCGGTTGCGCCTTCGCGATGGGGGTCCAGGCGATGATGAAGATGATCAGCAGGCACGAGTGAGATCGCATGAGTTGTCTCCGCAGGGTGCGGCGGGGCGGCAGTCGTCGTCTCCTGCCCGTTGTAGGCGATCGGCCCCCGCGCGGCCAGATGCGGGTTACCGACGCCGGAAAAGCCCGCAAGCCGCCGCCCCTTCCGGGGACGGCGGCTCGCTTCGCAGGAGATTACCGTTCGACTCTTGCGCGGGCGGGCTATTCGCACTCGACGACCTGGCACCAGTCGTCGCAACCCTTGATGCAGACGGCGTAGGCCCGGTTGTTTCGATCCGTCCATTTGGCCTTCGCCTTGCCCTTCTTGTTGACCTTGACCGACTGGCTCTCGACGTTGAGCAATTCGATCTCCAGTTCCGTACCTTCCGGCAGGTCGGACTTGATGACGACCTTCAGCTTGCCGCGCTTGCACTTGGTGGTCATCGACTTGATCTGATCGCACGGCGTCGGGGCCGGCTCCGACTTGACCTCCTGATAGACCTCGATGGTCAGGCCCGGGTCCGTGACGTTGAAGAAGAAGCCGTGGTAATCGCCGAATCGCGGCGGCAGTTCCAGGCCGCGATCGGTGACTTCACCCTCACCGAACTGCCGGCGGAAGTCTTCGAGAATCTCCTTGATGCTGCGTCCGCCGGTGGGCGCGGCCGCTCGACTGTCATTCTCGCCGAACTCCACGTCGCCGCCGGTGGTCTCACCCAGGAAGTTGACGGTCGTCGTATACTCGACCGGCACGCCTTCTTCGTCGTTGTCGACGAGCATGATCTCGTTGGTGTCGTCTCGGGCGAAGGTGCATCGAACGCCGTCCCTGCTGGTGATGAACACCTGGTTGCCCACGCGGCGCGTCTCCACGCCGCATGGCGCGCGGTTGATCGCCGCCTGGATCAGGGCGGCCTTCTGCTCGGCCGTGATGTTCGCCGGAACGTTGACGTTCACGTCGCACGGTACGCCGTGCCGGCACTGCGCATCTGCACAGACAAAGAGCCGGATCGTAACCGTCCCGGCCTTGCCCGGCGGGAACGCGGTCACCGTGGTGGATCCGGCGGCCAGAGCCTGCGGCGTGTAACCTGCCGTCACGGCGAGCAGGCCGAGCGCGCCCAGCAGCGTGCCCCGCGAGATGCGGCCGCGAATACCCTTGCGGCCGTGAGTCCGATCGAGAGTCGTGGTGCTACGAAACATTTCTGTGTCCTTTCCGTTATCGAGGGCGTGCCTGTCGCACCCCCCCGCCGCCGGCTCATCGCCGCCGCGAACGCCGCGGCGGCTTGCACACCGGCTTGCCTTTCCATCCTGAATCCGGTCGCTGGCGGGGGGTTCTTACAGATCCACCTGAAGAAATCATGAGGACGGGTTGCCGGGCGTAAGACCCGGCGCTGCGTCCCGGCACGCGGGGTCATGCCGGGCGAAGTCGGTCAGCCCCGATGGACGGCCAAGTGCAGGCGAGGAGGTGTGGCGGATAACCGTTGCGGAGGCTCGGTTCGACGGGTGCCCTGCGGCGCAGGATCAGGCTCATTCATCCGCCGGCGCCGGTCGGTCAGCCTCGAGCAGCAATCGCCGAACCGCTTCATCCGCCGCCCAACCGCACTCGGGGCAGCGCGGTTCGCGCAGCAGCCCACCGCACGCTTACCGGCCTGCGGCCACGACGTCGCCTGGGCGCGGACCGACCGTGCTTCCCGGCGCGGGCTTGTAGTTTCCGGCCGCCAGATTCTGCTCCGGCCGGCGCCGCGTCACGCGCAGCGTCGCGATGGCCCGCTCCGGCGGGGCGGCCGGCTCAGCGTTCCCGACGCCGCGCACAATCCACAATTCCTGCCCGACGTACGTCGCCCCCCCCCGCGTATCGAACACGACCAGGCTTGAATCCGCGTCGACGCGCACGATCTCGCCGTACGCGCGCGGAAACGTCAGCGCCGCCAGCCGGTCCAGCGTTTCGCGGATCGCCGCCTGCTCGGTCGCGGTCACGACCGGCCGCAGCGCTTCGAGAACGCCCCGCCCCAGCGGCGAGCCGTAGCGGGCCAGTGCCATCCCGGCCCGCAGGCGCACGCGGGCGTCGGCGTCGCCGAGCCAGTCGACCAGCACCGGTTCGGCGACGTGGGCGGGCAGGTCGGCCGCGGTCATCGCCCACAACTCGCGCTCGCTGCCGCTGCGGGCGACGATGCCGGCCCGCAGGCCGCGCTCGTCGAGCAGCCCCTCGGCCGCCAGGAACGCCGGTTCGTAGCGGTAGTAGACCTCCAGGCAGAGCACCGCCAGCGCCGTGGAATAGACGCGCCCGCCGGCCCGTCCCCACTTGCCCCATCCGCGGCCGAACGCCGGCCAGCTTCCATAGCTGTGCCGCCGCTCGCCCAGCCCGCTGAGCGACCGATCCTGCGTGCTCAGCAGCGCATCACGGATGGCGGCGTTCCAGCGCGACCACGCCTGACCGCCCTGGTTGAACATGGCCAGCGTCCCGTAGTACCAGTAATACTCGCTGTGCAGCTCGCTCGGATCCCCCCCCCGAAGCCGGCGCACGTCGGGCAGGTCGGACAGCAGGAGGTCCGCCTGCATGCGCATCACCGGGGCGTCGGGCCTGGCGCCGAGCATCTCGCGCACCACCATGCCCACGGCCGTCATCGCCGGGCCGAAGCGAAGCGTCATCGTCCCGGCCGCCCGGTCTTCGACCGTGCCCGTACCCTTGTTGGCGTAGTACACGGTGCCATCGCGCGTGGTATGCGCCAGCGTCAGGTCGACGATCCCGGCCACCGTTTCCGGAGGGATCGACGCGCCGGCCGCGGACGCCGCTTTCAGCGCCATGACGACCCATCCGGAGACGGACATATCGCAGCGATCGGTGCGTACGTCGACGGTGTAATCCCACCCGCCGCAGCGCTGCTGTGCATGGGCCAGGTTGGCGACGCTGCGCTGCACCGCGGATCGCAGCGGCGCGCTTTCCGTCATGGCGGCCGCCTCCGCGAGCGCGAGCGTGGCGATCGCCGTGTTGTAGAGCTGCATGCGGTCCGGCGGCCCGAAGCTGCCGCGTGCGTCCTGCCGCGACAACAGGAACCGCAAAGCGCCCGTCACGGTCTGGCGATACTCGCCTTCGACGGGGGTGTTGCCCGCGCCCAGGAACGCGAGCAGCACCAGTCCCGTCACGCCGGGATCCGCGTCGGTGCCGGGCCAGCTCACGGCGGTTTCGCGGCAGACGTCCAGCTTGGGGCATTGGTCATCGAAGTGCAGCCGATCCCAGGCGCCGTCGGCGCGCTGGTGAGCCGCAAGCCACGCCAGGCCCGCTTCGACGGCCGTCTCGGTCTCCACGCCGCCGCCGAAGCGCCTCAGCGCCGCCGCCCTGCCGGCCCCCCCCCGATTCGCATAGACGCCTCCCGGCCGTGGCGGGCCGTCGCCGCCCGGCGCGTCTGCTGCCGATCCGCTCGGGGCCGAAGCGCCCACCGGCGGCAATTCGTCGGCGGAGGCCGCTTCCAGCAGCGTTTCGTCCGCCGGCTCGACGTCGGCCGGAGGAACCTCGCGCGGCGTCTCGTCTGCCTCCGGCTCGCCGGCGACCGGCGCCGGCGGCGCATCGTACGGATTCGGCCCGACGCTGACCGCTACCGTCGTGATGGGTTCATCCGGCGGCCCGATCGCTGGCGACCAGACGTACAGCGCCAGCAGAACGACAAGATGCGCCAGCAGCGCCACGATCAACCAGGGCGCATAGACGTACCAGCGGATGTCCGAAAGAGTTGGACGGCGCCTCGGCATCCGGAGATTGTATCGGTCGCTGCCGCGATGCCCCAGCCACGCAGACAACCACACGCGTCAGAGCGCGCACGCATCGCGCGGACAACGCGACGGGCCGGTCAGCGCGGCCCCGTGAAGTTGCCGGCCAATACCCGGAAATCCGCCAGATCGACGTCGCGGTCGTCGTCGAGGTCGGCGCGCACACACTCCGGCGCAGGGTCGTGGTCCGGGCCGTTGAAGCAGGCGTGGAAGGCGGCGTAGTCGTCGGCGTCGATGTCGCGATCGCCGTCCAGGTCGCCTGTCATGCCGACGGTGGCTGCTGCATATGCCGACGGACCCTCCGCGCGGCCGTCGCTGGGCGTGACGGTGCAGGTCACCCGGTCGCCGTCCTCGGCCGTGAATGCTGCAACAGCGTCCGACCGGGCGGCGCTGACCACGTCGCGCACGACCACGTCGCCGACGCGCCACACGTAACGGTAGCGGACGATGTCATAGTCCACATCGTCGAGCAGAGTCGGCCCGCTCAGTCGGCAGAAGATCACGTCCTCCGCTCGGGG